>JBDLWO010000062.1:0-8471 GCA_039804245.1 Bacteroidota bacterium
GGATCGGTAAACCTGAATGTAAACTCGGGCACTGCACCTTTCAACTACAACTGGCAACCCAACGCCGGCAACGTGGAAGATCTGTCCAACCTGACAGCGGGCACCTACAGGGTGACTGTGACGGATGTTAACGGATGTTCTGCCACTTCCGTTTTTGTTGTTCAGCAGCCAGCCTCCGCTGTTCAGATTTCCTGCCAACTGGTTAATGATGTGTCTACACCCACTTCCACTGATGGAAAGGGTGCTGTAAATATTGCCGGTGGTACACCACCCTATCTCGTTGACTGGACGCCTGGCGGTCTGCAGGGTAATGTTGTTCCGGGTGTATTCAATATCAGCAACCTGGCGCAAGGCTCCTATAATGTGGATGTAACCGATGCCAATGGCTGTCCGGCCAATTGCGCTTTCAATATTGGCCTGGTACCCTGTGTCACAGCTGTGGGATCCATGTCTGGCAATCTGGTCACCACCTGCGGTGAAGATGGCTGCGTAACGGCTGTTTACAACGCTGCAGGACAGTTCCTCGACCCGAACGATGCACTTCAGTTCATTCTACATGAAGGCAGTGGAAACCAGATTGTAAACGAAATTGCCCGCAGCAGTTCTCCAACGTTCTGCTTCGATGATGCCACCATGCAATATGGCACCACTTATTACATATCTGCTGTTGCCGGTAATGCAACACCCGGTGGTTCTGTGCTTCTGAATGCCTACTGCACTGTCATTTCAGCGGCCAATCCTGTTGTGTTCCATGCCAAACCGGTCGCCTCTATTGTATTGCCTGCACCGCTCAACTGTGTTCAGAGGGAGGTTAACCTGATCGGAAGTCCGAATCTGCAGGGAGCTACCTACCAGTGGACCACCACGAACGGTGTTCTCGCCGGAGCAGTAAATCAGGTAAATGCAAAAGCAGGAAAAGCTGGTTTATATACCATGATTATTACTGTTAATGGTTGTAAGGATACCACCTTCACGACGGTATCTGACATCAGCAACAACCCGATCGCAACCATCTCCGCCACACCCGATGATCTGCTTGATTGTGTCATTGACAAAATTACGCTCCAGGGTACAGCAGAGGGTACACTGAATGCCAACCTCGTCTGGTACAGCGGTGGAAATACCTATATCCCCGGAACAACACTGGAAATCAATGATCCCGGAGTATACCAGTTTATTATCCGCGATACACTGACGCAATGCGCCGATACGGCACAGATTGTCATTAACCAGAATCTCCAGTATCCACCGCTGTTCATCAATCCGCATGGCTCTCTTACCTGCGCCGTTACCTCCACTATACTGACCGGCGGATCACCCTTCCCGGGTATCCAGTACAGATGGGCCTCAGTCATCGGTTCAGATACCACTGTTATTGGCAATGGCAGCTCACTGACTGTTTCATCCCCCGGCATCTACCTGATCATCGGTGTTGATCCGGTGAATCAATGCTCGAATAATCTGTCAACCACGGTGACCGAGAACAGGGTACCACCGGTTGCAGAAGCTGGTAATCCCTTCAGCATGAAGTGCTATGGCGATGTGGCAACACTGAGCGGGTCCGCTGTCACAGGCTCAGGTGCAGCAGCGTACGCGTGGACTACCAACAACGGGGCCCTGCTGACGGGTGTCAATACAGCAACACCTTCCATCAGTAAACCCGGTATTTATCAGGTGCTGGTCACCGATCCGGCAAACGGCTGCACCGACACCGATCAGGTGCTGATCTCTCCGATAGATCCAACAGCTTCCCTGGCGATTGCACAACCTCCCTGCTTTGGTAACAAAGGCGCCATTGTAGTGGAAGATGTTGTAGGCGGACGCCCTCCACTCACTTTCACGCTGAATGGCGGTGTACCTACTGCACAGAATGCATTCTTCAATCTGCTCCCGGGCACATACACCATTGTTGTAGAAGATGCTGAAGGTTGCAGCGCCACGCTGTCTGCAGTTATAGAGGAGCCGGAAGAAGTTGTGATTACGCTCACCCCGGAAGCGATCATCGAAATCGGTGATTCCTACCAGATCATCGCTCAGGTAAATATTCCGGTCAGTGAACTGCAGTCAGTACTCTGGACACCCTCTACCGGCCTCAGTTGCGACACCTGTCTCACGACCATCGCCACTCCACAAATTTCCACCCAATACAAGGTAGAGGTAAAAACAGAAGTTGGTTGCCGCGATGATGCAACGCTCCGACTGCTTGTTGACCGCTCGGTTGATGTGTATATACCCAACGTCTTTTCTCCCAACGGTGACGGAGACAATGACTTCTTCACGGTGTTCGCCGAACAGAAGAAAGTGACCAAAATTCTCTCCCTGCAGGTGTACTCACGCTGGGGTGAATTGTTGTGGGAACGTTTCGATTTCGATCCGAACATCCCGAATATCGGTTGGGATGGCAAGCACCGCGCACAGGACATGAACCCGGGCGTTTACGTCTATCAGGCTGAAATAGAATTTATTGACGGCCGGAAGGAAATCTTCAAGGGTGACGTTACGATTGTGAGGTAAAAATCTCTTCAGTATGAAAAAAGCGGGTCGTTCTCTGGCAGAGCGACCCGCTTTTTTATATAGTCCGGCTTCAGGCTCCTGACTGTTTCCGAATAATTGCGTCAGGTATTACAAATTTGCTGAATCAGGCTCCGTACGCTTTTCGTATTTTCTTCCAGTGCCTGCCAGTCATGTCGTAAGGTGATGTCTGCAGTGATCAGTTTACTGCCCATACCCACACAGGCTGCTCCAGCCTGAAACCATCCTCTCAGGCTGGGTTCGTCAGGTGTAACACCACCCGATATCATGGCCTTCGTCCACGGACAAGGCCCCAGGTGTGCCTTCAGAAAGGCCGGACCCAACACCTCTCCCGGCGTAATTTTAACCAGCTCACAGCCCAGTTCTTCAGCACGTCCTGTTTCGGTACTCGTTGATACTCCGGGAACTACAGCAACCTTCCGTCGGTTACAGGTAAAGATAACGTCCTCACGAAGCAGGGGGGTTACTACAAAATCGGCACCCATTTGTATAAAAATCGCAGCAGTACCGGCGTCCTGTATGGAGCCAATACCAAGAAGCATTCCGGGTAATTCCTTCCATATTCGTTTACGCAAAATGGCAAATACCTCATGTGCGAACGGACCTCTGTTGGTAAACTCAATGACCCTTGCTCCTCCGCGATAGCAGGAAGCGGCCACCTGAAATGCGACATCTGCATCCGGATGATAGAACAAGGGTATCAGACGCTCTGACATCAGGGACTGGAGTACCTGCAAACGATCCATGCGTACGTATTTGAATAATTGAAGTTCTATTTTACAGTACCTGTCAGATACCTTGCCTGCCCTACCCAGTCTTCCTGAAACAGTTTTCCCGGACTCATTCCGAGTGCGCGTGCGAAAGCAATCACGGCGTCATCGTCCCACTGGCTGATCTGTTCAAAAGTAAATACCCCCAGCGACAACAATTTCTGCTCTGCCACAGGAGTAATACCCCTGATAACCTTGAGATCATCTGTATTTTCAGGAAGTGCTCTCCCGCCCCTGCGCGTGCGTGCGGTATTCTTTTCGGTAAGGGCCGTTACACGCACCAGTTCGCGCTGCAGCGCATCTGCCTCCGACTTTGCTGCCAGTAATCGCTCGGCCAGCAGGTCACGCTCCATTTCGAGCGTTCTGGACATTCGCTCATACTCTGTCAGTCGTTGCTGCATGGAGCGATAATCATTGTAAAAATTATCCCATTCGGCCAGTTCTTCCCTGGCTTTTTCCAACTGTATATTCAGATCAGTATTGCGAATCCGCAGGGTATCCGTCAGCGCATCAAGAGCCTCCAGCTTCTCCGTGAGTCTTGCGGCCCGCTCCTCTGCTATTTCTGTCCTTGCAGCAAGATCAGGCCCTTCAGGAATCACAGTTGCCTTTTCTTCTTCCAGTTGCTGGATATAAAGCTGCAGATGGCTCAACTCAAGGGAGACCCGCTTGAAGTCTGCTTCCCGCAAATCATGCTGATGTTTGATATGTGTGTAGAGGCGTGCAAGTGTGTTCTTTTCCTGTTCAATCTGCCGGAGGGAAAACCTGACACGCTTTTCGGTAGTAGATGCTCTCAGCGTCCAACCCAGAAGGATACCTGCCGCTGTGAATACTGTCCACAACAGCCAGAAGAAAGTATCATCCTGCAAAAGGTTGTTCATTTGAGTTCTTCAATCATTATTCATCAACAGCAGCAAAAAACAAGCCATTTTTGAATTCAAAAGAAAACAGCATTGGCCATTATCAGTTTCCCCTGCTGCCAGAAACTTCTGAACAAGGGATTATCAATGAAGTATACGGCGTCGCCTGAACCCGATTTTCTGGTCGTAACAACCGGTGTGTTTTTGAGCGCCGATTTTACCCTGCTGCCTATAAATCCGTACGACTGATAGTCGCTGTCGAGCCAGATGGGTGCTTCCGCCACACCCGGCGATTCGTACAGGTCACTGCCGGTTTTCAGCGAAAAATAAGTATCGCCAAAGCCAAAAGCCAGCGGATTGGTATTGTCAACCCTGGCTCGCACAATAGCACCCGGCAGGCCATCGCTGATTCCGTCGCGCTGCCTGTCAGCCAGGGTTTTTCTGTTCCACGCTGAATCACGGGGCGGGAGCGATCTGGCCTCCAGGCCAAAACCATCCAGTTCAGCAAACGCTCTTGTTGCACCATCTATTGCTATCAACCGACCACCGTTCTTTACCCACGACCGGATGGCGTCTTTCTGACCCTGATTGAGCGAATATCGGCCATCGGGGAAAATAATCGTTGTATATCGGTACAGATTGATTCTTCCCAACTGATCTGCGTGAACGGGTGTGAACGGATAACGTGCTTCCTGCTCAAAAAAGTACCACAGATAACCGTATGAATTATCATCGGCATCATCGCAATAGACCACCGCAATTTCGGGTTTGGGTATCAGTCTGAACATATCCGATCCCAGATCTCCTCCCTTCGATGACATTCCGGAGAAAACAGGATGCAGTGTCACATTGGTTTCCGAGGCTGCGGCCCGCACAATATCATCAAGTTCATTCTGAATTGGCTTGTTATCTCCTTTGTTGATCACATAAGCCCCGGGTGCAAACTGCTGGTCGGCGATGTCAAATTTCTGCATCGCCGTACGAACCCTGACCCCCTTTTGGAGCAGAATCGCCACAAACTTCGCTTCTGCCATCGAGCGACGGTGTACACACCAGGAATAGGCCGGAGCAGCCAGCTTTATTTCAGGAGCTTTGTAGGGGCGAAACTCTTTTTTGGGCTCAATACGCTCTTTGAGCGCATAGGCGTCCAGACCATGAGCCAGGATCAGCGACCAGGCGGTGATATCGTAGGTAGATGAGTCGGAAAGTAAAGGCTCCGGCTCAAGCAGGGCCTGGAGCAGTGTTGAGTGTGGCTGATAGGCGCTGATTATGATATCATTAGGATTGATGGAAACACTCGTTTCCTTACCCGACGTATAGTCAAACCCCCTGATTCCACTGTATCCGGCGCCAACCCGTCCGTAACGAATATGATGACGATCGAGTAACGAACAGAATTCGTTTATCCTGTTTGGATCATTTGTTTCCCGGATGACATATCCCTTGTATTTTCCCTGAGGCTGTGTGACAGATTTTTTATAGAACTCCCCGAAGCGCCTGACAAGTTCGCCTGCATTCCTGCTGCTTACCTCGATTGTTGACATACAGGTGGTATAATGATGCAGAATACGGTCGCTCAGCCTCAGTGTATCGCCATTGTCGGTGATAACCGCTCTGCCGCCCCTGGGTCCGCCGGCCTGTTCATAAGTCATACCAATCGCTCCGTTAAACGTCGGATAAGTATCTCCGTACGAGGGATAAAACAAATCAAAAACCTCTTTGGTGAAGTAGAGCCATCCCTTTTCATCAAAATAGCGCGCATGATTTTTTCCGATTTCAGCCTGAAATTCGCGCTGCCACGGGGTTACATACTCATGTACAGGTTCTGCTGCAGGAGCGAAAAAATAAGGGTCATTAATACCCTGTTCGTGTACATCGGGGTGTACATGTGGCAGCCACTGGTGATAAACAGCCAGTCGCTGACGTGTTTCGGCCTGAGTTGCCCACGCCCAATCCCGGTTCAGATCATAATAATAGTGATTGGGTCTTCCACCCGGCCAGGGCTCTCGATGCTCGCGGGCCTCCTGTCGGGGATTGGGCGTCATATTGCCGGCCATCCGGTTCCAGTGTGTATATCTGTCGTAACCATCCGGATTCACGGAAGGATCAATGATGACCACTGTGTTTTTCAGGTATTCCCGGATTTTTTCATTCTGCCCCGTGGCCAGATCGTAGGCCAGCAACATACTCGACTCCGAGCCGGGCGCTTCATTGCCGTGAACACTCATACTTATCCAGACGATAGCCGGTTGATCCGGGGCAGGATCGCCATCTGCCAGTCCGGCCCATCTCAGATTGTTCAGGCGAATTTCCTCTATGCGCGCGATATTTTCCTGGCTGGAAATAATAGCTATCTGCAGAGGCCGGTCCTCATTAGTCAAGCCGTACTTTACCAGTTTCATCGTGGAAGGAGCAGCAGCTGCCAGATAGTCGAAATAGCCGTTCAGCATGTGATGCGGAGTGAACTTTTCTCCCACCCTGTGTGGCAGGAACTCATTGGGCGATTTGACACGCTGCCCGTAAGCAACCGTGAGGCACAAAAGCAGGGAAAAAACAAGCGAGAGTCGGAGCGATTTCATCAGAGAGCCGTTTTAGGCAGATGTGAACGAAATATGGGGCCGTATTGCCGCAAAAATGCGAATAATTTGCGAATAATACTTCAACTTGCCTATTAACACCGATTTGTGACAAACTTTCCGATCAATGACGGTATTTTTGCAGTTCAAAGATAACACTCCCGTTAATGAGCAATTCCATTCTCTCTGATCGCGTACTGCAACTTGCAGAATCCGAAACACTCAAAATGGCCCGGATGGCCCGCGAACTGCGCGCCCAGGGGCACGATGTCATCAGTCTGAGTCTCGGAGAGCCAGACTTCGATACACCAGATCATATCAAGGAAGCCGCCTTTCAGGCATTGAAAGATGGCTACACCAAATATACACCCGTCGCAGGACTCGCTGAACTGACCAGGGCGATTTCTGACAAATTCAAACGGGATAACAATCTGGAGTACCGCCCCGATCAGATAGTAGTCAGCAATGGCGCGAAACAGACTATTTACAACCTTTGTCAGGCATTGCTGAATCCCGGTGACGAAGCAGTTTTGTTCTCTCCCTACTGGGTTTCCTATTACGAGATCGTCAAACTTTCGGAGGGTGTTCCTGTGTGCGTGTATGCGGGTGTGGAGCAGGATTTCAAGCCATCTCCTCAGCAGCTGGATGCAGCGATAACGGAGAAAACCAAATTTGTGCTCTTCTCATCGCCCTGTAATCCGACGGGAACAGTTTTCACCCGTGATGAACTGGAGGCTTATGCCAACGTGATTGCCAGGCATGAAAACGTGATTGTGATCAGCGATGAAATTTACGAGTATATCAACTTCACACATGAACACGTCAGCATTGGCTCTTTCCCGCAGGTGAAGGAGCGAACTGTAACGGTAAATGGTTTTGCCAAGGGATTCGCCATGACCGGATGGCGTCTGGGCTACATGGGCGCACCAAAATTTATCGCCGATGCCTGCTCCAAAATTCAGGGGCAGGTAACCAGCGGAGCGGCGTCATTCGGACAGAAAGCAGGAGCCATAGCGCTCACCTCCGACCTGGAGCCAACCTATGCCATGCGTGAGGCCTTCCGCGAACGTCGCGATATTGTCATTTCCATGATTCAGGAAATACCCGGCATCAAAACCAATAATCCCGATGGCGCATTCTATATTTTCCCTGATATCAGTGCGTATTTTGGCAAAACAGACGGGCACACTATCATCAGTAACGCCGACGACTTCTGCGATTATGTGATGATGACCGCTTATGTAGGCCTGGTTTCCGGGTCAGCCTTCGGCGATCCGAACTGCTTTCGTCTGAGCTATGCGGCCTCGGAAGAGCAACTTCGTGAGGCGATCAGACGCCTGAAAGATGTGCTGTCGAGACTTCATTGACTTCAAAACAATACAAATCGCATCCGATGAAAAAAATTTCGACACTCCTGTTCCTGTTATTTCTGCTTCGACAGGGCCTTGCCCAAACTGATACCAAACCTGCAACCACCGACTTCAGCAATTATGGCGGGCAAGTCAGTGTTGGCATCTCTATTCTGGACGGTGTTGGCGTGCCTGCCCGACTATACCGCAACAATTCAGTTTTTGAACTGGGTGCCTACTCGGCAGGTATTCTGCTCGAAGATTTCGATCCCAATAACAGCCCGGTAATTGTATCAGCTCCCATGTTTGGCGCCGGCTACTCCTACTTCGGAAACAAGTTTCTGAAAGCCAAAAAGAAGCGCAACAAAATCAAGTCGCACGGGATCG
>JBDLWO010000063.1:0-4297 GCA_039804245.1 Bacteroidota bacterium
TCCTTGAGCTGGATCAGTTCATTGTACTTGCGGCGAACCTTGAATTTGACAGCCTCAATATACTCATTCACGATTCTTGACTGGTCAGATCTCCCTGCCATCCTGCCCTTGCCTGAGTCCCAATCCTCAGGATTGACCGATCTTTTGAGATTAAGGACGACTCTGCGCCCGTTGATGTTGATTTTGAGGAGAAGGGGTACTTCCCCACTTTTCTGGACTTTTGTTCTGCTTACATAGAATAAGAGCGAGAAGGATGAAGTTTTGGCCGACATAAGGCATCATGTTTAAAGTGAGCCCTCCATTTTGTGACGAAAAAATACGAACTTCCCAAAGATAAACAATACCTAAAATGCTGATTTTCAGTATGTTATTCCAAAATATTCCACAACAACACATTTACCTGGTTTCCTTTTTTCGATTACTTTTCGAGAAACCCGCAGAGCAACCAGGCAAGCGGAAAAAAGTGGAATTTTATGGAACATATCAGAATAAAAAAAGCGCGTAAATCATTGATTTACACGCTTTTGGACAAATTGGGAAAAGGTTTGAGCGGACTGGACGGGACTCGAACCCGCGACCTCCGCCGTGACAGGGCGGCATTCTAACCGACTGAACTACCAATCCTTGCGTTTTAAGCGGGGCAAAGATAATATCACCTGTTTCAAACCGACAAGATTTTCTGAAAAAATTTTTCATATTTTTTTTCAGAAGCTGTTTCTGAGCCGAAATCGGAGGGGTTTACATGCGACTGCAGCCAAATCAATTGAAAAGAGGCATTATTATGAGTTAAATCATAGTTACCTTTGCGGCATCAAGATTTAAAATCAAAACATCCTGCTCCGCCATGTCAATGACCTTCATGGATTTTGAAAAGCCCCTGGAAGCCCTTTACGAGCAATTGCAGAAATTGCGTGAGGTAGGGGAAAAAGGCGAACTCGATGTCTCAGACATGGTTCGCGAACTGGAGGGCAAAATCGAGAACAAGCGCAAGGAGATTTACTCCAATCTCACCGGATGGCAGAAAGTGCAACTTTCACGCCACCCCGAACGCCCCTATACTCTGTATTATCTGAACACGATGTGTCAGAAGTTCATCGAGTTGCATGGCGACCGGTACGCAGGCGACGACCACGCTATCGTAGGCGGTCTCGCCGATCTCGACGGCCAGACCGTCATGGTGATAGGGCATCAGAAAGGGGTAAATACCAAAATGCGCCAATATCGCAATTTCGGCATGGCCAATCCGGAAGGATACCGCAAGGCGCTCAGACTGATGAAAATGGCCGAGCGTTTCGGCTTCCCGGTAGTCACGCTCATTGACACGCCGGGCGCATTCCCGGGACTGGAGGCCGAACAACGCGGACAAGCCGAAGCTATAGCGCGCAACCTGTTCGAGATGGCGCAACTGAGGGTACCGATTCTGTGCTATATCATAGGTGAAGGCGCTTCCGGCGGTGCACTGGGCATTGGCCTGGGCGACAAGGTATTCATGCTGGAATATACCTGGTATTCGGTAATATCACCCGAGTCCTGTTCCTCTATTCTATGGCACTCCTGGGATTTCAAGGAACAGGCAGCCGAGGCACTCAAGCTCGATGCCGACAATATGCTCTCTTTCGGACTGATTGACGGTATCGTAAAAGAGCCACTCGGAGGTGGGCACAATGCCCCCGAACAGATGGCAGCCATTCTGAAAGAGCATATTATCAGGGAACTGGCAAAAATTGCGCCGATGGATCCCGATGAGCGGATTATTGCGCGCATTGACAAATACGGCAAAATGGGTCACTACCGCCGCTTGCCGGCAGCAGCACCCGCCAAATAAAATCCGAAACCATGAGTCTGCAGGCATCTCTGCGCGGCACCGGCGTGGCTTTGGTCACTCCCTTCAAAAACGGTCAGGTTGACTGGGAAGCGCTTGAACGCGTCATCGAATATGTCATTGAAGGTGGGGTGGAGTTTCTGGTCAGTCTCGGCACTACCGGCGAATCCAGCACCACTACCGACGAGGAGCACCGCCGGATACTCGACTTCTCTATCCAGATAAACCGGGGCCGACTGCCCTTTGTAGCCGGTATTTTTGGAGGAAACAATACCGCAGCGGTAGTTGAAAAGCTCAAAACGTTCAACTTTGATGGCATTGACGCTGTCCTGTCAAGTAACCCCGCATACAACAAGCCGGGACAGGAAGGTATTTATCAGCACTATATGGCACTTGCGGAAGCATCTCCCAAACCGATTATTATTTACAATGTACCCAGCCGCACGTCCTCCAACATGACTGCGGAGACTACACTCCGGCTGGCACACGCCAGTGACAAATTTGTCGCCGTCAAGGAAGCGTCCGACGATATTTACCAGATTATGAAGATCATCAAAGGCAGACCCGAGGGATTCCTCGTCCTGAGTGGAGATGATTTCATGACGCTGCCTGTAATTGCTGCCGGAGGTGATGGCGTCGTTTCTGTCATCGCCAACTGCTCGCCGCGGCCATTCACCGATATGGTACGCGCCGCACTCCGTGATGATATGCCCACCGCCAGAACACTCAATCTCGATTTGCTGGACCTGTACAAGCAGCTTTTCGTGGAAGGCAACCCGGTGGGAGTCAAGGCGGCCCTGGAAATCCGCGGACTCTGCTCAAGGGAGGTAAGGCTTCCACTTGTCCCCATGACGGATAATGGTGCGGTATCTCTCAAAAACCTTTTAGACTGAACAACGTGTCGCTTCAGCAAGCATCCATCTTTGTAGCGCCTTCCGATTTACATGGCTCCGGCGTATTTGCAGGCCGCGATATAGAGGCCGGAGAAATCATCGAAATATGTCCCGTGCTCCTTTTCCCGAAGTCGCAGTTGCCTCATGTGCGGCAAACGGTGCTCGATGATTATTACTTTGACTGGGGCGAAGATGGCGAGTGGTACGCACTGTGTCTGGGATACGGCTCCCTGTACAATCATTCCTACTCCCCCAATGCCGAATACGGCATGGACTTCGAAAACAAGACTATTGATTTTTACTGTGTACGCGACATACCGGCCGGAGAGGAAATTTTCATCAATTACAACGGAGATGTGGATAACCAGTCGAAGGTCTGGTTTGAAAAGTAACTGATCGCGTCACCACATACAAACGGCCGCCCCGAATCTTCGGAGCGGCCGTTTGTGTTGAGCATCAGATAAAATTACAGTTTCACCACCTTGCCCTCGTGCGCGACAGCGCCCATGCGCGCCTGCACGAGATAAGTTCCGGCGGGCAGATCGCCAAGCTGAACTGTCAGTGTGAAATTTTCGCCTGATTTCTGTTCGGCAATCTGGCGGACCGTTTGTCCGGACTGGCTGATTACCATGATTTCAACGCGACCATTGCGTTCGCTGCTGAAAGAAATAACCGTCTGGTCGGTAGCCGGGTTGGGGGCGCAGGTCATGGGCAGCGCCACTATACCAGGCGTATTGGTACTGCTCACAACCGCCTCATAGCAGCCCACATCCGGGATTCCAACACGGAAGCCGCCAGTGATATCGGTAACAGGGGCTCCTGCAGCTACGCCAGCGTCAACGGCAGGTGAATTGAGTGTCGGGCGATATTCATTGGCATCCGGGTTAGTGAACGACTGGAAAGTACTGTTCAGATCCTTTGTAGCAGTGAGATAAGTGTCCAGTGTGATATCACTGCTGTGGTTACCGCCGAGGGATATAATGGACGGTGTGCCCGCTTCGATCGCGTAATTATCGCCGTCTGGGTTCTGGAACAGGCAGTTTTGCAACGTAAGTTCCGTGTTGGCCATTTCAGACTCCTCCCATTGTGCCACACCGGAGCCTATGGCAGCGATGTTATCGGCAAACGTACAGTTCACCGCATGGATACGGCTCACCTGTCCGTCGGAAGCATTGCTGGAAATAGCGCCACCGGCACCGTCGCCGCTATTGATATTTTTGGCAAAGAGCGTGTTGGTAATATCGCAATCCACGTGATCGAGATTGAGTGCTGCACCCTGCGTGGTCACAAAATTTTCGAGGAAGTAGCAGTTTCTGATGGTGAGAACACTGTCGCCGCTGGCCTGTACGGCGCCGCCGCGGTCGGCGAAGTTCTGATAGAACGTGGAACCTTCTATTCTCGTGGCGATATTGCTGTTCACCAGAATACAGCCGCCGGAAGTTTCCACATTGTTTCCAGTGAAGTAACAGCCGCGGACAGTCAGGCTGGTTGTGTCGTTCTGTGTGAAAATAGCGCCTCCAAACCGGGCCTTGTTTTCAATGAACTGGCAATTTTCAAAGGTAGCGTGCGCCTTGAAGCCATT
>JBDLWO010000064.1:0-5728 GCA_039804245.1 Bacteroidota bacterium
CGAACTCCACCATGTTGAGGAAAAACTGGAGCAGCAGCTGATCCTGCTCGTCGCCCGCCTGTTTGGCAAAGGAAAGGTAAGGTTTGCCGTCTTTCAGGGCCATGGAAGGGGTCAGTGTCACCCTCGGTCTTTTACCGGGCGCTACCACATTGAACGGATTTTCTCTTTCGTCGAGCACAAAACTCTGCATGCGCTGGCTCATGCCCACACCCGTTTTACCGGCAATACAGGCTGGCACCCAACCTCCGCTGGGGGTCACCGATACTACCCAACCCGCTTCATCTGCCGCCTCAATGGATGTGGTTCCGGCAGTAAAGTCGCGATAGTATTGCTCCGAAAACGGTGTGTACGACTCCGCAGCGCCCCAGCTGTCGAGCAGATTCCGGAACGGATTGGTTTTCCCCTCGAACGGGTACGGATCGCCCGGGCCCGCATCCGGATCATTTTTGTCAAATTGGATGAGTTTGCTGCGTTCACGCGCATAATCCTTTGAAAGCAGTCCTTTTACAGGCTCCTCCGGCGGAAAATAGGGATCGCCATAGTAAAAGTCGCGGTCGGCAAAGGCCAGGTTCAGTGCCTGATAAACTGTATGTGTATATCGGGTGGAATTATACCCCATTGATTTCAGGTCGAAATTCTCCAGGATATTGAGCGCCTGCAGCATGACCGGCCCCTGTGTCCACTGCTGCAATTTGTACACATCAATCCCCCGGTAGTTGGTGGACAGAGGCTCTTCTGTTCTGACCTGCCAGTTTGCCATATCCTCCCGGGTAATGAGCCCGCCCTGCTCCCGACATCCCCTGACGAATTCTTCTGCTATATCGCCGCGGTAAAAGCGGTCGTAGGCAGCATAAATCGCCTCTTTTCTTGACTTGCCTGATTTCAGGGCCTGCTGTTCGGCTTCCACCAGTTTTTGAAGGGTAGCGAGCAGGTCGCGCTGTGCAAATATCTCTCCCGGATAGGGCGCCTCTCTTTTTTCGCCGGGGTGCGTCAGGAACACGCTCGCTGAATAGGGCCACTGTCTGATCAGTTCCTTTTCGCGTTCAATGGCATTGGCGGTTTGTGCTTCTATCGGATAGCCCCCGGCCATCTGCATGGCTGGATCCAGCACTTCCTTCAGACTCATACTGCCGTATTCAGCGAGCATGAGCATGAGTCCGCCGGGGGTTCCGGGGGTCACTGCTGCCAGCGCACCGTACTGGGGCGGGTATTTCATCCCCTTCCCCCTGAAATATTCGGGGGTTGCACCAGTCGGAGCCACGCCGAGCGCGTTGATACCGATCACCTTGCCTGTTTTGGGATTGTAAATCAGGGCCTGCGTTTCTCCGCCCCAGCTCAGGACATCCCACATGGTGCAGGTGGCTGCCAGCATGGCACAGGCCGCATCCACCGCGTTACCTCCTTTGGTAAAAATCATGGAGCCGGCTGTGGCAGCCAGCGGTTTACCGGTAATGGCCATCCAGTGCCGCCCGTGCAGTGGTGGCTTCTGGGTGGTTACCGGAAAGGTGTTGAATGACTGTGCTGTGAGAACAGCTACCGAGGAAAGCCAAATACCGAAAGTGACAAATTTTCTGACCATAATTACCAGTTTTCATGGTAAAGATAGTCTTTTCAGCAATTCCCGGTATTCATCTTCTGTGTCAATATCGTGCCGCCCCTCCGGGAAATCGAGTTTTGAGATTACTTCCGACATTTCGCGAAGCAGTTTTCCGGCTCCCCTGTCGCCTTCCAGGTTTTTGAGTGCCTGAAAAACCGATTTGTGAAACAGTGCGGGAGTTCCGGGCGCGCCCGCATATATACAGGCGGCCGCGGGCGTATTCTGCTCGTTTTGAAGCGAGAATAACCCGGAAATGACACTTTGAGTGAGCCAGGGCTGGTCGCAGACCATGAACAGAAGGCCATCGGTTTCCGGATAATTTTCCTCAAAGAACCCGATGCCAGTTCTGATGGACGACGCCATGCCGGATGGCCAATCCGGATTGATGACAACCGATGTGTTCAGTCCGGACAAGTGCGGGATAATGTCGTCTGCATAAGCACCGAGTACTACTGCGACCGGACCCCGTGCAGCATCATTCGCTGTGGCGACGGCATGTGTGATCAGGTTCCCGTCACCGAAAGGGAGCAATTGTTTGGGGCGACCGAGCCGGGAACTCCTGCCGGCCGCGGAAATAATGATACCGGGATGATGTATCTTCATGGAAACTGCCACCCGGGTGTGGCTCTGTCGTGAATAACGGTTGTTTTATCCCTCAGATATCCGCCGGGGCGATGATTGAAAACGGCCTGAATTTCGGCGAGCATACTGAGCGCGATCTCTTCGGGCGTTTCGGCACCAATTTCAAGACCGGTTGGACCGTGTACTTTCCGAAGCATATGTTCCGGAATATCCATTCCATCGCTGCGCAGGTCGTCGAGCATGCGGTTGAGTTTCTTTTTGGGTCCCAGTACGCCTATGTAGGGTATATCGAGCGGAAGAAGCAGTTGAAGAATCGCCTTGTCGTACTGATAATTATGCGACATCAGCAGGAAAGCGGTTCGTTCATCGGGTGTAACATGCTCCAGTACCGATTCGGGTTTCCCGACAAATACCTGACAGGCGGCCGCAAACCGGTCTTCCCGGGCGTGCGTATGCCGGCCATCGGTGACATATATCTCCCAGCCGAGGAGGTCTGCCATTTGAGCAACGGGTATTACGTCATTACCCGCTCCGGCCACAACGAGGGCAACGGGAGGCTGTATATATTCCAGGAAAGTATTCATGATCCGGCCATTGACTGACCGGCTGGAGAAGCGGGAATGGCCCATGCGCAGCACCTGTAATGCTTCTTCTGGTAATTCGGGATATTCTGTTGTTTTATCCCCTGCGAACCTGACTTCATCGGGTGAAACGATCAACACCGTCCCGGGCTGATCTTCGGCATGGCGATCCGGGAAAGAGAGCGTTGCAAGTACAGCCGATTGGCGGCGGGCTACCGCTTTTCTGAGCAATTCGACCGGATTGGCGGGATCGGCGTAGTCAACCGGTTCGAAGAGCACCTGAATGATACCGGCACAACCGAGTTGCACCCCAATAGTGGCGTCTTCCTCATCGGTGGTATCATAGACGGCCAGTCGGGGCTGCATGCGGGCAATGGCGAGCAGGGCTTTGCGGAGGGCGTCTCCTTCGAGACATCCTCCGCTGATAGCTCCTGTCATCATCCCGTTTTCTTCCACAAGCATGCGTGCGCCCGGGCGCCTGTACGAGGAACCCTCCACATGGACAACCGTTGCCAGCAATGTTCGGGTGCCACGCGCTTTGGCCGCATCGCAGGCGGCAATAATCTGCCGAAATTCTCTGGTTACAGACATGCTGCCGGGAAAATCACCGCTTTATTTCAGGATAATACGATTATCTTCTGTGTTTCTTGTCAGCTCCCGGCTTGCGCGGGCGCTCCTGTTTTTCGATCGTTGCCACCTCGAGAATGGAAGCAAAGCGGCCGCGGCGGGTCAGTGAGGACTCCGTCTGCTCAGGTTTTGCTTCCTGGCGCTGCTGAGGTTTGGGTTGCTGACGGGACTCTTCCCGGCGTTCGTTCCGGACGGGGCGTTCCTGCGGACGCGGCTTCCGCTCTTCGCGCTGCGGACGTTCCTCCCGTTGCGGGCGTTCCTCCCGTTGCGGACGCTCTTCGCGTTGCGGGCGATCGGGCCTTCTCTGCTGCTGCGGACGTTCACCGCTGTTTCTCGCATGCGGAGCGGGCCTGTTATGCTGTCGCTCGGGCTGTTGCTGCGCATTTTCCCTCTTTTCACTGGCAGGCTGCCCGGAATTTTCGGGGGCTGGCTTGCGAAGTGGCTGCGGTCTTTTGGGCAGCGGCTTGTGCTGCTTCTTCGGAGCGGGCTGACCGGGAGCGGGCACGCTCAGATCGGCGGCATAGGGGTGATCCAGTACAACAGGCACCACCTGACCGATCAGCTTCTGAATATCGCGGAGGTAAGGAACCTCTTCCGCTTCACAGAAAGAGAAGGCCACGCCGCTGAGTCCGGCCCGGCCTGTGCGGCCGATACGGTGCACATACGTTTCCGGGATATTGGGCAGGTCGAAGTTGATCACGTGCGAGAGCTCGTCAATATCAATACCGCGGGCAGCGATATCAGTGGCTACCAGCACGCGGGTTTTGCCGGATTTGAAATTGGCCAAAGCCGCCTGACGGGCGCTTTGCGATTTGTTGCCGTGAATAGCCTCCGCCTTGATGCCGGCTTTGGTCAGGTCGCCGGCCACCCGGTTGGCGCCGTGTTTGGTACGGGAAAAAACGAGTGCCGAGCGGATTTCCGTATTTTTCAGCAGTTCAGCGAGCAGATGACGCTTGTTGGCCTTGTCAACGAAATAAACCGATTGTTCGATTTTTTCTGCCGTGGAGGATACCGGGGTGACCTCCACCTTGGCGGGGTTAGTCAGAATGGAATCTGCCAGACCCGCAATTTCGGGGGGCATGGTAGCGGAGAAGAACAGCGTCTGGCGTTTTTCGGGCAGTTTGGCGATTACCCTTTTTACGTCGTGGATAAAGCCCATATCGAGCATACGATCGGCCTCATCGAGTACAAAAATCTCGATATCCTTCAGGTGGACAAAACCCTGATTCATCAGATCGAGCAGGCGGCCCGGGGTAGCGATAAGCACCTCCGTGCCTCTCCTGAGGGCATCTGTTTGCGGATTCTGGTTTACCCCTCCGAAAATCACCAGATTGCGAATTTTCAGGAACTTGCCATAATCATTGAAACTTTCGGCGATCTGGATGGCCAGTTCGCGGGTTGGCGTCAGGATAAGAGCGCGTATGGGAGTTTTGCCTTCCGTGCGGGGCCGTTCGCTGAGGAGTTGCAGCATGGGCAGGGCAAAGGCAGCCGTTTTTCCGGTACCGGTTTGCGCGCAACCCAGCAGGTCGCTTTTGCTCAGAACGATCGGAATAGCTTGCTGTTGAATGGGTGTGGGTTGCTCGTACCCCACGGCTTCGAGCGCGCGCAGGAGCGGCTCAATGAGCGATAAATCTTTAAAATACATGCAATAATGCAGTGAATCTGGTCTCGTGCGCAGCGGCGGCCAATGGGCAGCCTTCATGGGGCAAAGTGAATTGGAGGCGGTGTTCTGCGTCCGGAAAACTTCGGTGTCCAGGGCGGACAAATACCAGAGGTGAATTTATTCAGCCACAAAGATAACAACTTTTTCGCAATTTTTCAGAAAAAACCGCAGCGGCTGTGCCCGGCCCTAACTCCAGCGCATCAGAATATCGGTTTGCAGGTCGTTCCCGAGCATAAAACCGTGCGAATCGAAGGGTACAAATCCCTGTTTTTCATAAAAACGGATAGCTGCCTCATTTTTTTCCCAGACACCGAGCCAGAGCCAGGGGAGGTTCATTTCCTGCATGTGTTCCCGGGCTTTGTCCATGAGGGCCTGCCCAACCCCGGCGCCCATGAATTCTTTCCGGACATAAATACGCTCGATTTCGAGTGCATCCGTATAGCGGCTGTCGGTACAGGCTGTGCCCCTGTTCAGTTTCAGGTAGCCGGTGATTTCTCCGTTTGTGCGGGCGAAATAAAACGCCGAATCCGGATTTTCCAGTTCTGTTGCGAGTTGTGCAGCGCCGAGATTTTGCTCCATATAGCGCTGCATATCCTCCGGCGTATTGAAACCGGAGAATGTATCATAAAAAGTATCGCGGCTGATCTGCTGCAGTGCAGGCAGTTCGGAGGGCTGTAC
>JBDLWO010000065.1:0-64844 GCA_039804245.1 Bacteroidota bacterium
TGGAGCGCCCGGTTGATTATATCCGTCGTGTAATCAAAAACCAGGCACCTGAAGCTGCCGACTGGAGTACAATTCTGAACAACCCTTATGGCGGACCGCAGGGATTCTCACCTTCCTTCCCCGCATATCCTTCCGGTCACTCGGGTTTCGGTGGAGCCGGCTCCAAGATACTCTCCTCCTTGTTCGAATTCAACAACGAGCACCCCGGAACATATACCTTTACTGATCTGTGCCATATTTACAGAACAGAATTTATTGGTACACCACGTTCTTTCGCATCCTTCCGTGACCTCGGAGCAGAAGACGCCTACTCCCGTATTCCGCTGGGAGTGCACTTCCGCATGGACTGCGATGAGGGTCTTCGCATCGGAGATCTCGCCGCTCAGCGTGTGCTTGAGCTGCCCTGGAAGAAGTAATACTGTTCAACGTCTCCTTCAAAAAGCCTCTGCCTCCCGGCAGGGGCTTTTTGTTTCATATCAGTAATTGCATACCTTTGTATCTGTACTAACCTGCACGAAAATGTCTGAAGTAATCAACACCACCACAGCTCCCAAACCGGTAGGCCTTTACCCGCACGCGCGACGCGTGGGAAACCTCCTCTTTCTGTCCGGAATTGGCCCCAGAAACCCCGAAGATGATGGAATTCCCGGTTTGAAACGGTCTGCTGCCGGCAATTTCACCGAGTTCGATTTTGAAGCCCAGGTTCACTCGGTGTTCAAAAATGTGCGCGCTGTGCTGGAAGCCAGTGGGGCCAGTTGGGAAGACCTGGTGGATGTAACCGTATATCTTACCAATATGCAGCGCGATTTTTCCACCTACAACCGGGTATGGGCAGAATATTTCAGCGAGAATCCGCCCTGCCGTACTACACTGGGGATAGACAGTCTGCCCACTCCGATTGCCATTGAACTGAAATGTATAGCCGTTATTCCCTGAAGTATATGACGCACCTGACCAGCACACTGCCCCATGAAGCCCTTTTCAGCGCCCTTCGCCGTACTGAATTCAGTCGTATTGACCAGAACGGACAGGTATATCTCGACTATACTGGCGGGAACCTGTATCCGCAGAGTCAGATCATGATTCACCACAACATGCTCTGTAACGAAATACTGGGAAATCCGCACTCCACCAACCCGTCGTCGCAACGATCCACTGAAAAGGTGGAGGCTACCCGCAGGAAGGTGATTGAATTTTTCAATGCAGACGATTACTTCTGTATTTTCACGCAGAATGCCACTGGCGCCCTTAAAATTGTAGGCGAGTGCTACCCGTTCAACGAGAGCAGCTACTATCTGGCTTTGGCCGACAATCACAATTCCGTGAACGGAATCCGTGAATTCTGCCTGCACAAGGGTGGGCATTATGAATACTGCCCTATTCATTACGAGGATCTGCGTATTGACGGGGAGCGACTGGAGGAACTGCTTTCAGCGCATCCTGATGCGCACGACAAGCTGTTTGCCTTCCCTGCGCAATCAAACGTTTCAGGTGTGAAACACGATCTCGGCTGGATAAAAAAAGCGGCAGATCAGGGTTGGGATGTGCTGCTGGATGCAGCAGCATTTGTACCCACCTCCCGCCTCGACCTGCAGGAATACAAGCCCGATTTTGTATCGGTGTCATTTTACAAGATTTTCGGCTATCCAACAGGAATTGGATGCCTGCTGGTAAAAAAGAGCAAGTTCGACAAACTGAAAAAACCCTGGTTTGCAGGAGGCACTGTAACACTGGCATCCGTTGCCACCCCCGCTTTCTTCCTGACAGGCAACCACGAGCGGTTTGAAGATGGCACCGTAAACTACCTGGATATTCCTGCAGTCAATACCGGACTCGATTTCATTGAGTCGGTCGGAATTGATCAGATTTCAGAACGGGTTTCGGCTCTGATCAACTACCTGTACAGGGAGCTACAGCACCTCAGGCACCCGAATGATACCCCAAGAGTAAGGATTTTCGGTCCGGAGGATCGAAAGAATGTTGGTGGCACACTGATTATGAACTTCCTTACTCCCGATGGAGATCGAATTCCGTTTGAAGAGGTAGAACAGCTGGCCAACGAGGCCCGTATTTCCATACGGTCTGGTTGCTTCTGCAATCCGGGTATAGACGAAGTGAATAATTGTATCACAGGACCTGAACTGTCGAAGTACTTCTCAAGCCGCGACAGGGGGAACTACAGGGATATGATGGCGTCGCTGGGTATTATGCGGGGTGCTACCCGGGTATCGGTGGGCATTGCCACTTCCGTTGCAGACCTCGACCGGTTCGTGCGATTTGTCGCTTCCATGTAAATATCCTGATTACTGCCAACTTTCGGGCGGCTACAGCGTTATACGGACACAAGAATTACCGGCAAGTGGACAACAACTCCGTCAACCATCCTGTCAAGCTCATTGAGTGCCCGCGTGATGCCATGCAGGGAGTACATCAGTTTATTGAAACGGAGAAAAAGGCCGCTTACATAAATCAGCTGCTTCAGGTTGGTTTTGACACCCTCGATTTTGGATCTTTCGTCAGTCCGAAAGCAATCCCGCAAATGCGTGATACCGCTGATGTGCTGGGTATGCTCGATCTCTCGGCTACTCGCACTGAGTTGCTGGCCATTGTAGCCAATGAAAGAGGTGCCGAGGAGGCCTGCCGCTATCACCAGATACAATACCTGGGATACCCTTTCAGTATCAGTGAAACCTTTCAGTTGCGCAACACCAACGCTACCATTTCTGAAAGTCTGGAGCGGACCATGGCCATACAGGATTTGTGTTTGAGGCACGGCAAGAAACTGGTGATATACATTTCAATGGGATTTGGCAACCCGTATGGCGACCCGTGGAATGTCGAGATCGTACAGAAGTGGATAAATGAGCTCATACCGCTGGGTATTGGCATTTTTTCACTGTCAGATACGATTGGATGCTCCAATCCAGACAACATTTCCTATCTTTTTTCCAATTTGATACCTGCATACCCGGAAATAGAATTCGGAGCACACCTGCACACACACCCGGCCACCTGGAAGGAAAAAATTGAAGCGGCCTGGCACAGTGGTTGCCGTCGTTTCGACGGAGCACTGAATGGTCTGGGAGGCTGTCCGATGGCCAAAGATGAACTTACAGGCAATATGGCCACAGAGAACCTGATTGGATATTTCGACTCGGTCAGTGCCGGCCTGACAATTAACCGGGCAGCATTCTTTCACAGTCTTCAGATGGCAGGGAACGTGTTCCCGCACTAAATTCGCAAAATATCAATGAAAATAGCCGAGTTTTCAGTCAGGAACAGTCAGTTTACCTTTATAGTATTCTGTTTCGTCATGGCCCTGGGAGCAGGTTCGCTGCTCCGGATGCCCAGAGCGGAGGATCCGAAATTCACCCCTCCCGGTTTCACGGTGGCTGTTGTATATCCGGGAGCTGGTCCCACGGAAATAGAGAAAAAGATAGCCGACCCGCTGGAAGCCAGGCTGGGGGCCCTGGAGAATATAGACCGGATGCGATCTGTAGCTTCCAACGGGTTCATGTTGCTCACCATTGAGTTCATACACGGACAGGATCCTGACAGGAAATATGAAGAGATTATCAGGGAAGTAAATGCCATCCGGCAGGAGTTGCCGCAGGATATCTACCGGATTGAAATCAGGAAGTTTTCTTCGTCAGATGTGGCCATTCTGCAGGGTGCGCTCATCAGCGAAAATGCCTCATGGGCCGATCTGCGAAAAGAGGCGGAGCGCCTGGAAGAGGAGCTGGAAAAGCTGGATGGTATCAAGGGTGCGGATGTTCTGGCAACACCGGGCCGTGAAATACGCGTGGCCCTGAACCTGCCCCGCATGGCGGCAGAAAATTTGCCGGTTTCGAGGGTTCTGGGGGCTATACAGAGTGAAAACGTTAGTATTCCGGGTGGTTCTGTTGACATTGGCGCCAGAAAATTCTTTGTGGAAACCAGCGGTGACTATGAGAATATTGACCAGATCAGAAATACCGTTATCACAGGTAACGGTGGAAAAATAGTGTATTTGAAAGATGTGGCCACCGTGGACTGGGCCTATGAAAATATCACCCATCTCGCGCGGGTGAATGGCGTGCGCTGCGTATGGATAACAGCCCGCATGAAGGATGAGCAAAATATCTTTACGGTAGGCAGTTCGGTAGAAAAAGTGGTGGAGCGCTGGAAAGAATCGCTGCCGCCGAGCATGGATTACCGCAAAGTTTTTGACCAGAACGACTCCGTAAGCAAGCGGTTGATGCGTTTTGCGCGCGACTTTGCACTGGCTATTCTGCTTGTCCTGCTCACCCTGTTGCCACTCGGCTGGCGGGCATCGCTGGTCGTGATGATATCTATTCCGCTGAGTATTGCCATGGGACTTTTTGCCCTCGACGCGCTCGGGTATTCACTGAACCAGTTGTCTATTGTTGGATTCATCATTGCACTTGGCATTCTGGTGGACGACAGTATTGTGGTAGTGGAAAACATAGAGCGATGGCTCAGAGATGGATACTCCCGCAAAGACGCTGCCATACTGGCCACGCGACAGATAGGCCTCGCTGTGATCGGGTGTACAGCCACACTCGTGCTGGCATTTCTGCCGCTTGTATTCATGCCGGAAGCGTCAGGGGATTTTATCAGGTCTTTACCCATGGCGGTTGTGCTCACCGTACTCGCCTCCCTGTTTGTTTCGCTAACCATTGTACCGTTTCTGAGCAGCAGGTTACTTGCTGAACGGCATGATCCGCGTGGCAATCTGTTCCTGCGTGGCCTGAAGTGGGTTATTTCAGGTACGTACGCGCGGGTACTGCATGTAGCACTCGACCGGCCATGGACGACCGTGCTGGTATCGGTACTCATCTTTGCAGGAAGCGTCCTGATGGCCCTTTCTTCAGCATTCACACTGTTTCCGGCCTCAGAGCGACCGATGTTCTATATTGACATTGAAACAGCGCCGGGTAGCAACATGGCTCATACCGACCGGGTAGTCGGGATGGTTGACTCCGTTTTGAAGGAATATGTTGATCCTGGCTTCAGGTCACTCGCTACCATGTCAGACACAACGGAACCGGAATCGGTTTACCGTGGAGGAAGGGCGCATGTTACCTGGTTTTCCAGCAACACCGGCAGGGGTAATCCGAGGGTTTACTACAATGTGATACGTGAATTCGAAAGTCCGTCTTACGGGCAGGTATTCGTTCAGTTACAGGAAAAAACACCACCTGCCGTAAAGGTGGCACTGATTGACGAGCTGAGACAGAAATTCCAGTTTATTCCGGATGCCAAAATCACAGTACAGAACTTTGAGCAGGGGCCACCGGTGGAAGCGCCTGTAGCGATCAGGGTTTATGCCGAGAACCTGGATACACTCCGGCATTTGTCGGCTGAAGTTGAGAAGGTCATCGCCTCCACAGAGGGTACGATATATCTGGACAACCCTATTGCTGCCGTGAAGACAGATATATACGTAAACATCAACAAGGAAAAAGCCGGAGCACTTGGCATACCCGTGGCAGATATTGACCGTACAGTCAGGCTGGCTATTGCAGGATTCAATATCGGCAAAATGACCTCTCCGGATAATGGAGATGTCTTCCCTATCGTTGTGGGTGTGAACAGAACAGGTGCCACTCCCGATCTCGGCGTACTCGATCAGCTGTATGTAAGTAACGTACTCGGTACGGCCTATCCGCTGACCCAGGTTGCATCGCTGGAATTCAGACCCTCTCCGAATTTTATACAGCATTACAATAAAGAGCGATTTTCTGCGGTAAAGGCGCTGGTAAAAACAGGATATTATGCCACAGAAGTGAACAGGGAGATAGCCAAAAAACTGGAAACCATTGACCTCCCCCGGGGCAGCAGACTCGTGGTGGCTGGTGAACAGGAAAGCGCAGAACGCTCCTTCAAGGGTATTGGAACCATCATAATAGTAGCTGTTTTCGGATTGATGGCGGTACTGATACTTGAATTTGGCACCTTTAAAAGCACCCTGATTGTTCTTTCTGTCATACCGCTGGGAGTAATCGGCGCAGTGGCGATGTTGTTGTTTGCCGGTTATCCGTTTTCATTCACAGCAGTAGTCGGGCTCATTGCATTGATGGGAATAGAAGTAAAGAACTCAATTCTGCTGGTTGATTTCACCAATCAGCTCAGGCAGGAGGGCAGAAGTATTGATGAGGCCGTTCAGGAAGCCGGGGAGATACGATTCGTACCTATTCTGCTCACTTCGCTCACGGCTATTGGCGGACTGTTACCCATCGCGGTGGAAGAGAACCCGTTGTATTCGCCACTTGCCTACGTCCTGATCGGAGGACTCATTTCCAGTACACTCCTTTCAAGAATCGTGACCCCGGTATTATACAAACTCCTTGCTCCGAAAGTGGAGTCCCAGAAATCTTAAACTAAAGAATCATGCGTATAATTGGCATTATCCCACATCCTTACCTTGCGATCAGCATTTTCAGGAACGATCAGCGTATCAGCATCAAACTGGAAAATGAGTTATACGAGCAAACCTACAAACTCGGCGACGACGAGCGCTTTGCGAGTATCGAGGCCATTCATCAATTTGTGGATGAGCGATTTCTGGAAGATGTCACCCGGATATTTATCCAGATGCATAGAGCACGAGTCGGCACGATGAGCAGGTTGGCCGGGCCGCAAAATACAGAACAGGATACGGAAGAAATAATTTAGGCTACCCTACCAGCTGTTAAGCCGTTCCTCCTGTCCTGCGTACAGAGATTTAACTGCTTCGAGCAGCCAATCGCCGCTGAAAGTGATGGTATAGTGGTGTGAAAAGTAAACAACCCAGTTGAAACCGGCGTCGAACACCATACCTTCATGGGGGCTGCTGAATATCTGTTCGGGGGAAATCTCGAAAAGCCCCTCTTCACAGTCGAGCAGGTACAACGGTCGTTCAACTCTTGTACGTATGATCTCTACTACTGCGGCCTTTTTGGACTCTTCCATCCCGTTCAGGAAGACGACCTCCACAGGCGAGGCGGGAGTAAGCGGATCCCAGAAATTGGAAGTAAAGTTCCATTTTTCTTCCAGTATTTTCCGCAGTGATTGTGCCACTTCTCCGGTTACCCTGACTCGTTCGGTATGTTCCCGGACAGGTTCCGGTTGAAACGGATCGCCCTGAAACAGAACAGGTAATTCACTGGCAATGGTGCGTGCCGATTTTTCCACCACCCTGAACAGTGTCCGGAGATATTCGGGTACATTCGGGTCTATAGGTATTTGTACCTGTTTTTCTCTGCGGCCTATATGTACGTCGAGGAGAAACTTGACGGGGGCAGCGGCGGCTGCCTGATCAACCATTTCGATTGCTGCATCGGTATTGAATACTACATAATAATACATATAGTTTCCCGAAAATCGGTCATTCCCTCTCGGGATGCCGTTACAGGTTTCTTCCAGCTGATTTTGTATCGGATCAATATATCCGCGCCTCCAGTCATCGAACCAGGGTGCGCCTGCGGGATACCCCGACCAGCGTTTCATCTGGAAGTGCAGCGTCATTACCTGCAATTGTTGCTGACTGGGCTTGCCATAGCCCTGATCACCCCATGAGATAGCCTTTTCGCGAAGAAACTCCTGAGGATTGGCATCAGGAGGCAAAGGAGAGGACAGGGCGTGAGTGGGGCGATTCCCACACACGCCCGATTCAGTCAGGCATTTACCCGCTCGTGTGGCGAGCCTGACGTAATGCCAGCGCGTTTCAACCAGCTTGTACAGGATTATCTGATATTCTGTCAATTTGCAGTGCTTTGATTAGGGGGGGTACACTGTTGTAAAAAGATTATAAAAATCAGTGAAAAGTTCGTGCCAGTTTTCCCGAATAGCGCCCTTAATGATATTTTTTTCATAAAATCAGTCTGTTTCTGTGATATTTTTTGATCCTTCGTACAGATCGAAGCGTTGGAAAGAACATTCGAGCGCTCCGTTGAACAGCGTGATCCTTCTGGATGGGCGGAGTCCAAAATGTTTCAGAGCATCCCTGTTGGAAGAAATTACCCAGGCATTCCATCCTGCCCAGTGTTGTTTCAGCCGATCTGCGATACCCTTGTAGAAAGAGACGGTATCTTCAACCCTCAGTCTTTCGTCGTAGGGAGGATTCATCATGAGTATTCCTGAAGCAGCCGGGGGGACCAGTTTTTCGAATGGTATCCGGTCAACTGTGACTACCCGTTCGAGGTTGGCAGCCATGAGATTTACAACTGTCGAGTTGCGCGCCCTGAGCTCCATATCCGAGGCGAGTATGGGAAAATCAATATCGCAGATTTGTGTATCGGCGTCTGATTTTATCTGATTCCAGAGTGTGGCGTCGAAATCGGGCCATCTGAAGAAACCGAATTTTTCCCTGAAGTACTGGGGCGGCATCTTTTTGGCGAGCATGGTGGCTTCGACGGGTATTGTTCCGGATCCACACATCGGGTCGGCGAAAGCAGAACTGGCATCCCAGCCTGAGTGAAGAATCATGCCGGCTGCGAGCACTTCATTCAGAGGAGCTTCCACCGTATCCTTCCTGTAATTACGGCGATGGAGCGAATCGCCACTGGAGTCGAGCGACACGATAACCGTAGTACCCTGAATATGAATATTAACCCTCAGAGATGGTGCAACAGTATTGACCGTCGGCCTGCGGTTATACTTGTCTCTGAACTGATCTACAATAGCATCCTTGACGAGTTGCGCGACGTAGTGGGAGTGCGTGAACACCGTACCGCTGGTTACTGCGTCTATAGCGAGCGTATCACCGGGGCCAAGAAACTGCGACCAGTCAATATCCCTGATTCCACCATACAGATTGCTTTCGTTATAAGCCGGGAAAGAGGTGAGTTTTTTCAATATTCGCAGAGCTGTTCTGAGCTCATAGTTGGCGCGATACATCATTCGGGTATCGCCTTCAAAGGCTACAGCCCGTTTGAGTTCACGAACACCCTGGGCGCCGATTGCCGACAGTTCAGCGGAGAGTACCGGCTCAAGGCCGGCCATGGTTTTAACGATAAAAGTGTGCAAGCGAATTATTTTGGCACAAAGGTACGACATAAACAGGCTACAACGACGAAAGGCATGCCGGAAGACATGCCTTTCGTATAAACCAACATTTAAAACCTGCTTTTTTCTAGCCGGAGGCTCATCCGCATCCGGGTCTGGAAGTAAAACGAAGTATCTCACGGATTCGCTGCCTGTACCGCGCATATTCAGGAGATTTTCCGGGATTCTCTGCCGTTGGCAAAAAAGCTATTTTTGACTCGGCGACAGAATCCTGAACAAGCGCTCTTAGTCTGTGGATGTGTCTTTTATCACAATTGCATCCTTGTAGCGGGTTTCAGCCATTATCCTGTTGCGGACCCGGGCGGCTTCCACGGTAGAAGCGAAGCGACCAACAAGAATCAGCGTTTTGCCGGGGCTGTTGGAGGAGGGGCGGGTCTCAATCTGACCGTACATTTCCAGCTCCCCGGTGTCGAAACGATCCGGGTTGGCTACAGAAGCCACACGAACGAGGTATGGCCTTGATACATCCGGAGCTTTATATCCGGCTCCTGCGCCCGTATCACCTGACTTTTCGTTAATCCCTGCCAGAATAAACTCCTGGATATCGGGGTCATTGGCGTCAACTTTTACAACAATTACTTCTTCATAGTCGAGCTTGAGCACTTCTGCGCGTGCCTTTTTTGCATCTTCCTGACTTGGCCATACTCCGAGGTAAAGGAAAATTTCCCCGTCTTTGTTATAAGAGAAAAGATTGGCATTGAGGTTTCGAAGATCTTCGTACTCTCTGGCCCTGATATCACTTGCATCATTATAAGTTGCAATTTGCAACACATAATAACTCGCAGAGGTACCGGTACTGGCAGCCTTCTGTGAGGCTTTTTTAACAATCAGATCGGCCCCGGCTCCACGTTCAGCCACTATAAAAGCTTTTTCATTTCCTTTGCGTGCGACGATCTTTTTGAGTACGGCATCAGCTTCTGCGCGGGTTTTGAAAACACCGAGACGAAGCTTGTGAAGGTTTTTCTCCTTGCGCACATAAAGGTTACCATCGGTGGAAAAGGCCTCGTAAGAGGAGATACGCGACCGGGAGGGTTCATCCGGAGTAGCTGATATTTGAATTGAATATCCGCTTATCTGGTCAATGGCGACAGTTTTGCTGCGTTGTTTGGCCGGAACCAACTTGATAAAAGGAGAACTTGAAGACTTGTCGGAATCAGAAACATCAACATCCTCTTCTTCAGCAGGGTCTGAGTCAGGTTCAAGCGAAAGACGGTCGAGTTCGAAGTCATCTTCATTAAACAGAATACGTTCGATCGTACTGACATAACCGGTTTTGCTGTAATTGACCACATACGTTTCGCCCGGCTCAACCATCAGTGTGTATTGACCACCTTCGTCAGACTCCGTTTCGAAGCCATTCTCTTCATCGCCAAAATCCACAGTAACCGTTACACCTGAAAGTGCCTTGCGTGTAGCAGCGTCAATGATGCGGCCTGTATAACTTTCGCGGGCATCGCGTTCGAGGGCAACAGTGATGACCACGCTGGCTTTGCCAAACTTTTTCTGCTCAATTTCGGCATCGCGGTAGCCAATTTTTCGGATAACAATATTACAATTTACCGGTTTGTCCAGTTCTTCGAATTTGAATACACCGCTGGCGTCAGTCATACCCATTTGTTCCGAGCAATCACCCAGATCAACCTCGGCTTTGGGAATCGGTTTGCCATCCTCGTCCAGAACAGTAAGTTTCAGCGTTCTCGGAGCCGGAGTTGTGCCACCACCTTTGGTAGTTGTGAGAGAATTTCCGGAGGCAGAGCCTTTGGCAGCCACCGAACCTCCTGATACCCGGGCGCTTAATTTCCAGATATCGGTACTACCTTTTCCTTTCCCGCGGTTACTGGATACGTAGCCGGTTTTCTGATTTTTATCGAGTACAAAACCGAAATCATCTGAAGATGAATTGACAACTGGTCCCATGTTCACGACTTCAGCATTGTTTTTATCCGAGTAGTCGAAAGAGAAAACATCGAGGCCTCCCAGGCCCGGGTGCCAGTCGGAGGAGAAATACAATTCATCTCCGTTATAAAAAGGAGAGATTTCATTGCCGGCAGTATTGACTGATTCGCCGAGGTTGCGGGGAGTACCCCATACGCCATCGCGGAGAACCGAGACATAAAGATCCCAGCCTCCGTATCCGTCCTTGTTGTCGGATGCAAAAAACAACATCTTGCCGTCGGGCGAAAGAGAAGGGAATCCGGTGGAATACTTGACACTGTTGTGTGTGAAGGGCTTGATATTCTTCCACTTGCCGCTGGCGTCCACATCTGCCGTGTAGAGACTCATGCTGGCGTTGGCGTCATCGGTGATACGCACGCCGTTGACAAAATTGTTCCTGCAGAAAACCACCCTGCCTGCATCAGCGGAGTAACTGACAGGGCCTTCATTGGGTGTATTCTGCAATTCAGACCGGAGCGCTTGCAACTTTTGCAGTTGGCCAGTCTGGGAGGATACCTGTGCAGAGAGGAGCCAGTTCTGATTTCCTCTGCCGCTTGATTTTGAAGTTGAAGCGAACTCCGGGTTAAAGGAAACAAACACCAGTTTATTGCCTTGCAACGATGACAGAAAATCATCACCTGTTGTATTTACAGTTTCATTTCTGGCCGTCCAGGGGCTGTTTGAATCGCTGCTTTCAAGTGCGAAGTCACACATATCTGCGAAGTGTTGGCCAACAGCTTCATTTTCATCTGCGTAGCTGAGGAACTGTTCCTTTGCCAGATCATAGTCACCCGTCTGCATCAGTGCTTTGCCGTAACTGAGATATGTTTCAGGTGAAACGTCGCTTTGCTTAACAGCCTTCTCGTACCATAAAACGGCTTTTTCGGGACTGTTCATCCTGAAATAACAGTGGCCTGATCCGGCAAGTGCCCTGGTATTTGAAGGTTCCTTCTTCAGAACAAGCTGATAATTTTGCAGGGCCTCCTGATATGCATAAAGACCGAATTGACGGTCTGCTCTGGAAATTTCCTCTTTTAATGTAGATTTTTGCGCGATAACCGTACCCGTCAGAGAAAGGAGGAGCGCGATGCACGCGGGGCGAAGAATCGTGTTCATAAGCTGTGTAAGTTAATTTATAGAAAATTTTAGCGTGCCAGCCGCCGCTTCCGAACATCAATGACTAAAACACCGATGAAGGTTACAGATTGATGTCAGAATTTCTGACACGGCAATCACACGTGTTGGAGATATAGACTGACCATGTTGCAAGAGACAGGTATCAGCCCGTTTGAACATTATTTATAACAGACGGAGGGACTACTGTGCGAATTAGGGAACAAAACTATATACAAACGTCTGTATTTACAAATTATTTTTTCATCACTTCTGTTTTCAAACAAAAAAACCGGGAATAATACTGTTTGATTATTCCCGGTTTCCGTTATCAGTATCACATCTGAGGTTTCAGACGGTAAATATATTTTTCGATGTCGCGCCAGTCGGATATCTGCTGATTTGGGTAATCGCGGCGGATTCTCTCATAAGCTTCGAGGGCGGCATCTTTATTTCCCTGAAACTCATTCAGCATACCGAGTTTTTTCAGGTAATAGATGGCGACTACATCAGCTTCAGCGGCATCAGCAGCCTTCTCGTAATAACCGAGTGCGTTTGAATAATCCTGCTTTTCGGAGTAAGCGTCACCCAGAAGACCATATTTCATGGCGGGCAGAACGGCTCCGTCGGCGTCCACATTATTCAGGAAACTGATTGCCTCATCATAGTTGCCAAGGTTGAGGTTGCACACACCTGCATAGTAACTGCAGGCGCTGCCGGCGGGTGTGCCGCTGTATTCGTCGGCGAGCGCGGCGAAACCCTGGAAACCAACTCCCTCGAGGCCACTGTCAGAAGTACCATTGAGTGCGAGCTGGAATGAATCACGGGCGAACTGCTGCTCCGCTTTCCACATAGCGGCGAGAGCCTCTTTATTCTTCGGGGCAAGAACGAGATTTTTGTACAGCAGCCAGCCTCCAAAGAGCACGACTACTGCGCCAAGGGCGTACATAAGATTTTTGGGATCCTGAGCCCAGGAAGGGAGTGAGGATGTAGTGCCCGTGCTCGATACCTCTTGTACCTCAACGATTTCTGCCTGATCGGATTTGCGTTTAGCCATATCTTAACTGAAATTTTTGGTTGCTTCTCAAAAAATGCCCGCAAAAGTAGGGAAATTTTTTGTTCCAAGTTTGAATTATTCTTTTTTTTGCATGATGTGATGAAGGTAATTTTTTTAATTATCTCATTCAGATATCATATTTTCGCCCTCCTTTTTTGAAAACAGACCCCGGAAAAAACTCTGCCTATGCGCCTTAAATCGTTAGAAATCAAGGGTTTCAAGTCTTTTGCCAACGAGACAGCACTGCACTTCAATGCAGATGTCACGGGTGTCGTGGGCCCTAACGGCTCCGGGAAAAGCAATGTGGTGGATTCTATCCGGTGGGTGCTCGGCGAACAAAAAAGCAGTCAGTTGCGCCTCGACAAGATGTCGTCGGTGATTTTCAACGGTACGAAAAAGAAGAAAGAGGGCCAGATGGCTCAGGTCACGCTCACTTTTGACAATACAAAAAATGTTCTGCCCACCGAATATACAACTGTCAGTATCAGTCGGATTCTGTACAGAAGCGGAGAAAGTGAATACCGGCTCAACGGTGTAACCTGCCGCCTGAAAGATATCACCTCGCTTTTCCTCGATACCGGTATCGGGCCCGACTCCTATGCTATCATCGCACTCAATATGGTGGAGGATATGCTCAGCGATCGCGAGCAGGCACGCCGAAAAATGTTCGAACAGGCAGCAGGAGTAAGCAAATATAAAGCAAGAAAACACGAAACCCAACAGAAACTCGAAGCCACAGCCGCTGATCTCGACCGCGTGGAAGACCTCCTGTTCGAGATTACAGACCAACTTAAAAAACTCGAAAAGCAGGCAGAACGCGCCCAGAAATACTACGAACTGAAAAATGAATACAAGAATCTGAGCGTCGAACTGGCAGTACATAACCTGGCACGACATAAAAAAACCTACAGGGAACTGGAAGGCCAGATTACACGCGAGGAAGACAATTACCGAAGTTCAGAGGCGATGTCGAGACTGCTCGAAGCCGATATTGAAGCAAAAAGGAAGAGCCACACCGACAAGGAATCTTCCCTGAGTACCCAGCAGCAGGAGGTGAACCGTCTTACCGGACGCATCAGAAGCCGTGAAAATGAAAAAGCGATGCTGGAACAGAAAAGAACGTTCATCAGCTCCGATATTCAACGGCTCACCGACCAGATTGCCGCAAACTCAAGAACCGTGGCATCGCTGGAGATTGAAGTGGATGGATACCAGACTGATCTCAACTATGAGCGCAATGTGGAGGCCGATCTCGAAACAGCACTCGAAGCCGCTCGCAAACGCCTCGATGATGTCAGATCAAATCATAATCTGCTGAAGGGAAATCTGGATGAATTCGTCAGGGAACAACAGACAGTTGAGCGCGAAATCGTCGAACTGGAAAAAACAAGGGCAATTCAGGCCAACCAGATCGAAAATCTGCGCAGAGATGTGGAAAGAACGCTGAATGACATCGCTGCAAGAAAAGAGGAAATGAAGGTACTGGAAATTGAACTGCTCAAACAATCAGACGCAGAGGAAACTCAGACCGACAGGATTGCACAAATCGAAAAGGCCGAAGAAAAGCGCAGATCGGATATTCAGCATACAGAAAAAGAACTGGAAGCTATCCTGAAGAAACAGGCTGATCACAACCGCCAGCTCGACTCCCGCCGCAATGAGTTCAAGCTCACCAAAAGTATGGTGGAGTCACTGGAAGGATTCCCCGAAAGTATCAAGTTCCTGAGTCAGGACAAGGAGTGGGCGAAAAGATGTCCCCTCCTGTCTGATCTGATTTATGTTCGTGAAGAATACAGGGTTGTCATCGAGAACTACCTGGAAAATTACCTGAACTATTATGTGGTTCCCAATGCCGATGAAGCCGTGAAAGCCATCTCGCTGCTAGGCAAAAGCCAGAAGGGTCGTGCCAATTTCTTCATTCTGGATGCCATCAGTCAGTATGAGATGCCTCTTTTGCTGCCCGGCGGTGGAGTTCGGGCTGTGGAACTGGTGGAAGCCGACCCCCAATACCGGCATCTCATCGAGTATCTGCTGGGTAACGTGGTCATTGTGGAAGAAGATACCCCTACCCTGCCCGCTGGCTCTGATATAACGGTTCTTTCCAAAACAGGAACCATGATCAGGCGGCGCTTCAGTATGAGTGGTGGTTCTGTTGGACTCTTTGAAGGAAAAAAAATAGGCCGGAAAAAGAACCTTGAAGTACTCGAAACAGATATTAAAAAACTGGAATCAACCGAGGGACAGCTGAATATCCAGTCAAGTACTGTTCGCACGCACCTGCAGGCGCTGAAGAATGCCGACGAGTCGGCTACCCTGCAGCGCGAGCGGGAGGCTCTCAACCGGATCCGGCAGGAAAGAGCCGGTACCCGGGCGAAATTCGATAATATAGCCGCATTCGTGGCCAATTTCGACGCACAGGCAGGCGATGCGAATCAGCGCATCGAATCACTGACTGCCAGTAATGCCTCTATCGAAAAACTGCTGCTGGAAAAGAATGCACAGGCAGATGCTCTCCGCGAACGGCTCTCAAACGCCGATGGCTCTTTCAGGGATGTGGCAGAACAACTCAGCCAGGCCAGCGCTGCCTTTAACCAGAATAACATCGGGTTTATTCAACAGCAAAACAGGGTAAACACCCTCAGACAGGAACTCAGCTTCCGTGAAAAAAGGAGAGAAGAACTCCGACAGACCCTCTCGTCAGCACAGAATACCCTCGCCCGACACACCGACGAGATTGGACTGCTTGAAGCCGATATTGCCCGAATTGGCCAGGAACTGGCAGCCGGTTATGCTGAAAAAAAGGAGAAAGAAGCATCTCTCAGTGGGGTTGAACAGGCCTATTTCAAGGCAAGGAATGAAATTCACGAACTCGAAAACAAACAGCGCGATAACTTCCGGAAACAGCAGGAACTGCAAAGCCTGGTCAATCGGTTGAAAGACCGCTTCTCTGATGTCAAATTTGAAATCACAGCCATCGGCGAGCGCCTGCGTGCAGAGTTCGGTATCGGAGTAAATGATGTGATTAATCGCGAACCGGATGAGAAATATAACCGTGAAATGCTCGAAAAAGAGGTCAATAACCTCAAGAGACGGCTCGACAACTACGGGGAGATAAACCCGATGGCTATTGAAGCCTACAACGAAATCAAGGAGCGTCACGACACAATTGCCCAACAACGCGACGATATCCTGAATGCAAAGGATAATCTGCTGCAAACTATGAAGGAAATCGAGGAAACAGCTACGGCACGTTTCCTGGAGTCCTTCACGCAGGTGCGCGAGAACTTTATCAATGTCTTCCGGACATTGTTTACAGAAGATGACTCGGCCGATCTGGTTCTGACCAATCCCGACAATCCGCTGGAATCGGATGTCAATATCATAGCGAAACCCAAAGGCAAACGGCCGCAGACTATTGCACAATTGTCGGGCGGAGAGAAAACGCTCACAGCTATTGCACTGCTTTTTGCTCTTTATCTGCTCAAGCCGGCGCCATTCTGTATCTTCGATGAGGTGGATGCACCCCTCGATGATGCCAACATTGAAAAGTTCAACCGGATTATCAGGGAGTTCTCCTCACAGTCGCAGTTTATCGTGGTAACGCACAACAAGGCGACTATGGCCGCTGTGGATACCATATATGGTGTGTATATGCCAGAGCAGGGAGTATCATCGGTTACGCAGGTGGACTTCAGAAAGCTGAACCACGAAGCGATGGTATTTGAAAGCTGATATTACCCGGGGCAGGGTGCCAGCGAACGGAATATGCTGACGTACTTCTGTTCTTCCAGGCTCCAGTCGTATTTCAGTCGCTCTTCACGCAGGCGCGCCCGTCTGTGCAGGAGTTCATTTTTATCCAGACTGCCAATCAATACCTTCAGTGACTCAGCATCGGGAGCCACCGTCCAGCCACCACCGGTCTGAGAAACAATACGTGCCATTTCGGGCAGGTCACTCACGATAAATGGTGTACATGCTTTCAGATACTCGAATATCTTGTTGGGCAGGCACAGATAATGATTCAAACAGGTATTGGGTATCAGATGTATTCCCGCATCGGCAGAACGGGTATAATCAAGCAGTTCGTGTTGGGGGACCGCTGGCAAATAGTGAATATTTGGATGTTTTTTGGCACTTTCACTCAGTTTGCCAGCCATTGTGCCGTAACCCATAAATACAATATGATAAGGTCGGCCGAGAGCAACAAACGCCGACAGGAGCGACTCCAGCCCGCGGGCTTCACTCAGCAAACCCTGATAAAGGAAAAGCATTTCACCTTCTCCGATTCCGAAAATTGTTCTGAGGTTCCTTCCCGGGGTATATTCATCAGGGGGATTACCCGCCGGAATATTGTACACAGCTGTGAAGCCAGTCAAACCGTATGTCGACTGATACCACCTGCCGATGGATTCATTTACAACAATCAGCGCATCAACAAAACGGAAACTGATTCTCTCTACAATTCTGACTATGTGCCGGAGCAGCGGATTGGTACCGTGCACTTCAGATTCCAGTTCATGCGGGTCATAAATCAGTCGCGCCCCGGTGGTCAGTTTGAGCAGTACGCAAACCGGCAATACATGAACGGAGTGACAGTTTACTACATTGGGGTGTAACCGGGCCGCATATCTGTACGCCCTGATGCAAAACAAAAAATAGGTAAAATAGCGGCTGAACCGACCGGCTGTTTCAGCATACATGCCAGGTACCCGATGCACGGTGACACCCCCGGACAGCGGTGTCACTTCGACTTCACCGGCAGTACCGAGCGACACTATTTCCACCCTTTCGGCCAGTCCGAGCCGGATGATACTGCCCGTTTCCTTGATGATTCGGGTAGTATAGGGCGTAATTTCCCCCGGGTATATATGTGTATTCACCATCACGATCAGCTGTTCACGGTTGAAAGTATTTCCTGATAATAACTGAACAGTGACGCTGCGCTGGAACGCACATCGAATGCCCGGCGGATATACCCGTTCAGTATAGCTGCCCGTTTACCGGCTTCATCCTGATTTTCACAGGCAGCACTGAGTTGCTGAAACAAATGCCCTGCATCCCCGCTTTTGAAAATAAATCCACCCTCGCCATTCAGCAGCAGTTCAGGTATTCCACCTGCATCAGAAGCGACCACTGTGAGTCCGAGCAATCCGGCTTCTTTCAGGGCATTCGGGATACCCTCACTGAGGCTCGGGTACACGATGATGTCGCAACCAGCGAGAATATCCAGAGCTTCCCCATGTTTCTTCTGACCATAAAATATCACGTTGGGAAAGGCCTCAAGTCCGAACTTCTGCGTGTAATTACCAACAAGATGCCACTCGTAGCGCGGCCCGGCGAACTGCGGATACCGGCCAATCAGTTCAGCAATCAGGGGAATTCCCTTTGCTTCTGAAATTTCGCCCAGATACGTCAGTCTGACAACCGTTGAATAATCTCGTTTTTGAGCAACAATATCGGTACTGACATCAATCCCGTCGTGAATAACCCTGACATCCGGAGCTCCAAAGAGGCGGAGTTTAAAGGCAAGTGCATTACTGACGGCAATAATCCCGTCGGCAGACCGGAGTGCTTTGCCGAGCAGAAAGCGATTGATGCGGGAAACGACCGGATCAACATTGACATCCGTGCCGATGGCAGAAACAATGTATGGAATCCCCTTCCATCTTTTCAAAAACCGGGCGACTGCACCATTCGGATAGGTGTAGCGCGCATCAATGAGAGAAATCTCCCGCCAGAGGGGCAAATGTATTATAGCGAGAAACCTGAAAATGTGCGCCAGACCAGTGTAATGTTCGCGGGGGGTTGCCAGATAACGGGGGCGATGAATACGAAGTCGTCCGCGTTCCTCATACTTTGGAATACCTGTGTATTTCCGGTAACGGGATATATTTCCGAGGAGCGCCGGCACAAATGGTACGGGCGCGACCACGTGAATAATGCCGGCCTCTTCCGGCAGGTTATTCAGCATACGCTCGAAGAAAATACCCGTTACCCCGTTGTTGGAGGGCAAGGGAAAGTTATTGACTATCCAGGCTATTTTCACGGTGTGAAGATGGGGATAACAGTGCAGAACCGATAGCATTTTTCATATTTCCCGCATTAAGTTCCGGCTCAAAGAGATATTTCACGGCCTGTGCGCGTGCAACCATTTCCTGTTGCAGAGGTTTGCTGGAGAGGAAGTCGGACAATTCTCTGGTGATTTCATTTTGATCACGGGTAGAAATGACCAGTCCGCACGCATTTTCTCTGAAAAAAGCGGCCAGAAAGTAATCTTCGGGGCAGTGTACCACTATGGGAACACCGGAGGCGAGAAATTCGGGGGTCTTCGTAGGGAAAACAGTTGCCATTTCATCAGGATGAACAGAACTTTCATCGGGCCAGTTGAGACAAAGCATCAGCAGACGGTGGCCGGCGACAGCCGACAGATAATCGGCACGTGAGCTGTAAAAGCACTGCTGAATGAAATCGGTGTTGAATCCGAACAGTCGGAGATCCTTTTCGGGGGTATTACCAGTGAAGGTGGCATTCATGCCCGCACGGGTACACGCATGCGTCATGCGTGCGAGTGCGCGATGATTGATACCGTATACAGCTCCGCTCCAGAAAGCACGGCCATTGCCCCGGGGGGTAACAGGCAGAACTTCTTCAGGATAAATATGCCGTACCACCGTTGTCTGCAGTCCGTATTTGCGTGCATAAAGATCCTTCATTCCATCACTGATGACAAATACGGCCGCAGCTGAGCCCAATACGGTTTTCTGAACCCTGGCAGCAACCCGGCGAAGGGGGCCCCTTGAGAGCGCCTCTTCAATGGTATCATGCAAATAGGCGAAATAAGGGACTCCGAGCCTGTTGGCCTCTTTTACTGCTGCGCTGAAAAGCGTGAGCTGCGGATAGGCTGCGATGATAAAAGCCGGTTTATAGCGTCGGATCAGAACAGCAATTTTGATGCGCGCAGCAAATTCCGACAAAACGTGGCCAAAGATGAGCAATCTTCTGGGCAGAAAACTGTAGTTGAATCCGGCTGATTCGGCTGCTGCATCGTGGTTTGTTCTCCTTCCGGACGATACCGTGATAATCCTCCCCGCATCCAGATACTTAACCAGCATGCTGTTTACGACAGCGGATCCTCCGCGGGCCGGAGGCAGACAATCTGATATATAGAGAATGGTAAACATGCCCGATCACAAACTGGTCAACGCCCGAACAGTCCTGTCAGAAAGCCTGATCCATAGCTGGTGTGAATAATCGGATAAGTAAACAGAACAAATATCCTTGCACGGAGTCGAAGGGGTGATATGAGCGAGAAATAAAGGGACAAGATCAGGTATAACATCAGGGGCGCACACCACAACGGCCACCAGAAACAAACAGGCAAGCTCAGGAGATAAATAACGAAGCATGAGGGCACCAGATGCCTTGGTCTGACAGAGGAAACAACTTTTTTGAATACAAGGGGCTTGTACAAACCATACTGAAAATACTGTTTCGCGAGTCCTTTCAGCGAATTCCGGACGAAATAGGTAATTTTAAGATCAGGAATCATCAGAATACGAAGTCCCAGACTGTTCATCCGGTAGTGAAATTCGTCGTCCTGGTCTCGGACAAGTTCTTCATCAAAATAACCGGCAACGTCGAATACTTTCCGGTTGTAAACGGCAAAAGCGACACTGTCAACATATTTCTTTTCAGGTTCTGTACGGAATTCAGTGTCACCTACCCCAAACTTGGTACCCATGGCATAGGCGATTGCCTCACCGGAGGTTCCCTTGCCCTGATGGATAAGAAATCCGCCGGCTGCATCACAAACACCGGACTCAAGATATTCAACGCATACCCTGAAGTAATCGGCAGGGTAAAGCGAATGTGCTCCTATCAGTGCGATATAACGGCCCTTCGCTACCTTGCAGGCATTATTGAAGGCATTACTTACATACCTGCCAGGGTTATCAACCAGTATGATATTGTTGTATTTCTCTGCGGCTTCGGCAATTTTATGCCTGGTTCCATCTTCAGAACCTGCATCTGAAAAGATGATCTCCTTATCGAGGTCATCCATTTCGTTGAGAGATTGCACCAGTTTCCCGATGTTATCAGCCTCGTTAAAGACAGGAATTATTACGGATAACTTCAATTTGTAATGATGAAAAGTGCTGAAAAGGAGCACAAAATTATTAAAATTTCATTAAAAAAACCCGCCAGCGGAAGTGTTTTCCACTGGCGGGTACAGTTTTCACTCTTTTCGGACAGTTTTTATTTGAGAAGCGTCACATCTCCCTTGTTTTCATACACTGCACCATTGCCACACCGGACACGCGCATACCATGCGTAAGAGTCGGGTGTGAGTTCGGCTCCTTTGTAAGTGCCGTCCCATCCCTGTGCATTCACATCGGTGGTCTGATATACTTTTTCGCCCCAGCGCGACCACACAACAAATTCCAGTTCGACGATATTAACTCCCCGGATAATAAAGAAGTCGTTGTTGGAGTCGTTATTGGGGGTGAACGCTTTGGGTACAAAGATGAATGGCTCTTCACAAAGACCACCCCTGTAAAATACCTCAACCTCATCCGTGGCGGTACATCCGCTGGCAGAAGTGACTGTCACTGTATAAATTATATCCGCCTCGGGTGCTGCTTCAGTGGTTGCGCTGTAGGGATCAGAAAGTCCGTCTGATGGTGACCACTCATAGGTAAACATGGTTCCGTTACCGGTAGCAATTGCCTGAACAGTGGTTGATTCCCCGTAAAAAAGTGTATCTTTCCCAATAATCCCAGCATTTACACCCACACTAATTACCTCCACTGTAAAAGTGGTATCTTTGGTGCAACCCGAGCGACTGTCAGTAACCGCAACATGATACTGGGTGGTTATCCCCGGGGAAACCTCCTGCACGGCCTCACCGGGCAGACTGGGAGTCCAGACATAACTCAGGTCTGAGCCCGGATTCAGATTCTGTACAATCAGTGATGCCGACTCACCGTAGCAGATTTGCTGTTGCAGGGAATTTACGGCAAAAGAAACAGTTCCCATATCTATTCGTACAGAGTCAACCGCCTCACAGATACCCAGAATAGTTCTGACGTAATACTTGCCTTCTGCAATTGGGGGCAACAGGTTGAGTGTAGTACCACTGCCGATAATATTGGTGAAACCGGCATTATCCGACCACTCATAAATCATACCGGAGCCCAGTGCTGACAGTTGGAGGGACTCTGTTTCGGAGCAGAGTGAAATAAGGCTGGAATCAGGCAACATTTTCACAGAAGGCACAGGCTCAACGGTAACATTTACCTGTTGCGAGATGCTGCACACACCACTGGAAACAGATACCGAATAGACGGTTGACACATCGGGAGAAACTGCAGGGTTGGGTGAGTTGACTGCCAGGTCTGCATCAAACGGCGTAGACGACCAGTTATAGGTAGCATTCGGGTCGGTACCATCCGCATTGAGTGCCACTTCTGAGCCGGCACAGATTGTTGCTGATGCAGCAATCTGATCATTAATCTGGTCAATTTCAACAGGAATGGCGAGTGTATCACTGCATCCCGAAGAGACTGTAGCGGTTACCGTTACCATGTAGCTGCCGGCAGGGCCACTGATTGTCGGATGGTCGGTTCCGGAAGCAGTAAGTATCAGGGGCGGAAGTGCGCTCCACTGGTAAGTATCTGCAGGAGGTTGAGATACCACGCCTGCCACGAATGGCACACCTGCGCACCCGCTCGCGGGAGCAGACGGATCTGCTTCAAGCACTGGCGAGGGGAGTACAACAACCTCGACAGTTCTGATCATCTTGCACAAGCCCTGAGATATAGTAACTTCATAATTGGTAGAAACACCCGGAGAGACAACCGGGTCAGGGTTGTCAGTATCCAGTTCCGGGTCAGCAGGTATAGCCGTCCATGCATAAACAGCCCCGGTATCAAAACCGTCGTTATTCAGGGAAACAGAGTCGCCGGGGCAGATTTTCAGTAATTCCGGAATATTATCAGACACTATGATAATCTGAATAGTTGTATCATCGGTTGTGATACAACCGTTTGCATCTGTCAAAGTCAGTGTTATACGAGCTTCGCCTTCACTGTTAAAAGAGACATAAGGAGCAGCATTACTGGCTGCAGCCGGATTCCCCCCCTCGAAGGTCCAGCTCCAGTTAACCACTCCCTGCGAATTGGCATAATTGGTGAACTGAAATTGCATTGAACCGATACAGCTCACCTGTCCTCCTCCGATTTCAGGTTGTACAAGAGCGGTCGCACTGACCACCACGGTAGTATCCCAGGGATCTACACAAACAGTATTATATGGTGTGAAAGTTACCTGATAAGAACCTGCCGAAGCGTAAACGTGCGCAGGATTCATCTCTTCACTTTGCGTTCCATCACCAAAAGTCCAGATTCCACCAACGGAACTGTTATTGAAAAACTGCGTCTGAAGGCCATCGCAGAGATTGGCGGAAATAGCCTGATCAAGAGACGGGTTATTCTGGATGGAAACGGGGATGAGGAGCGTTTGGGAACAATATGAGTTGGAAACAGTAACTGTAACGACATAGCTGCCTGTTGGACCGGTGACTGTCGGGTTGGCGATATTGCTGTCGGAAAGGGTGAGCGATGGCGGAGCCTGCCACTGCCAGGTGAAATTTGTGACAGTGCTTTGAGCCAATACTCCCAGTTGAAGCGGTTCGCCTTCACAGCCGATACCATTTTTGGCAGGGTCGGCCACCAGACCAACAAAACTGCCTGTCAGCGAAACGCTCACCGAGTCGGCACAACCCAAATCGCCAATGGCAATAGCAGTATAAACAGCGGTAACACCGGCGTTGACAGTTACAGTATCGGAGGGAGGGGTACCTGCAGGATTACCGGCGGCATCCACCCAGATAACACCGTTTACATCGGCAGAGGCGGTAAGTACATACAGAGAATCGCAGGAATGTACCTCAGAGTCATTGGCCTGAAGATTGATATCTCTGACACGAATAACATTCACGGAAACAGTATCTGTACATCCCCGGTCATTTGCAATCAGCTGGTACGATGTGGTAGAATCGGGATTGACAACAACATTTACAGGAGAAGGTGAAAACGCAAGATCGCTTAAAGGCGACCATATATACTGGTAATAAGATTTACCCCCTGAAACAGAAATTGTAACGGGCGAATTATCGCAATTGAAAGCGGTGGCGCCTGTACTCAGTTCAACATCCGGATTTTCGGGGACAAACATGGTACGACTGACCAGATTGGTACAACCATTTGCGGAAACAACTCCGAGTGAGACCGTAATAGTATCACCTGCAGGCAGCCACAGGACAAGTGGACTGACATTTGGAAAAATGTATGAAGTATCGCTGGAGACAATACGCCACTCCCACGAAGCAATAGAACTGAACGCATCGGTCGAGAAATTTTCGAATCGGATGAGCGACGAATCAGATCCACACTCGAGCAGCTGTAATCCGCTCATAGCGGCATGGGGTGCTCCCCCCACCGTAATATCCACCACCTCTATCGCACGACATCCACGCAGGTCGGTCACTTCAATCTGATAGCTGCCCGGAGACAAATTGCTGATCTGGGTTTGATTGCTGATAACCGAATCACCGGGAGGGGAAGTCCATTCGTAAAAAATCTGCGGGCTGTTTGCGGAGGCGTTGACGGTGGCGGCGCCCAGGCTGAGGCCTGCACAGGCGATATCAGTATCGGTGACCACCATTTGAATCTGATCAAGAGCGCCGATGGAACCGCTGGCAGAGGATGAACAGCCGGTTGCGGGGTCAGTCACTGTTACAGCAACCTCCGATCCGGCGGCGAGGCCGGAAAGAACCGCCCCGTCCTGCAGTGGTTGCCCGGGGATATTCCAGCTGAATGAATAAGTACCTGCCGGAGAAACAACAGCTAAGGCTGTACCGTTGGGTACTCCGGGGCAGGCAGCGCTTTGAAGCGACAAAACGACTGAAGGGGTATCTGCGGAAGGTATGGTTATTGTTGTTTCCGTCTGGCACTGGTTGGCATCAGTGGTGGAAACAGTATAGACACCTGCAGAAAGACCGGTCACTGTTTCTCCGGTTGCATTCCCTGGCGACCATTCATGCGTAAAAGGCATAGCGCCACCGGTGACCATGATAGTGACACTTCCACTGGAGGAGCCCGAACAGTCGGGAGTCAGCGAAACCACTGTTACCATCAGGTTGCAGGCTGAATCCTGCCCGACAGTGGCTGAAGATGGCATCCCTGTACCGGATGAGGCTGCAAGGGGTGCTATTCCGCAGAAAACACAGAACAATACCAGCGAAAGACTCTTGATCATGGTGTGGGTATTTTTCATCTGAGTAAAAAGCATGGATTACTGTTTTTTCTCCTGGTTTACTTTGACACCGACTATTTCGAGTCGTCGCTCACGGGAGGCATGAACAGCGTAGATGGAGTTCCGGTCATCCCTGATATCATCGCTGACATCCCTGGGGGCCTTGGCTTCTCCATTGGCTTCCCTCATGATTACCAGTTGTCCGGAGAGCGTGAACTTTCTGTAAATACTGCCGTCGAAAATATTGAAGTGATTATACACCGACGAAACACGTCGGTCGGTCAGGTACTTGTTATACAGCGCACCTGCACGCGGAGAAGCATAGCCCTTCAGCGTTATTTCGATTGAATCGCCGCGGGACAACATTTCATAGAGTACTTCCGAAAACTCCATGAGTCTGTTCCATCCGCCTCTGACCTCATCTTCGAAGAATCTGTTGATAGAATCCGATTCGGCCAGCAACTGTTCGCCGGTCATTCCCTCTGTGTATCGCTCGATATATTCTTCTTTTCTTCTCATATAATCAACATAAACTGCCCGGTACTCTCTTTTGGTAGCCCTTGCCACCGTTCGCCGGTCGGGTTCATCATTGTCGAAGTACAGCGGAATCGGAAGATACGCATCCAGTCTGAGCGGGCGGAGCCTGAGTTCCTGAACCACCTGCTGAAATTCGCTTCTGGGCAAATCAACAGTGGAAAAATCAATGGAATCAGAGGAGAACCCTTCCTTGCTCGCGACAATACGATAGCGGTTCTCGTAGGCTATGATAGTATTGAAATCCTTTCCCGGCGGGCTTGTGTATGATTCCATTGGCTTCTCTGCCGGAAGTTCCAGAAGACGGTAGGACACGTTAAAAAGCGTATCCTTATTGATGCGGTTCACCGTATATGCCTTGAAAGACAATCCGCTGCTCAGGAAGATATCGGTTTCAATGACGGGAGCACCTGTGAGTCCTTTTGTTGAAATCACTTCTGATGAATCAACTGTATAGCCGTACTTGGAAGCCACCACCTGATAGTGATGGTCTGCATCCAGCGGATATTCAAACCTGTTACCACCGGGGTTGGTCTGAATTGCAGGTTCCAGTGAAAAGGCAGGATCGAACTGATTATCAGACAGATATTGGCCGAGGTCGAACAGACGGGTTGTTGCGCCCTGAATGGGCTTTCCGGATTCTTTGTCGAATACCCTGACCAGTAACTGCGGAGTAGCGGGCTCGAGGTAGAGTTTCTCAATAATTGGCTGTCTCCAGGGGCGGGGAGGCGTGGAGAACCTGATCGTATCTGAAGCGAACCTCCTCTTGCTGCCAATGAGCATATAACTCTTGCCGGGAAGCAGGTCAAAGTCAAAACTGCCATTTTCACCCACTTCTACCCTGAATGTCTGAGAGTCAGGCGTATCTGTTTCAACGAGGGTCATAGTGGAATAACCGAGAACCTGACTGGTAGGAATTCCCTTCTTTCGTATAAAAGTCATACCCGTCATTTGCGGCTGCAGATAATCTGCCTGATAGATATCGTAACAGCAACCTTCCTCCGACTGGTTGAAACTGCCTCTCCTGTTGCTGGACAGAAAGGCCGTCCTGCTATCGGGTGTCAGCATATAAAACACATCATTGGCTCCGGAGTTGACGGGGTAGCCTGCGTTGACAGGGTCTGCGAACGTACTCCCGTCCCAGGAGGCGCTGTACACATCGAAGCCGCCCATAGTCGTCAGACTGTCAGAACTGAAGTACAGCGTTGCTGTTTTCGGGTGGTAGAAAGGAGTGACATCATCACCCGGCGTATTGATGGAAGCCACGTTTTCGGGGCCAAAGAACTGATCTCCCTCAATTTTGCAGCACCATATATCCTTGCCTCCCTTACCTCCCGGACGATTGCTGGAGAAGAACAGCATTTCATACTTTTCGCCGGGGACAGAGCCTACAGAGGGTTGTGTATTGGTATATCCTGCAAGGTTGATATTGTCGGGAAGCCGCTCGGCGGGGCCCCAGTCGCCTCCGGGCAATAATTTCCTTCTGTAAATCTCGCAGCTGACCTCGTATGATTTTCCGATAAACTCGCAGTTGGAATAATACACAACATCCCCTCTGGAATTGAACGTTGTATGCGTAATATGCCTTCCCTCCTCATTGAAAGACTCCATTCGGGCAGCTTCAGTGAGCAAAGAGCCTCCGGCCGACATCACCTTGTTCAGGCTGCGGCGCGGGAAAACCCTGTCGGTCAGAAACGGGAAGCGCGGTGAAGAAAAATAAAGCCTGTCGCCAAGCAGAAAGGGAGCATGTTCGGAAAACTGTGGTGTATTGATATTACTGTCGAGCAGATTGAAGAGGCCCGGTTCAGTGACAGGATTGGCCATGGCCGTTATCGCCCATTCGCAGTCTTCCAGTCTTTTTTCGGCGGTCAGTTTTGATGATTCTGTTGCTGCGGCAGGTTTATCCTCAAACAGAAACCTCCTGTAAACCTTTGACGCTTCTGCATATTTACCCATACGGTACTTCACCTCTGCCAGGCGCAGGAGCGCAATGCCATCGGGGCCGGTCAGGTTATTATCCACAATAGTATGAAAAGCCACTTCGGCGCTGTCGAGTGCTGCATAGCTGACAGCGGCCTCACCGTAAGCAGCGAGAATTCTTGCATTGAGCGGTTCAGCCTTCAGCAGCGTTTTGTAATAGCGCATGGCACCGAAATAATTCCCTCTTTCAACCTCATTCCGTGCCGCCTGTTCCAGTGCTTCAAAGGAGGGACCACGCTCATAATCCTGATTAATACGGTCAGAAACACCTATTTGCCCCGGAAGCAACCGGGCCATCAGCAGGAATGCGACCGTTAATATGCTATTCTGCTTCAAGGTCATGTTGAAATTCATAATTGCTCGTGTACTTGATCAGCCCATTGGACCGGGCAGGATTAAATCAGAAAAGCTGGCAGGACTTGTATTTGGGTATGGGTTTGACCTTGTAGAGGCGATAACCGACGGATACCTCAGGGCCGCCGCGCTTGTTGGTAATCGTTTTGACCTCGGAAAGTGCTGTCACATCGTAAGAGAAGCCAATTTGCCAGGTTTTGAAGAAAAAATCAACGCGGGGGATAAGTGCATCCCGGAAGTGGTGGCGGAAATCGAGGCTGATTTGCAGCGCCATTTCCTTGTACATACTCCTGTTCAGGTGCATACGGAGCCCGGCTCCATAAACAGCCTCCCGGTAGCCGCCCTGACGCTGATACATACCCTGAACGATCAGGTCATAGTTGTGGGCCAGCTGAACAAGAGCGCTGGCATGCACCACTTTCCTGTCGTGCAGACGCACATTGCCCGGATTATTGAGCGAGGCTGACCAGAAATCGTGATAGGGTCGGTTCAGGTGATGGATACCGCCGCCAATATCAAGTTTGGATCGTGTCCGGGGTGACTGTATGCGCAGATTGAACCCGGTGCTGAAATCGAAATACTTCAGGCTCTGGCTTTGGAACAGCTGATTTTCGTGCGTGGGGGCCTGCGGATCGTAAATCCGGTTATTCCACTGGGCATCGAAAGTCAGTTTTTCCGTTCCGAATGATCGCTGTCCGAATGCGGGAGTAGCGCCTACCGTCAGGAAACCGAATCTGGTGACAGGTATTGTGACCGAAAACGGCAGACCGACCTGCATCGAAGTGAGGCTCAGGCTGCCCTGTTTATCGTAGTTCAGAAGGAGGCCACCAGTGAAATAGCGATCGTATTTGCCTTTCGCCCAGTACAGCTTGTTTTCGACTGTTCCTGAAAAAGTGGTGTATGGTACGGGTACCGAACGCCACTGATCCCTGTAGTTAGCCACGGCGCGCATATCTCCGCCGAAAACGCCAATCAGTCCCGGATTAAGATTCACCGGAGAGTTGGCAAACTGCGAGAAGTGAATATCCTGCGCAGATGTGCGCGTGCAGAGCAACGCGAGTGCAAGAACAGGTAATCGCCTGAGTAATAAAATAGCGCTCATATTCACCATTCTGATGATTGAAATGTTTAGAAACATTTCCAAACAAAATTAGTGCCTAAAAAGGCAAATCACAAATAACCGGCGGAAAAAACAGGATTAAAAGGGATTACAGGACTTTCTCTGCAAGAAAAAGTCCGAAAGAGGAGCAGTCCTGACTAATGGCCGGACTAAAAGAGCCTGTTCAGAATTCTCTCGCCGAGTCAAAAATGGCTTATTTTTCGCCATTTTTCACCTTTTTTCAGTTACGCAGCTCCCGCCATGCACCATTAAAAAGGCAAAAACTGACAAAAAACACGCTTGTTTTTGCTAGCGGCAGAAAATCCTGAACAAGATATAAACGGCGTGAAGATACGTAAAATTTATGATTTCGCGCTAAATCAGTTCAATTATGGTTACGCCATCCCCCCCCTGATCCTGTTCGGGGTGAAAAACGTTAGAGATATTGGTTCCGTACTCCTTGATTTTCTGGCGAACGATTCTGCGGAGAATTCCGTCGCCTTTGCCGTGGAGAACACGCAGACTGGCTGCATTACTGAGGAGAGCGTTATCAATAAATCGTTCGAGAACCTGCATGGCCTCGTCTTTGCTCATACCTCTCAGATCAATTTTGCCATCGAAATCGGCTGCCCGCTGCACTTCGGAAGAAGAAGTGCCTCCCGGGAACGACTGTTTAATCGGTTCGTTGGCTGGCAGCAAGTCGCGGAGGGGAGCAGTTACCGTGAGCCCTCCCATAGATACATCGGCTTTTTCACCCCGGATACGTTCGATCCTGCCTGTGGAGCCACCGGCTCTGAGTCTGACGAAATCACCTGCTGCGAGTGGCCTGACTACATGAGCAGCTACAGATTTCTCCTCCAGTTTTACCATTTCCTCATTCACCTCATTCACCTTGATGGCTTGCTCTGTTCTTTCCTGACGCAATCGCGCTGCTACCTCCTGGGCTTTTTCGAGATTTTTTTCATCACGCAACTGGCGCACCAGTTTGTCTACTTCCCTGTTTGCCTGAGCAGTCTGGCGCAGATCGAATTCGCGCTGGTCGAGTTTCAGTCGCTTTCGTTTTACCTCGAGTTCATTGTGCAGGGCGTCGTACGTTTTGATCAGTCGTTCGAGCGATTGCTCCCTTTCAGTTACAACTCTGAGTTTCTCCTCCAGTTCCTGTTTTTCGCGCTGCAGTTCGATAAGAATATCATCCACGGCTGTTTCGGAGCCGGTTTTATGGCGGGCATAACCGATCAGGTCTTTGGGCAGGCCGCTTTTTTCTGCTATTTCGAATGCGTAGCTGCTTCCCGGTTTACCCACCCTCAGTTCGTAGGTAGGTGCCAGCGAGTCCTTGTCGAAATACATATTTCCGTTCAGGATACCCGAATTGCGGAAAGCAAACACTTTCAGATTGGAGTAGTGCGTGGTGATAACGGCGTAAACCCCTTTTCTGTGCAGTTGTCTCAGAATAGCTTCTGCAATAGCTCCTCCGGGCTTGGGGTCGGTACCACTACCCATCTCATCAATGAGTACGAGTGTCTGCGGGCTGGCTTTTTCGAGGAAAAGCCTGGCGTTGCGCAGACGGGAGGAGTAAGTACTGAGGTCATCGTCGAGGCTTTGCTGATCGCCGATATCGGTAAAAATCTGATTGAATATACCGATCTCGCTGAGTTCGTGCACAGGGACAAGCAGTCCGCTCTGTACCATCATAATGAGCAGCCCGACCGACTTCATGGCCACAGACTTTCCACCGGCGTTGGGGCCAGACAGCACGAGAATATGGTTTTCGGCATCAAGTTTCAGGTCGAAAGGAACCGTTTTTCTGGAGAGCGCCTTGTTTTTGATATAAAGCAGCGGGTGATATCCCTTTTTGATGGAGATAACAGGCTTCTCCTTCAGAACAGGCATTCCCGCACGCATGGCGAGCGCGAGGCGGGCTCGCGCCTGAATAAAATCGAAGCGAACCAGAACGGTGAGGTACTGGCCGATGAGATGTCCGTAGGGTCTGATGGTATCGCTCAGGGTTTTGAGGATACGGAAAATCTCCCTTCTTTCCTCCTGTTCGAGGTCAAAAATATCGTTGTTAACCTCAATAATGGCTTCCGGTTCGATGAACGCCGTTTTACCGGTATCAGATTCATCATGGATGATACCGCGTATTTTGCGTTTGTGTTCGGCGGGTACAGAGAGAACCCTCCGGCCGCTTCTGAAACTTTCGGGAGAGTCGGAGAGCCACCCCTTTGAGCGGTACTCCTGTACCAACTGGCGGAATTTGCCATCGAGTTCCCGTGCCTTGTGCTGCATTTCCCGGCGGATGCGCATCAGATCGGGAGAGGCGTCAGGCCTGACTTCTCCCTTGTCATCGAATACCTGCTGAATAGCCTTGATCAGCGCCTCATCAAAGGAAAGAGGCCTGATCAGATCAAAAAGCTTCGGGTAAATATCCTTTTTGGGGCCCGATGCAAAGTATCTGAAAATATCGCGCATGTTAAACAGGATACGGAGAATACCCTGAAACGACTCCATCTGAAGCGTATATCCATCAATTTCGAGCATTTTCAACTCAGGTTTCACATCGGGAAATGCCTGAAGAGGGAAGCGATCGTTCTTTTCGAGAGCCAGTTTGAAGTCGCGGGTTTCACGGAGCGACACATCTATGGCATTGAAATCAGCAGAGGGCATCAGATTCCGGGCCATTTCCGCAGCCATGTCGGTCAGCGTCTCCTTTTCCAGCAGGTCAACCACCTTGTCGTATTCCAGTTTTACGACAACATCCTTGGGTTCAAATCTCATTGTTCTTTTTGTAAGGGTGCAAAACTACCGACACAGAAACAAATTCCGGCAAATTTAGTTCCCTGACAAGAAAGAAGATACATCCGGCCTGGCCGGTCTGAATGAAAATTTGCGACAATTTTTTCATAATAAACATTTTGTAAACGGGAGTTTAGGTACATTTGCCATTGTTTGTTTACCAACTATTAAACTGCTTTTTGATGATGAAAAAATTACAACTTGCCCTGCTCGTGATGCTGGCAGTTATAACCACCGCTTCAGCCCAGTATCAGCGTCGTGTGCTGATAGAGGAGTTTACCAATGCATCGTGCCCTCCCTGCGCTGCTCAGAATCCGGGTTTCAATGCTGTTGTCCTCGGCGAGGATGCTGTTGTTACCCCCGTTAAGTATCAGACCAACTGGCCTGGTATTGACCCATTCAATGCCCAAAACCCGACTGATGTTGCTACCCGTGTATCTTACTATGGTGTAACCGGCGTTCCGAACGGTTTCGTTGACGGTACCGGTATTGCCAATGACTGCGGTTATTATGCCAATGCTCCTGCCTGTCTCACTGGAGACGAAATTCAGTCTCGTGCTGCTGTCACTTCTCCGGTAGAGCTGGTGCTGACACACAGCGTGACTGCTGATTACGACTCCATACTCATCAATCTTTCTGTTACATCTGCCATTGATCTGAGCGGCCAGCTCCGTCTGCACGTGGCAGTAATCGAGGAGGAAATTATCTTCGGGAGTCAGCCGGGCACTAACGGAGAGCTTGATTTTTATCAGATCATGCGCAAAATGCTCCCGAACGGCAACGGAACCACCATCACAGCCTTCGCTGCCGGTGAAACCAAAACCTACACATTTGCATGGCCAATCGGTTATGCTTATGATGTGAACAAACTGGGCGTGTCAGCATGGCTGCAGAACAACACCAGCAAAGAAGTTTATAACTCTGCCCGTTCACTGCCTGTCGGAGGAATCCCGTCTGCAGGTGGCACTGTAATTAACTCCATGAGCCCGATCGTTTGCACTTCCGGCGCCAATCCGACATTCACACTGGCCAACACAGGCACAGCTGATATCACTACAGCCAATTTCCAGTACCGCGTAGGTACAGGCGCATGGCAGAACTACACCTGGACAGGCACACTCGCTCCGGGTGCTTCAACCGTGATCACACTGACTGACGTGGCTATCACCACTGCCGGTAACACCAAAATTGATATTCGCCTTTCCAGCACCAACAATGGTGGCCAGACCAACCTGGTTGATGTGCTCACGCTGAATATCAAAGGTCTTTTCAGTGCAGCCTCCCCGGTTCCGTTTATTAACGCTTTCCAGAGCTCCACCTTCCCGCCTGCAGGCTGGAATATCTCCAACTCAGGTACCAATGGCTGGAAACTCGTAACCAATGCCGGCTCTCAGGGCAGCACGCGCTCGGCCAAGAACAATATGTTCGACTACGACGCTGCAAACACTGAGCTGATTACACCAAAAATCACGCTTCCTGCATCCAGCGCTCCGTCAACACTCGTGTTCGACCACGCTTATGCCTACTACAACGATGCTTACTTCGACAGCCTCCGTGTTGACATCACTGCTGACTGCGGCGCAACCTGGACAACCATCTTCCACGATGGTTACGAAGGACTGGCAACTGCTCCTGTAGCTACTGCTGCCTTCACGCCAACTGCTGACCAGTGGAGATCAAATACCATTGACCTCACTGCGTACAATGGCTCTGAAGTTATCATCCGTTTTGTTGCAGAAAGCGGTTACGGTAACAATGCCTACCTCGACAATGTGAACGTAACTACAGTAAGTGGTGTTAAAAACCTCGACCTGGCCAGTTTCACACTGAATCCGAACCCGACCCGCGACGTGGCTGAAGTACGCTTCGGTCTCGAAAACACGCAGGAAATCCAACTCCTCGTTTTCGATGCTATCGGTTCACTCGTTCAGTCGCGCGAACTCGGCAAACTGAACGCCGGCGATCACCGCGTATCGCTCGACGCTGCTCTCCTCACATCCGGCACATACCGCGTGGTACTGCAGGGCGCTGAGGGCGTAGCCCAGACGCAGTGGATTGTTGTCAAGTAATTTCAGCATCCCAACACTTCTGACGCCGGATACAGGGTTATGCCTTGTATCCGGCTTCTTATTGTAAATCACATCAAAATCAGTAGCCTTGAAAATATATCTGATAGCCGGAGAAGCCTCCGGTGATTTGCACGCCGGCAATATGCTGAAGGCGCTGAAACAGATCAGACCCGACACAGAATGTCGCGCCTGGGGAGGCGATAAACTGGAGGAGGCCGGAGCAACGGTAGTAAAACACTATCGCGACCTGGCATTTATGGGATTTATCGAGGTAATAAAACACCTGGGTACCATTCTCCACAATCTGTCATGGTGCAAACAGGACATCCTGGAATACAATCCCGATGCACTGGTACTCGTTGATTATCCCGGATTCAATATGCGCATTGCACAGTGGGCCAAAGAAAGAGGTATCAGGGTAATATATTATATTTCACCGCAAATATGGGCATGGCGACAATCGAGGGTACACCAGATCAAACGCGATGTGGATAAAATGCTCGTCATTCTGCCGTTTGAACAGGAGTTCTACCAGCGTTTTGGCATGGATACAACCTATGTGGGGCATCCGCTGCTTGATGCGCTGATGGCTGAACAATCAAACCATGAAAAAGTACCATTCCCCGAAAAAACCATTGCGCTTCTCCCGGGCAGCAGGAAACAGGAAATTTTACGGATTTTACCCCGAATGTTATCTGTAACCCCCTTTTTCCCGGACTACAACTTCATCATTGCCGCTGCAAGGGAACAGCCCGACGAGATATATGCACCCTTCCTGCACGCATACCCGAATGTGCGGGTAGTTCGTGATCAAACTTACCCGCTATTGCGACACTCGGAAGCTGCGCTGGTAAAATCGGGCACTTCTACCCTTGAAACAGCTTTGCTGGACGTACCTCAGGTTGTTTGCTACGCGGCCAACAGTATTTCGTATCACATTGCCCGGTTACTCATCAGGGTAAAGTATATTTCATTAGTTAATCTGATAGCCGATGCCCCCCTTGTCAGGGAACTTATTCAGGATGAATTGAATACCGATAACCTGCAAAAAGCACTCCGGGATATACTGGATCGCGGAAACGCGGCTGCCATGCGTCAAAATTACTCGGCTCTGCGGGAAAAGCTGGGATCCGGCGGTGCATCTGCCAGGGCAGCACAGGCTATTTCAGAGAGCCTGGAGTAGTTCTTTCAATACGTTATTCAGGGAATCTATGGCCAGCGGGATATTCCAGCCCGACCGGTTACGCGGTTCCACGTAGTTGGAAACAGCGCGGATTTCAAGAAATCTGATACCTGCCAGCAGGCAACAATAAAACACGGCCCCTCCCTCCATACTCTCGATACAGGCTTCAGGATACTTGTTGCGTATTGCCGCTATCGAAGCCTCCGTACCAGTTGCACGACTGACAGTAAGTCCGCTGACCTGTCGGAGAAATCCGGCAGTTTCCATATCAGGATTGATCAAACGACCTCGCTGAAAAGGGAATCCATCCGGGTCAAGCAAATTCATATCGAACAGATCAATCAGCCGGCCATCTGCTTCTTCTGCTCCCGGATCAGCCAGTTGCTCCTCCCCTACCAATACCACTTCTCCGTATTCGAGTGAGCGATCGTATGCACCTGCAATACCCGCGTTGATGACCAGATCGGGTTTGTTTACGGAAAAATAACCCGAAAGTCTCCAGGTGGCAGCTATTGGTCCCACTCCTGTGACCAGCAGGGAGATACGGTGATTGCCCAGGACAAATTCATTATTGCTGCCAGATGATGAAGAGGATTCCAGCCACTGAATCGTGGGGGCCACTTCAAAGGGCGTGGCAGAAACAAGTGCAATGTTCAAAATTTTGGTCTATTTTTGCTGTAAACAATGGACAAAGGTAATGCTTGATCTGATCATTGACTTCGACAAATCACTGTTCCGGATTATCAACACCGGTATGAGTAATGATTTTTTTGACACCATACTCCCCTGGCTCCGGGAAGGAAAACTGTGGGCTCCGCTATATCTGTTTCTGATATCCTTACTGTGGATCAACTTCAGGCGCCGCGGCCTGATTGTTGGACTGGGCCTGGTACTGAGTGTTGGACTTGCTGATTTCACCTCCGGCACGATCATCAAGAAGAACGTGCAGCGAATCAGGCCATGCAGCGACCCTTCTATGGAAATGATGATTACCGAACGTGTTATCTGCGGCAGCGGATACAGTTTCACTTCCAATCATTCTGCCAACCATTTTGCCATTGCAACATTTCTGATTGCCGTACTCGGGTTTATTTCGCCGGCGGTCCGGTATTTATCCGTGTTGTGGGCAGGCTCAATAGCCTTTTCCCAGGTATATGTTGGTGTGCATTACCCGCTGGATGTGATCTGCGGCGCGCTTTTGGGCGGTGTTATTGGCTATACGCTCGGAACGTGGCTTAATCGTCATTATCCTTTACAGGCGGCCTCCTGAAGTCCATGATCGCCGTCCAGACGGAAAGCCTTTTATCATCCAGACGAGTCCAGATGGGTCTGACCATGCCCCGATGAGCCGATATATTGTTGTAATCGCCAAAAAACACCCGGGTTTCGTTACAGTTCGGAGCGAATGACGAATTGCTGACCAGCATATTTTTGAATGATTTGCCGCCGTTCTGGCTTGCGGCAACGAATACTTCGGTGGAAAGCAGATCAGTGGCATTCCTTCTGTCGTAATAGACAATGTACAGGTGGCCATCGGTCTGATCAATAGCCATCCACGACATGAACTGTTGTTTTCCGGGCGGATCATCATTCACGCGCTGAGCCCCGGTCCAGGTCTTTCCCCCATCAGTGCTTTTGCAGAAAAAGATATCCGTATCGAGATTTCCGTTTCGCTGATCAGACCAGTTTATGTACAGCGTTCCGCGGTTTGGACCATCTGACAGGTCACATACGAGGATTGGCATACCGTTACAGCGACCTATACCGGCTACATCGAACGACCAGCCACCGGGTTGATCAGCCACTTCAATATCCTGTTCGAGCCAGGTTTTTCCTCCATCAGAAGACACATCGAACCAGATTTTGTTGTTCCAGCTCCAGGCCACATATATTTCTCCCCGGGGTCCGAATGCGGGCACAGCGCCTTCGGGAGTGTTATCACCATCGAGGCAATCACCCTCAAACTGATTGACCGTAACGGGAGCAGACCAGGAGATACCGCCATCGTCGCTGCGGCTGAAAAGAATACGCGAGTAGTCGGTTTCGACACGTTCAGAGTTATAAGAATCGAACTCCGTCCAGGTACAAACGAGCGCATTCGTCCGCGGATCGGCGCAAAGCCAGTGTTTGTCCTGATCTTTGGGGTGGCTCATTCCGGTGTAGCTGCCGGAGGAATAAGTTTTGCCGCCGTCGGTGCTTTTCTGGATGACAATTCTGTCGAGCAGGTGTTCGCTTGCCCAGCCATCGCGGTCGGGGTCGCTCAGGTGAGCGTAGTAAAAATTACCTTTCCAGTCTGCTATGACAACGGGATCTCCGAATACGCCATAGTCGGATTCGAGGGTACCGGCATCCCAGGTGAGGCCGCCATCCTGACTCCAGTAATAACGGTCAATTACTGCCCCTGCGGCAATTTGCAGCGGATTGGCCGGGTTAACAGAGATAGAAGGCTCACAGGGGCCATAAAGATCGCCTTCCATTGAACCAGCAATCAGCACATTTTTGAAAGCCGAACGATTACCGACAGATTTTTTTGTCTGGGAACAGGCTGTGAAAACAAAGAGCAGGGTAAAAACAGCGATGAAATTCAGTTTATACATGGTTGTATTCAGTTGCGTTGACCGAAAAGAAGGCTTCCTATCCTGACGAGCGTGCTGCCCTCTTCGAGTGCAATTTCCCAGTCGCCCGACATGCCCATGGATATTTCACAAAACCAGGGGGTATTTTCGAAAAAACGGGCTTTCAGTGATTCAAAAATTGATTTCAGATGCCTGAATTCACTTCGGACCAGCGTTTGGTCATCGGTGAAAGTAGCCATACCCATTACTCCGCATATACGGATATTTTTGAATTCACCGAAAGCGGGATTATTCAACAGGTCGGTACCCTCCTGTTCGCTGAGGCCGAATTTGGTTTCTTCTGTAGCTATATGAAATTGCAACAGGCAATCAATCATCCTGTTATTTCTTGCGGCCTGTTTGTTGATTTCCCTGAGCAACTCGAGGCTGTCAACAGAATGAATCAGTGAAATAAAGGGTGCGATATATTTCACCTTGTTCGATTGCAGATGACCGATCAGGTGCCACTGGATGTCTTTGGGGAGTACTTCATACTTTTGCTGCAACTCCTGTACACGGTTTTCGCCAAAGACACGCTGCCCCTTCAGGTAAAGTGGCATGATGCTTTCGGGGGTGTGTGTTTTCGAGACAGCCACCAGCCGGGCGTTTTTTTCAGACAATTTTTGCGTAATAACTTCGAACATTGCAGGGCAAAAGTAAGTGCTTATTACCTGATTCTGTTCATAAATCGCCAGACAAGCATTACCTTTCGCCTTTTTACAGCTTCTTTTAACGTAATCATTTGCAGCCTTAAAGAAATGACTCGAGTCCTGTCCATTTTTCTGACCATTTTTTCCTCTGCCTGTAGCATAGTACAGGCTCAGCAGTGTCCTACGCTGAGTCAGAATGCCACACTGACGTCGCCCGACTGTCAGCCCGGCCTGAACCCGTGCACACTTTGTCCGGGTGATACCTATACCCTGAATGCCAATGGCAACAATCTGCATGTTGGCGATTGCATAAACTGGTATGTGAGTACCACCCCCGGGTTTAATCCCTACAATGGTCAGGGTACCCTTCTTGGATGCTCGGAGATAACCACCCCGCCACCGGATCCATGTAATCCTGATCCGATCCTGCTCGGTTTTTTTGTAAATGCATGTGGAACAGAGGAGAACAACGAGTTCCTTGCGATGTGGTCGGGCGGTGGCTTTTATGTGAGTGATCTTTCAATTACCTACGATGACCCGGCGAATAACGGTTGTGGTTTCCAATCGCCGAGTGGTGATGTTGTCTCCTCCATTGGCGATGATTGTCCGGGGGCAGTATATGTGGGCCCCGGCGAGGCCGTCCCTGCCAATGTTCCGGTTATCATATTCACGAGTGCTTCTACAGATTTCAACTACAATTTTGGCGGTTTGTGTGCCAATTTCGGCACCGTTTATGTATTGCAGAGCAGTTGTACCCCGTCAGGAGAAGGTGTTTTCCCCCAGACAGGGTCGGGAAGTGCCACCACTACGGTTTCAATTGGATGCTGGTCAGATGCCATCTCGTACAATATCAACCAGCTGGTAGGTGGAAATGGCGCCTTTGTGGCTCAGGTGCCTATTCTGGGCACTACTTTCTATGGAAATGCCGGCTGCAGCTGGCCGGGTTTCCCGGGACTACCGGGCGATGATCCGATCATCATGGTAGAACCGCTGAAGTGGAAGTTACGGCAGATGAGTGCAATATGGGTCCCTATTACATTGTAGGAATATACGAACCTTTGCCGCAGAACTGTCCGCAGGTATTTACCAACTACCTGTCTTATGATGTGGTTTGTCCGGAACCGGTACTTGGCACAGCAGACTTGTGTGCGAATGCGCCACCATTCAATCTGGTTACTATACAGGATCCGGGTGTTCCGTCCGGAACATGGTCGGGCACCGGAGTTTCCGGTACAACATTCAATCCGGCAGGTTTGAGCGGGCCCATAGATCTTACCTTCACTCCCACCTCCGATTGTGGCGTGCCAGCCACTACCACCATCAATGTATTTGAGGCTGTAACAGCAGTGATTGACTCCGTGCCTACAGTTTGCGCAGGCGGGTCCGTGTTGCTGGTGGTACATTTCACCGGTACGGGGCCATGGTCATTTGATCTGACCGCCAACGGTTCGCCCGTGGGCTCATTCAATACATTTGATAATCCCTTTATCATTCCGGTAGCACCCACTTCCAATACGAATTACGTCATAAGAAACCTGAGAGATGACGCAGGATGTACGGGTCCCAATGCTTCACGCCAGGTACTGGTGTCCAGCGGAGCTGCTCTGGCAACCCTCAGTCTGATAGGAAATGACACGATTTGTTCCGCTACTCCGGCTCAATTCTCCATCAGTTTTCAGAATGGCGTTCCGGCCTACGGATTCGTATATGCTATCAATGGCGTTTCACAACCGCCGGTTAATAACATAAGTACCAGCCCGTATCTGTTGTCGTTCAACCTGAGCTCCAACTCCACGGTTTCACTGGTGAGCATGACAGATAACGGAGGATGCCCCGGAACTGCTACCGGTCAGGCGACTGTAGCCGTATTGCCTTCTCCCACCGCACAACTCACATCAGATACGGTACAGGTGTGTGCCGGGGCAACAGACTCACTCACCATTAAATTTACAGGCAAAGCGCCATATATCTACACACTCAGAATAAATGGTGTTGCCCAGCCGCAGGACACCTCACTGACCAGTATGATCAGGATACCGGTTATGCCGGTGGGCGATACAGTCATTTACACGCTTCTCAACGTACTGGATTCTATCTGTATCGGAACAGTAAGCGGCATTTACAGAGTCATTGTTTCTCCCCTGACTACAGCGTCCATCAGCGGAATCCAGACCATTTGCCCGGGAGGAACAGGCACCCTGGATTTCAATCTGACCGGTACAGGTCCCTACCTGATTACTTATGCGGCAAACGGAGTTCCTCAACCTTCCATACAGGCCAATACAGCGCCTTTTTCCATACAGGTAACCCCAGCTGAAACTACCACGTACACGCTATTATCTGTGGAAGGAAACGGGTGCAGTGGCATTGTCTCGGGCACGGGAGTGATTGCAGTTGCTCAGCCGGCTACAGGTGTTGTAAGTGGCGGCGGACAAACCTGCCAGGGCGGCAGCGGAGCTGCGGTAACGTTCACATTTACCGGTTCAGGCCCATTCACGTTTATTCATTCACTCAATAACGTACAGCAGGCACCGATTACTACCAATCAGAATGTCTATACCATTCAGAGTACACCCTCGATTGGCACAACCTATCGTCTGGTGAGTCTTACTGACGGAAACGGCTGTCAGGGTACAGTCAGCGGCGTTGCTCTTGTACTGGTATTTGTACCTGCCACGGGTGTTATGTCCGGTGATGCCACCTTCTGTGATTCAGCCAACACAAACGTGATTGTTGATTTTACGGGTTCGGGACCGTTTACAATTGGCTATACCATTAACGGAGTGGCTCAGCCACCGGTTTTCACATCCGATGATCCTTATCTTATTCCGGTGAACGTCAGTTCTACCACTACCTATGTACTGACAGAAATTGAATCGCCCGGATGCGTAGGTATCCCGAACGGATCGGCCACTGTGCGCGTAAATTACGCACCAAACTATGCCGGATTCGACCTGGATTGTGATGCTGCTTCCGGAACCTACACAGTCCGGTTCAATATTCTGGGAGGCACGCCTCCGTACACATTGATATCGGGAAGCGGCACTTTCAACGGAAATCAGTTTACCAGCAATTCTATTCCCCAGGGTACTGGCTACAATATTGTATTCAGAGATGCCAATAACTGTGGTAATGTAACAGTAAGTGGCCCTGCAAACTGTAACTGCACTACAGATGCAGGACTTATGGATCTCACGCCTCAGGTTGTCTGTTTGAACGACACCGTCACAGCAACTTTTCTGGGGGGTGAAGTGAACGATGGCAACGACTTGCTCCTCTACATACTCCACAGCAATCCGGGATTACCACTGGGCACTGTCTATGGCTGGAACACACAGCCATCTTTCACTTTTGTTCCCGGAATGAACAACAATGACGCCTACTATATCTCCTCTGTTTCAGGTGATCCGGATGGCACCGGAATTATCAATCTGAATGATCCGTGCCTTTCTGTATCGCAGGGGACTCCCGTTGTTTTTGCCAACCTGCCCGGTGCAACCCTGGATGATACAAACATCAGCGTCTGCCAGGGCGATTCAGTTACCGTACAGGTGGGTTTCACCGGTGTGACTCCCTTTTCGTTCACTCCGGTTTTAAACGGAGTACCCCAAACACCCATCACGGGCATCGACAAGATTACGTACAACTACACCTTTCTGCCAGTAACGAATACGACCGTGACACTTTCCGGGGTGTCTGATAATTTTTGCAGTGGAGGCTCGGTCTCCGGTTCAGTCAATGTTACCCTGCTTCCAAAGCCTGTATTTGGTGATGTCAATGTTATTTGTGACTTTTCCACCAACACTTACGCGCTTGATTTCACTGTGACCGGCACTCCGCCATTCAATTTGTCAAACCTGCTGGCGGTTTTCAATGGCACTTCATTTACAACACTTCCTGCCATATCGGGAACTCCCTATTTCGGATTACTCACCGATGCCAACAACTGCGGAAGCGATACCCTGCAGGGCGTACAATACTGCAGTTGCGACTCGGATGCCGGCACGATGCCACAGAACAGCCTGAATGCCTGCACAGGAACACCTGTCAACCTGCCTCCCGCACAGGGCGTTACGCTTGAACCCGGAGATACTTTGATGTACATATTGCATACCAATCCGGGGGTACCCGTAGGTAATATCATTGCATGGAGCAGTACACCCTCGTTCAGCTTCGGCCCGGGTATGCAGACCGGACAAACCTATTACGTGTCTTCTGTAGTTGGCAATCCGAGTGGAAATGGTCAGGTAGATCTTGGCAACCCCTGTTCATCGGTAGCAACCGGCACTCCAGTTGTCTGGAGAATCAGTCCGACAGCTTCCATGACCAGCGGCAACTTCAATATATGTCCGGGTGGCGCGCAGTCTCTGCTCGTAACCCTGACCGGGTCGCCTGCCTACACACTGACCTATACAAGCAACGGAACTCCTTACACAGTTAATCCGACCAACAACCTGTTCAGTATCAACGCACAGTTGCAGCAGACTGCAACTATTGTACTGACCTCCGTTTCTGATGCGTCGGGATGCCCGGGCACCGTCACTGGTCAGGCGACTGTAACAGTTCATCCGGCGCCACAGATCATCAACATCATCGAAAACTGCGATCTGATCAATCAAACCTACACGGTTGAATTTACGGTAAGCGGAGGTGATCTTTCAACTGTCAGTGTACAGAACCTTCCGGGAACATATAACCCTGTAACCGGACAATTCGTCAGTGATCCCAGACCCATTTCACAGCCCAACTATTCGTTTACTGTAAAGGATGTTTGGAACTGCGGCACATTCAGCTATGCCGAACAGGCCGAGTGCAGTTGCATCACCGATGCCGGAACCCTGAATTCCGGTAACCTGACTCTGTGTTCAGGAGATATATTTTCTTTTTCACCTCCTTCAGGCACTGTACTCGAACCCAACCAGGATTTGCTGCAGTATTACCTTACACAGGGTACCAATCCGGCTACCTGGAACATCATAGCGACGAGCAACACCCCATCTTTCGCCTTCTCATCCTCCACCATGCAATATGGCGTCAGTTATCAGGTAATCGCAGTGGCTGGTAACAGCACACCGGGGGGCACTATCAACCTGACAGATCCGTGTCTTTCTGTTGCTCCGGGGGCTACTGTGAGCTGGAGGCCACCTGTGACTGCCACGCTTGCAGGCGGAGCAACCATCTGCGCCGGAACCGGCACTACCCTGCCCATTTCACTTGCAGGCAACGGGCCATTTACTATCACTTACAGCAATGGCAGCAGTACCCAGCAGTTAAACAATGTGACCCAGAATCCGTACCAGCTTTCTGTCAGTCCGGCATCCAGCACTAATTATACGCTGGTTTCCGTTACAGGAGCCGGCAGCTGTGCAGGAAACACCAGCGGATCTGCACTGGTTCAGGTTAATCCTGTTCCGCAGGTGTTCAATCTGCTGGAAAACTGTAATCTGTTCAACGAAACCTACACACTGACCTTCAGTATCAACAACGGCAGTGCATCGAATAACTTTACCGTGACAGGTATCATCGGAACTGTCACCGACTCTGTCTTTACCTCTCAGGCCTATCCGGGCTCCCAGCCCTATTCTGTGGTAATCAGAGATGCCATTGGCTGCTCAACTACCGTCAGCGGACAACCCAATTGTCTGTGTACCACTGGTGCCGGCTCTTTGGCCAATCCACAGAATGCCTGTTTGCCGGGTGGATCCGTTTCTGCCCAGCAGAGCGGCAGCGCTACGCTTGACCAGAACGATGCACTGCGCTACCTGCTGTGTACCGATCCGGCCCTGCTCCCGGCAGGTGTGCTGGCGCAGAGTGCCCAGCCACAATTCCCGTTCCAGCCGGGTGTGTTGGCTCCGGGAACCACCTATTATATTGTAGCGGCAGCCGGTAACCCGCTCCCCAATGGTAATGTGGATTTCGGTGATCCCTGTGTTGCATTCTCGTCCGGCGTTCCGGTCATATTCAGGGCGGCACCGACTGCTGCGCTGAGTGGTACGGCTGCAGTTTGCCCCGGTTCCAATGCACAGCTGCAGATTGACTTCAGTGGTCAGGCTCCGTTCCAGTATCAGTATGCAGTGAATGGTGTACCACAGTCCACACAAACGTCGGGCAACAACAGCATTCAGCTGCCTCTGACAGGCGTACAGCAGAGCCTGACCGTTACGCTGACAAGCGTTTCAGATGCATTCTGCCAGGGTACAGTGAGTGGCCAGGGGCTGGTAACGGTCCTGCCGGTACCGACCGGCTCACTCAGTGGTTCAACAACGGTGTGTGCAGGAGCAGCAGCACAACTCACGCTCAACCTGAGCGGAGCACCTTCCTTCAATGTGATCATTTCGGGAGGTGTTCAACCAGTCACACTGAGCAATGCTGTGAATGGCCAGACGTTCCCGGTATCGCCTGCTTCAGGCACAACATATCAGATTGCGGTGCTTCAGCCTCAGGGTAACAGTTGTACGCCATCCATCGGCGCAGGTGCCACCGTGACAGTTAATACGGTTTCGGCGAGTGCCACACTTTCTGATTACAATGGCTTCAACGTCAGATGCTCCAGCGACAGCGATGGCAGTATCTCTATCACTCCGCAGAGCGGTACAGCGCCGTTCACCGCAGTATGGTCGAATGGCAATACCGGACTTTCACAGACCAGTCTGAGTGCGGGCGGGTACGAGGTCACCCTTACAGATGCGCTGGGCTGCCAGTGGAGCCAGGCGGTGCAACTGACCGCACCACCGCCGCTGGGCGTTAATACATCACTGATCCGTCCGGTTTGCTTCGGACAGGACAACGGAGCCATCTCCATCAGCGGAATTACCGGTGGCCCCGGGCCTTACAATGTCACGCTGAACGGAACCGGCCAGGGCTTTGCAGATGTCTTCCCGTTTGTAATTCAGGGGCTTCGCAGCGGCGATTATCAGCTGGAAATTGAGGACAAGAACGGATGTTTGCTGGAAATTACCGAAACCATCCTGTCGCCACTGCAGTTGACGGTTAATCTTGGTCCGGACACCACCATACAGTTTGGCGACAGTATCTATCTGGTGCCCGTGATCAATTCACCCAAACTGGATACGTTTATCTGGTCGCCAATTACCTGGCTGGCCCAGCCCGACTCCTTTTACACCAAAGCAGGTCCGCCAGCTTCCATCACTTACAAACTCTTTATAAAAGACGAACAGGGTTGCGAAGCAAGAGACGAAATATATGTAGGCGTTAACAGGAAACCCAGAGTTTATCTGCCCAATGCCATAAAACCGGATTCGCCCGAACTCAATGATGCCTTCACTATTTTCGGAGGCCCGGAGGTGGCCAAAGTCAGGTATATGCGTATCTTCGACCGATGGGGTGAGCTGGTATTCGAGAACAATGATTTCCTGCCAAACGATACGCGTTCAGGATGGAAAGGGACACACAGAGGGGAGTATGTCAATCCCGGCGTGTTTGTCTATGTTATTGAAGTGGAGTACTTCAGCGGAGAAACAGAGATCTTTGCGGGTGATGTGACAGTAATCAGATAATGAATACTTCGAGAGAACAGAAAATAAGGTCGGTTATCAGGCAATCACAGCCCGACCTGACCATCATACTGGAGAATATTTTCGACCCGCTGAATATCAGCGCGGCACTGCGTTCGTGCGATGCAGTGGGGGTGAGAGAGGTATTTGTGGTTTACACCAGGAAGTATCTCGACAAACGTGGGCTTCGCCTGGGGAAACGAACTTCGGGCGGAGCCTTCAAATGGATAGATGTCTATCTGTTTGAGAATCTGGAGGAGTGTTTCTCCCGCGTGCGCACGCGCTACGGCCGCATACTCTCCACAGGGCTCGGTACTGAAAGCCGCTCGCTTTATTCTCTGGATCTGACTCAGCCGACTGCCCTGCTGTTTGGCAACGAAGATGAGGGTGTCAGCGCCGAGGCAATTGCCCTGTCCGACGGAAATTTCAACATTCCGCAGGCAGGATTTGCAGAGAGCCTCAATATTTCGGTGGCTTGCGCCGTTTCATTGTTTGAAGCAAGGCGCCAGAGAGAACTGAAGGGGTTTTACAGCGATAACCAGCACCTTGACCAGGAGCAGCAGGAACAGTTGTTCAACCGATGGTCTGCCATGTTGAAAGAGAAAAAATCAGGCCCTAAAAACGCCCTGACGATAACTAAAGACTCTCCTGATCTGCTTCCCGTTTTTGCAGAAAGAGATCCGGACAATCCTTTTGAAAAACCTGCCCGCTCAATGCCCTTGAGCAGGTTTGATTTGTAACGACGCAAAAACTATGGATGTATCAATTGTCGTTCCGCTGAAAAATGAAGAGGAAAGCCTGCCTGAACTGGAGGCATGGGTACGCCGCGTGTGTGAATCAAACAGGCTGGGCTACGAGCTCATTCTGGTTGATGACGGAAGTACCGACAAATCATGGAGTATCATTCAGCAGTTGAACCAGCAAAATCCCGCCGTAAGAGGTATCAAGTTCAGACGAAATTACGGCAAATCAGCCGCACTCCACACAGGATTCCAGATGGCTGCCGGAGAGGTGGTGATCACCATGGATGCTGACCTGCAGGACAGCCCCGATGAAATACCCGAACTTTGCCGGATGATCCGGGAAGACAGGTACGACCTCGTCAGCGGATGGAAGAAAGTACGCCACGATCCGGTGAGTAAAACATTACCCACCAAACTCTTTAACGCCGTCACACGCCGGATGAGCGGCATTCATCTGCATGACTTCAACTGTGGACTCAAGGCTTACAGGAATGATGTGGTGAAAACAATAGAAGTGTATGGAGAAATGCACCGCTATATACCTGTCATAGCCAAATGGGCCGGTTTCAGCAGAATAGGCGAAAAGGTGGTAGAGCACAGAGCCCGACAGTATGGCTCCACCAAGTTCGGCGGGCTTGAGCGGTTCATCAATGGTCCGCTCGATCTGATCAGCATTTCGTTTGTGGGCAAATTCGGAAAACGCCCCATGCACTTCTTCGGAACGCTGGGATTTTTCTCGTTTCTGATTGGAACCGCCATACTTGTATGGCTCACTGTCGCCAAAATAGTATATCAGGAATATGGCATCGCCGAACGGCCGCTTTTCTTTTTCGGTATTCTGGCACTGATCGTCGGCACGCAACTTTTCCTGACAGGCTTCCTCGCGGAAATGATCAACAGAAATTCCAGTATCAGAAACAGCTATCTCGTAGAAAAGGAAATATGAATCACCTCGAACTGCCATCATTTACACAGGACGGATTGTTGCAGGCTGTCATTGAAATACCAGCCGGTACTAATACCAAGTATGAGTATAACCGCGACAAAATGTGCTTCCAGCCCGATATACGCGATGGGAAAGCACGAAAGGTGAATTTTATGTCCTACCCTGTCAATTACGGTTTTATTCCCTCAACCAGAATGGACAAAAGCCGGGGTGGTGATGGCGATCCGCTGGATGTGCTGGTGCTGGCCGAACATATTCCGACAGGTTCAACAGTTCAGGTTGTGCCCATAGGACTCCTGAAGCTCAGCGACCTCGGCGAACTGGACCATAAAGTACTGGCCATTCCGGCTGATGTGGAGAAACGGATCATCACCGCCACAGACTGGGAAACATTTCAGCGCGATTACAGCATCATCAGACATATACTCGAATTGTTCTTTATGTACTATGACGGACTGGGAACCCTTACAGTCATGGGTTGGGGTGATGAAAAAGAAGCCCTGAGTGAAATAAAAAAGTGGAATGTTGTACCATCCTGAAAACCTATTGTTTGTTACAGCGTTTCATTTGAAGGTATAATCCGAAATAATGAACGCAACCATCGCCCTCACCAAACCTGGTATTTTTACCTTGAACCCGTTAACCACCGTCGAATATCGTTTCTTCCGTTCCATGCAGGAAGCAGGATCTGACTGGGATAACGCAGCTCCTCCTGACGATATCTTTTTACAGAGGCATTTCCTCTCTGTGGTAGAAAAATATCCGCCTGCGGGCACCAGTTTTGGCTACCTGGTTTTCTACAAACAAAGCAGGCCAGCCGGTGTGGCACTCTGTCAGTTCAAATACTTCAAGGGAGATGACAATATTCAGGAACTGGACAGCACCGACGGGAAAGAAGCTTGCTTTTTTGACGGCCTGGCACTCTGGTTCAAGCGAAGAGTAGCCGGAATGGCTTCGGCAGATATCCTGATTTGTGGTAATATACTGCTGACAGGAGAACATGGATGGTATTTCAACAATAAACTCGTCGGTGAACAGGAAGCGGTTCAGTCACTTGAAAAAGCCCTCAACGATGTAGTGAAAATCATGTCGGAAGAAGGAATAAAGATACCAGTCATTCTGATCAAGGATGTAGCTCCCGAACGGCAAATTTCCCGGGAGAAATTTGTTTCGTCAGGCTTCGCTGAGTTCGATATTCAGCCCAACATGGTACTCGAACTCCCCTTCAGATCATTCGATGAATATCTGGGCGCCATGTCAACCAAATACCGGACCCGCACCAAAAGAGCGTTCAAAAAGTTTGACGGGATTGAACGCCGCGAACTCTCACTGGAAGAAATCAGGCATGAATTACCGGTTATTTACCGGCTTTACAAAGAAGTGGCAAGTAACGCAGGCTTTAATATGGTTGATCTTACCGATGACTATTTTACAGGGATGAAAGCCGGATTTGGCGATTACTTTCGTCTTTACGGGTACTTCAAGGACGGAAAAATGGTAGCCTTTTACTCCACTATACAGAATCACGGGGAACTGGAAGCGCATTTCATAGGCTATGAAAAATCCATGAACCATGAGTATCAGCTGTACATGAATATTCTTTACGATATCATCAGAATAGGTATAGAATCGGATAGCGACAGAATTATTTTCGCCAGAACGGCACTCGAAATTAAAAGTTCTGTCGGAGCGGTACCGCACCAGCTCTGGAATTATCTCCGACATCAGAACCAGCTTGCCAATCGGTTCACAGGAACTATTCTCGACTATCTGAAGCCTGTTGAAACATGGTTGCCCCGACATCCATTCAGGGAAAACCACACAGAAATCAGCGAATAACCGCAAACCGCTCAACCTGCACCCCCCGCTGACTCCTCACCCAGAACAAATAAAAGCCCGATGCGGCTTTGTCCATACGAACATTGTACTGGTTGTCAGAAACCATCGCGTCCTGAACCATATTACCGTTTACATCGGTTATCCACCACCTGACTGATCCTGCCGTGGACGTGACCCGGAAGTCGCCACTATTCGGATTTGGGGAGAGGGACAACAGAGATTGCCCGGGGATATGGTTAGAGGAAGATGACTCCTCTATCCAGACTGTGGCTACATTGGTACAAACCGTTGTTTCATCAAAGGATATACAAACCCTGTTGTGGATGACCTGCGAAGAGTTCAGGAAATTGTGCAGCCTGACAGCATACATGATATAACCTGTGGAATTATCAGAGAAATCAGGATCTGCGTTGGGCAGGCGGATACCATCAAAATACCATCTTACAAATCCCTGGTCTCTCAGAAACTGATAGCCATGACTGGCATCTATCATCCGGAGCGTTGACGCGTCGAACCTGGGGTCGAGCGTATCGCGAATCACCAGATTCTGGACAGTATCGTTTCCGTTATTCTCGAAACGAATCAGGAACATCACCTCGGCACCAGTGGCCACCTCTGATGTTGAAAAGTAAGCACTTCCGATCACCTGCAGGTCATTCTGTGCTGCGAGTGGAATTATAGTGCCCCATAGAAGCAGGAAAACCAGCCGGATTTTCAGTTTTTTCATGCCCAACAGTTTTTCAGGGCTGTTCTGAAATTCATGATCGGATTCAAGAACCTGTTCAGGATTTTCTGCCAATGGCAAAAATAAGCGCATTTTTTTCAGTTTTTGCCTTTTTGAAGACGCGCCGCCGGAGCTGCGTAACTGAAAAAAGGTAAAAAATGAGCCATTTTTGACTCGGCAACAAAATCCTGAACAAGATCTGAAGGTTCGAAGGTAATGTAATTTTACAATTTGACAATGTTTCGGTAATAAATCATTATTATTCCTGGTAAATACCTTCCTCTATCCTCAACCGCATTAAATTTGCGGCACGCATGAAAAATTACCTCGATCACGCCATTACGCTCACCATACTGGCGCTGTTCATGTTGATCAGCCTCTCCTACCTGCCTGTCAATCTGTCGCCCGGCGGATTCACGCTGCGCAGCATGGACATCTTTTCCGATGTGCGTGCAGACGCAGCCCTGGCCTTCGAACAAAACGCGCCAACAGGCGGACCGAGCTACGATACAACCTATTACAGTGCATCTGATACCATAGGATGGGCCAGCATGGACTCCTCGGCAAGAGCACTGGCCTATACTGTTGATACGACAGATTATGGCCATATTATTGAAGATTATACCTACGGGCAGCGTGGTCTGGCCCGTTTTTTCGGAAGTCTGGACTCGATAAAACAGGGGAAGACCGTGCGGATTGCATGGTACGGCGACTCATTTGTGGAAGGAGATATACTGATCGGCGATCTTAGAGATACACTTCAGGCACTTTGGGGTGGTCATGGCGTTGGCTTCGTACCCGTCACTTCCGAGGTGGCGCAGTTCAGGAGAACAATAAAACATCAGTTCGGTGGCTGGAATACGTTTTCAATAGTCAAAAAAAACGGACCGCGACCGCATGTTGGCGTCAATGGCTATGCCTGTCAGCCTTCAGGTGTTGCCCGTCTCTCTTATGAAGGCACCTCCAGTTTTGCCAGAACCCGCCACTGGACCGATCTGTGCCTGTTTTACTCTTCAGCCGATACAGCAGCATTTACCTGGAAAAAAAACGGCGAACCCGCCCGGGAGGCGTTACTGGAAGGTGGCAATACAGCCATCAGGCAGTGGAGATGTCCCGGTAATGGCGAAATTGCAACAAACTTTTCTGCCAGCTTCCCCCAGACAGACAGCCTGCTGGTTTATGGAGCAGCCCTGGAAAGCGGAGCAGGATTCTACATTGACAATTTCTCTGTCAGAGGAAACAGTGGAGGCGCACTCTGCTCGCTCAAACCCGAGGTAATCAGGTCGTTTACCCGATTCAGGCCCTACGATCTGGTAGTGCTGCAGGTGGGGCTGAACGCCGTCACCAACAGCCTCAGTAACGTCATCTGGTACGAATCCGAACTTGATAAAACTGTCAGACACCTTAAAAACTGCTTTCCCGGAGTACAAATTATGATCATCAGTGTGGGCGACAGGGGCGGCAAAAATGGTGAGGAACCTGGCACAATGAAAAGTGTTTATGCTATCTCGGAAATGCAGCGGAATCTCGCCCGAAGGCACGGTGTACTGTTCTTTGACCTGTTCCACGGAATGGGAGGAACAAACGCAATCATCCGGATGGCCGCTCAAAGACCCCGCCTGGCGAACACGGACTATACTCACCTCACGCACGATGGTGGCAGGACAGTCGGACTCATGCTGGCTGATCTGTTTGTACGTGAAAAAAAACGCTATTCCCAGAAATAATGCCTTATGAGAAACATACAGTTTTCCGGCCCGGTACAACTGCGTACCTTCTATGTAATGGCTTTTCTGACAATCTTTATAGGTCAGTGCCACTCTCAGTTCAGACCTCCGCGCGTTGAAATAACAGATTCCGACACTGTAGCCTATAACTTCATTTCACAGGACAGCAACATAATCAGCCTGTCTGGTACCCTGAATCCGGTTTTTGAAAAACTGATGGCTCAAAGAACCGGCGGAGGCAAAAAAATCAGCATTGTTCATATTGGCGATTCACATATTCTGGGCAATTATCTGACTCACGAGGTTCGGAGCCGGCTGCAGCGCGAATTCGGGGATGCAGGGCGTGGCTTCGTTTTCCCCTACAAGCTGGCAGGTTCCAACGGCCCACGTGACTATCTCATGGAAACAAACTGTCGCTGGACCGGCTCCAATTGCCAGCGCAATCTGGCAGCCGAAACCGAATACGGAATTTCGGGTTTCAGACTGGAAACAAACAGCTCAAACGGAGAACTGACCTTCAGGTTGCGCGACACAGCCACTTCCGAGACAAAACTGTTCTCCAAAATCACTGTTTTTCAGACCAAAGATCCGGAAAACTTTGAACTGGACGTCAGAGACGCATCCAGTAACCAGTCGGCCCACCTTTACCTGGAAGACGACTATTCGAAGTCTTTCTTTTTCGACAAACCTGTGGCACAAGCTACCATATCTGCCAGAAAAAGCAACGGCAAACAGATGAAACTCGTCATAGATGGTGTCTCCCTCGAAAATGAGCTCAGCGGTGTAATCTATCACGCCATCGGAGTAAACGGAGCCAAGTACATGGATTTCGCACGGGCCAGATATTTTGCACGCCAGGTAGCTGCACTGGAACCGGATCTGATCATTTTTTCGTTTGGCACCAATGAAGGTCAGGGTAATACCCCGGCTGAATACCTTCTGTTTACCATGAATACACTCATCAACAAGGTAAAAGAACACTCCCCGGCTGCCCGTATAATGCTTACTACACCCGCCGACTCATATCTCCGGGGCAAAGGCTTCAATCCTTATCTGAATGATGTAAGCAGAAATATAAGGCAGTTTGCCCGGGAAAAAGGATATGCACTCTGGGATCTTTACCAGATGTCAGGTGGTGAGCAATCAGCCGCCGCCTGGAAGTCGAACGGACTGATGTCGTCCGATTCAGTACATTATTCCAGGATGGGTTACGCCGTTCAGGGCAAACTGCTCTACCAGTCAATCGTCAAAGCCTACAACGCCTTCGCAGAATCCAGACAATGATTTTTACGCTCGAACCTAACGAACTGCGACTGCTTGAACATGTCGGCCGCTGCGCCGAAGAGATCGGAGTTCCCGCGTATGCAGTAGGCGGTTATGTGCGCGACCGACTGCTTGGAAGACCCACCAAAGATATAGATATCGTTTGTGTGGGAGATGGCATCCAGCTTGCCCATCAGGTAGCTAACGGCATATCACCCCGCCCCAAGGTGGCTGTTTACAGCCGCTTCGGCACTGCAATGCTCCACTATGAAAATATTGAAGTTGAATTCGTTGGCGCAAGAAGGGAAAGCTACCAGTCTGACAGCCGCAAACCTGATGTCGAACTCGGCACACTCGAAGACGATCAGAACAGACGCGATTTCACAATAAATGCCATGGCCATCAGTCTGCAGAAGGAGTCTTTCGGACAAATTCTGGATCCGTTTGATGGAATGAAGCACCTGGAAGAAAGGGTGATAAAAACACCCCTCGACCCCGGCAAGACGTTTTCAGATGACCCCCTGCGCATGATGCGCGCCATACGTTTCGCCACACAACTCGGATTTTCCATCGATCCGGTTACTTTCAAAGGAATAAAAGACTACAAAAACCGCATCGGTATTATCTCCAAAGAACGTATTGCTACCGAACTGGAGAAAATCCTGAAAAGCCCCAAACCCTCTGTCGGATTTAATCTGCTCTTCGATGCCGGACTGTTACAGATTATTATGCCCGAAGTGGCAGCCCTCCAGGGCGTGGAAGACAGGCAGGGTCGGGCACACAAGGATAACTTTTACCACACCCTGGAGGTACTGGATAATGTCTGCAAAAAAAGCAGCAATGTCTGGCTCCGGTGGGCAGCGCTTTTACATGATATCGGAAAACCACCCACGAGAAAATTCGACAAGGAAGCCGGCTGGACCTTCCACGGCCACGAATGGAAAGGAGCCGGCATGGTGCCTCCACTGTTCAGAAACCTCAGGCTTCCGCTCGATCAGAAGCTCGAATATGTCAAAAAACTGGTGATGATGCACCTGCGCCCCATTTCTCTTACCAAAGAAGATGTGACGGACAGTGCAGTCAGACGACTTATTTTTGATGCAGGGGAAGATCTCGAAGATCTGATGATTCTCTGCGAATCGGATATCACGACCAAAAATCCGCGGAAAATGGCGCGATATCTGGAAGGCTACGAATACCTGAAAGAACGCATGTCGCTGGTGACCGAAGCAGACAGGCTCAGACTCTGGCAACCACCCATTACGGGAGAAATAATTATGAAAACCTTCGGACTCAACCCTTCAAAGGAAGTAGGTATCATCAAAACAGCCGTGAGAGAGGCCATTCTCGACGGTGAAATTCCGAATGAAATGGCGGAAGCGTATAACAGAATGATCGAGGAGGGAAGAAAACTGGGGCTGAGCCCGGAAAACTCCTAATCAGGCATTTCAGAGTTGGCATTACCCTCCAGTATTACTTTGAAACGATTGGGAAGCACCCTGAACCGGTCGCCCAACCAGCGCTCCAGCGTGATGGCAGCGAGTGCATAACCTGCAGAAACACCGGGTACAGGTATCAGAACGACCACCACAAAAGGAAGCAAACGGGGCATATCTTTCAGTTGCTTCAGAGCCTCGTCCAGTTCTTCCTGCGTAGGTTGACGATCTGTTGGAATCAGACGCAACTTACCCGTACCTTGACGCCCGAATACCTCCAGCATCCTGCGGGTGTCAGCACCCTCCATAATCAGGGCCCAGAACATTCTGCGGGGAAGCCGGATAAATTCTTTGAGTTTCATAGGCACAAAAGTACGGATATTCAACTTTTGCCATGCACCCTTCTGCACATATTCATCACTCTACCCGCCGTCACTTCCTCAAACAGTGCGGTTTCGGATTCGGAGCGCTTGCACTCGGAAGCCTGACAGGCTGCCTTGACCGTACCGCAGATCAATCTGCTTTCCTGATTGATCCGGCCAATCCGCTGGCGCCACGCCCTCCCATGTTCCCGGGCAAGGCACGGTCTGTGATTTATCTGCACATGGCCGGCGCCCCGTCACAGCTGGAACTTTTTGATTACAAACCGGAACTGGCCCGACTCGATGGCCAGGACTGTCCACCCTCCTTGCTCGAAGGCAAAAAATTTGCTTTTATCCGGGGAATTCCCAAAATGCTGGGGCCCCAGGCTTCTTTCCGTCAGCACGGACAATCGGGCGCATGGATCAGTAACTATCTGCCCCATTTGCAGTCGGTCGCCGACGAACTCGCATTCCTGAAAGCAGTAAATACCGATCAGTTCAATCACGCACCCGCGCAACTGCTCATGCACACAGGCAGCGCACGACTGGGCAGACCCAGTATCGGTTCGTGGGTAACCTACGGACTCGGATCAGAGAACGCCAACCTGCCCGGATTTGTAGTGCTTACTTCAGGAGGTAATAATCCCGATGCCGGCAAAAGTGTTTGGGGAAGCGGTTTTTTACCCTCCGTTTACCAGGGTGTACAATGCAGAAGTACAGGAGACCCCGTTCTCTTTCTGAATAATCCGGACGGAATCACAAGGGATTTGCGCAAGGCAAGTATTGAGGCAATCAACGAAGCCAATGCTCTCACTCACCAGGAGAGTGGAGACCCCGAAACTGCCACCCGGATTGCACAGTATGAAATGGCATACCGGATGCAGATCGAGGCGCCGGAAGTAATGAATATTGATAATGAACCGCCATATATACACGAACTTTATGGCACGCAGCCCGGCAAAGCCTGCTTCGCCAACAACGCCCTGCTGGCCAGAAAACTGGTGGAAAAAGGAGTCAGATTCGTTCAGCTGTTCGACTGGGGTTGGGATACGCACGGTACCGGCGCTGACCTCTCGGTTGATATCGGCCTGGTGAACAAATGCAGGGAAACAGATCGCGCCACGGCGGCACTGCTGCTCGATCTCAAACAGCGCGGACTTCTGGAGGAAACCCTGGTGGTGTGGGGCGGTGAGTTCGGCAGAACTCCCATGATGGAAAACAGAAACGGGCTGCAAATGCCATTCAAGGGACGCGATCATCACACCGATGCCTTTACAATGTGGATGGCTGGCGGAGGTATTTCCGGCGGCGCCTCACACGGAGAAACCGACCCGATCGGCTTCGGACCCGTATCCGGCAAAACCAGTATTTTTGATATTCAGGCTACCATCCTGAACCAGCTCGGCTTCGATCACGAAAAATTTATATTTCCTTTTCAGGGAAGATCATTCCGTCTGACTGATGTAGGCGGAAATGTGGTCAGGGAAATTCTGACCTGATGCATTACCGCCGCATGATCCTGTTATCCGGCAGGGTTAAGGGAAATCGCGTATAATTTAACTGAAATTCAAATGAAAAATCTGCATAAAAGATGCATTCTGCACGCCGGAACCTCCAAAACAGGTACCACCGCTATCCAGAAGTACCTGGCTGGCTACCCCGGGAAAAATGATGAATTTGTTTACTCCAGTTGTATGGGAATAAACAGCTCTTTTGAGTTGATTCATCTTTTTCATACCGAACCTACTTCCGACTACAACTACCAACTCGGAAATCTGTCTGCAAATAAAGTAGTGGATTATAGAAAACAAGCACTCGATTATATCAACAGACAAATAAAAAAAGCCATCGATGAAAATAAAATACTGATATTTTCATGGGAAGGCTGCTGGGATTTTCCTCATGAATCGTTGCTACAATTGCGTCAATTCATGGAATCAAATGGATTCACCGTTGAACTGGTTGTATATATGAGACCACTGAAAGAGTGGATTGAGAGTATCTTTCAACAGAATATAAAAGCAATGGGATTGGCAGAATTCAATCCTGTCTCCCCTGTTTCATCAAAATCTTTTGAAAAAACCAACCAAAAAATACAGAAACTGGAAGCAATTTTTGGCGCCACACAGGTTTATCTCTATAAATATGCCCCTTCCATGTTCGACAACGGGAATGTGGTGCAACACTTCTGTCAGAAAATTGGTATAACACACAAGGAGTCGCACCAACGCGCAAACGACAGCCTGAGTTTGCCCGCCCTGAAACTGTTGTATGCCTACAATCAGTTCGGACCAGCCCTGGGTTACGGCCCGGCAATGAAAAATAACCATAAATTGATCGAGGTACTGACACAACTCCATGGTCCCTCCATGCGACTTCACTCCTCTCTGATTGAACCAGTATGGGAACACCAGAATCAGGAACGTACCCGGACAGAACAAAGACTGGGCGGTATTGATATGTCAGAGGATATTTACCAATTTGACACTGAAGAATATGTAATAAAAAATGAAAATGATATGTATAAATTTGATACAAAATCACTTGAATGGTTAGCGAAACAAGTTAATGCACAGCCAGTATCGCCTGCAACAGGGAGGGAGGCTGCTGAAAAAGTAGCCATACAGGTTCATTCTATCTACCGGAAAATGTACAAAAGAGCTTCCTTCAGTTCCCGTATTTCAAACAGGGTGAATAATTTGTACCGCTCTTTTGCAGTCAGGCACCTGTTCGGGATTTTCAACCGAAAACAATGACAGAGTATTTTTTCACTGTATTTTAAGTTTTGAAGAGGTATTGCTGGCACCGTTTCAATGAACGGCTCAAAATAAACACAGAAAAGAACTGTTTGAATTCCAGCATGAAAATTCCGGAAACGCACCAAAGTCAGGGTCTGATTACCCGTGACGGATAATTACAATTTTACTACCTTTCGCACTCGATTCTGAATTATGCGACTACTCTTTCTCGTTTTACTCGGTCTTTCACTGGCACTCACAGGGATTTGCCAGGAACCATCCAAACAGGAACTCCATCCATGCGGCGCACCGGCAGGTGTCCCGGATTTTCTTGAAAAGTACCAGAAAAATCCGTGGCTGTACGCCCAACCAGAATCGGGCGATACGCTCTGGGTGGCCGTTCAGGTACACCTTCTTGCCAAAGACAGCGGGGCCGGACGCATGCCCTGGGACCGTTTTCTGGCCGCTTTCTGCAGGCTGAACCAGGATTTCGCTGAAAGTCGTATCCAGTTCTACATGAAAGAACCCTGGAATCTGCTCAACAATACTGCCTGGCATACTCATTCAACCATTCCACAGGGCATTGAAATGATGCTGACCAACAACGCAGATGGAGCACTGAATGCCTATTTCGTGTCAGATCCTGCCGGAAACTGCGGTTATAACCTGCCTTATGGCGGCGTGGCCATCGCACACGGGTGCGCAGGCCCCGACGATCATACCTGGGCACACGAGATCGGGCACGCGCTGAACCTGCCCCACCCTTTCATCGGTTGGGAAGGCAAAACGTACAATTACAACAACCCGACTCCTCCGGTTCTCACGTACGATTACACTTACTTTCACGACACGCTCGACACACAGGTGCCAGCGCCACTCGATACAGCACTGACAGAATTCGTGAATGGTGCCAACTGCTCGGTAGCAGCCGACCGGATTTGCGATACAAAACCGGACTACCTGAGTTACCGCTGGAACTGCAATCCGGCCACTCAGATGAGTTCCGTCAAACAGAAAGATCTGAACGGCACCGATTTCTACTCCGACGGCACCCTGTTCATGTCTTATGCAGATGATGCCTGCCAAAGCAGATTTTCCGCCGAGCAGATATCCGTTATGCGCGCCACACTGGCCACAGAAAAGGCAGACTGGGTTACTCCGGCCATGCTTCAGCAGCCTGTAACAGAACTGCCCGAACAACTGGAGCCGGTCATGGGGCAAAATCAACCGGTAACAGGCGCGCGACTTGTCTGGAAATCTGTCCCGCATGCTACACACTATGTGGTGCAGGCCTCGCGAATTCCCTCATTCGGTTACAAGGAGCTTGATATTGTTACTGCCGATACGTTTGCCGTTTGTGGAGCGCTTACTGCAAACAAAACATATTACTGGCGCATAAAACCATTCAACTTCTGGCACGCCTGTCAGCCGTTTACTGCCGCCGAAACATTTTTTACCAATCCTTCCACAGAAACCGGTGAACCAGATACCGATGGTTGGCGTTGTTACCCCAGCGTGATTTCAGACGAATCGGTCATTACCCTGCAAACACCATCGTCATGGACAGGTGCCCCCGTTCAGATCAGTATTTTTGACATGGCAGGCAGAAGTCTCTTTTCAGGAAAAATGAACTGTCTGGAAGAAATGCGTATTGAAATACCCGGACTCCCGGTATTGCCAGCCGGCACCTGGCAACTCGTTGCCGTATCAGAAAAGGGCGTAAAACGTCAGACACTTGTCAAAAAATAAACTATTATGTGTCACACACTGACTTTTGTCAATTTGCATTTCGGAATTTAACAAACATCGCGGACATTTGGACCGAATAACAAAAACTGCTTTTGATGAGACTTTCATTACCTGTACTCCTTACCGCTTTCCTGTTCACCGTAAACTCGCTGGACGCGCAGGTTACCAATCCCGGTGGCTGCGGTACCGTCGGAATGACCGACTGGTTCAAATGGTATGTAGATCACCGCGACCAGCTCATTGACGAGCGCGGAGAAGACACTACCTGGTTATATGTTCCTGTTACAGTCCAGATCACAGGTACCGATGCAGGCGCCGAATATTACAACCTCGAACTGGCTATTGGCGCATTGAATAACATGAATCAACAGTTCAAAGACGCTCGAATCAGGTTCTACATGATGCCGGGCGATCCTTTCCGCTACCTGAATAATACCTACTGGCACGACCATGACTGGGGCGGCGGATCCGACCTGATCAACAGTAACCGCCTGCCCAATCGCATCAATGCCTATGTGGTCAAAAATCCGGCAGGCAACTGCGGCTACTCCTGGCAGGACGCCATTGTGCTGGGTAAAAGTTGCTCAGGCGTGAACAATACAACCTGGGCCCACGAGGCGGGTCACCACCTGTCCCTACCGCACCCGTTCTTCGGATGGGAAGGTGAATCCTGGGATTACTCCCAGCCCGCTCCTGCCTCCATCAGCGGCCGCCCTGTGGAAAAAACCGATGGCAGCAACTGCTATCAGTCAGGCGACTTCTTCTGTGATACCAGACCCGACTACCTGAACTACCGCTGGAACTGCAACCAGAACGGTGAGAGTCTTACTGTGCAGCACGACCCCGACAGTGTGGCATTCAGGTCAGACGCGACCCTCATCATGGGATATGCGCTGGATGCGTGCGCAAACAGGTTCTCTTCCGAGCAAATTGCCGCCATGCGCAATAATCTGATGACCGAGCACTCCGAGTATCTTCAAATTACTGACCCGCTTCAGGAAATTTCTGAAGATGAACCTGTAGAACTGGTCGCACCGCTCGATACGCAGTACGTACAGTACAATAATGTCACATTCTCCTGGAATCCGGTACCCAATGCTTCTCTCTATACTGTGGAGGTTGGCCTGAAAGAGACTATGCTGCCGCGTTTTATCTGGCATACGGTCTATAACACCACGACGCTTACTGTCACCAAAAATATTCCGAACAACCGCCTCCTGTACTGGCGCGTGCGCCCTTACAGCGAGTGGGATCTCAGCAAACAACTGGCTCCGCAGCAGGTGGGTGTATTCCGGACTTACAACTTCGCCGCAACCAACGATCTGGAACGGAATGTGCTCGCTGCACTCACTCCCAACCCTGTCGCGGCAGGTCTGCCTGCAATTCTCCAGCTCACAGCCGATGATAACATGGACGCACTCATTTCCGTCTCTGATGCCTCCGGCAGGCGCTGTCACTTCGAATCTGTCAAACTGCACCCCGGTGAAAATCTGATCGAGATACCTACCGCGAATCTCAATGCCGGTATCTACTTCGTATTGCTCCAGAATGAACTTGGAACGATTCTGAAAAAACTCGCTGTGACGGAGTAAGCACATGGGAGTCATTCGCCGTCAGTCCATCAAACACTCCGCCGTCAATCTGGTCGGACTGGGTGTGGGCGCGCTGAGCACTTTTCTGGTGTATCCGCATGTCAGACAGGAATACGGCGTTATCCAGGTTTTACTACAAGTCGGTCTCATCGGCTTGCCCATATTGTCTTTGGGGGCCAACACGGTTGCTATCCGCTTTTTCCCTAAATTCCGGGACGAATCGGTTGGAAACCACGGATTCCTGCCCCTTCTTATGTTGCTGTGTGGCCTGGGCTTCACCCTGAGCCTGGGCCTCGCAGCCATCTTCCGGGAACCCTACACGAACAGCATTTCTGAGCGTTCCCCACTCATAGCAGCTTACCTCCCGGCAGCCATCCCGATCGCCTTCTTTTTTACAATCAGCACTGTACTTTACACCTACTCCGCCAATTTCAAGCGGATAGTGGTACCCTCTCTCCTGCTCGATTTTTCGCAAAAACTGGTGCTGCCAGCACTCATGATTGCTGTATGGAAGGAATGGATCAGCCTGTATGCAGCAATATGGGGGATGATTGTTCATTCCGCAATGGTTACTTGCGCCATGATTATTTACCTCCATAAACTGGGTGTTTGGCACTGGAAACCCGACTGGAAGTTCCTTACACCCGACCTGAAAAAAGAAATGGGGGCCTATATCGCTTTTTGGTCGTTCGGTGGCTTTGCCCTGCTCGTTGCCTCCAAATCCGATATATTTGCTGTTGGATCACTCAGTGCAGAAAGCGCAGCCGGCACCTTCGCCATCGCTACCGCACTGGCAGCAATCATTGAAATTCCTGTAAAAAGTCTTTACTCTGCCAGCGCTTCGTCTGTGGCCGAGTATCTTGCCAAAAACGAACTGGAAGAACTCGGAAAACTGTATAAAAGTGTTTCGATCAATCTGCTGGTAGCCGGAGCACTCCTGTTCGGGGGGATGTGGGTCGCTATCAGACCAATCTTTCAACTCTTCCCGGCCGATCATTCTGGTGAAATGGAGGCAGGTATATGGGTATTTTTCTTCGTGGGCCTGACAAGACTGGTAGAAATGACTACCGGACTCAATAATTATCTGGTTTACTATTCACCTCATTACCGGTACGCACTCTTTTCATTAAGCGCCTGCGCAGCGCTGACGGTAGGCCTGAATCTGTGGCTTATACCCACAATAGGATTTTACGGAGCAGCCATTTCGACGCTCATTTCGGTAACATTATATAACGCTTTCAGTGTGTGGCTCATCTGGCGTATTTACCGACTGTTCCCGTTTACCCGAAATACACTCATCTCCATATTGATTGCGCTCTTTACCTTCTTTATTGCAACCCTGATACCAGAAACCGGATTTCCAATAGCTGATATGATGATCAAGGGGGGATCGTATGCACTGCTTTTTGCTTTCGTTATACTGCGGTTGAATATCTCTCCGGACCTTTCCGCGCTCTGGAAACTTGCTGCACTGAAACTGCTGCCCAACCGAAATTCTCCGGTCGAATAAGCCCTCCCCGGCAACTTTGGAAGATTTTTTCAACATGATTTACCCGTATTACCGTAATTATGCAGGGCAAATCATGTTGAAGCTATGAAATATATCTCTGTCACCGTGCTGCTGCTGTTCAGCACACTCGCCATTCAGGCCCAGAACAAAAAAAAATGGGATGTAAACAATCCCGAAACAGGCATCCGATACAAGGATATTGAGTTCACTGCGTCAGAAGGCACCTGGATGTGCCTGGATGTCTCACCCGACGGGAAAACCATCGTTTTCGATCTGCTCGGCGATATCTACTCGATGCCAGCCACCGGTGGCACCGCCACCTGTCTTCGATCCGGACTCGCCTGGGAGGTACAGCCGCGCTTCTCTCCCGATGGCAGCAGGATTCTGTTTACCAGTGATGCCGGCGGAGGCGATAATATCTGGGTGATGAATACCGACGGAAGCCAGTCACGCCAGATCACCAAAGAAAACTTCCGGCTGCTCAATAATGCCGAATGGATTGATCAGGACTATTTCGTTGCAAGAAAACACTTCACCTCCACCCGATCGCTCGGCGCCGGGGAGCTGTGGATGTACCACACCAACGGAGGCGATGGCGTACAGCTCACCAAACGCAAAAATGACCAGCAAGATCTGAACGAGCCTTCTGTTTCCACTGACGGCAAGTATATCTACTTCAGTGAAGATATGTACGGGGGCGGTTACTTCCAGTATAACAAGAACCCCAATACGCAGATATTTGCCGTCAGACGCTACAACCGCGAAAAAGGCATCGTTGAGGATATTACAGGCGGATCTGGTGGCGCCTGTCGCCCCCAAATCAGCCAGGACGGCAAATGGCTCGCTTTTGTCAGACGGCAGGAAGTCAAAACGGTACTCTTCCTGCTGAATCTGGAAACCGGCGAGGAATACCCTGTTGACGAGCAGCTCGACAAAGACCAGCAGGAAGCCTGGACAATTTTCGGCTGCTACCCGGGGTTCTCCTGGGCAGATGCAGAGAATATCGTTATCTGGCAACAGGGAAAGATATTCAGAATCAATGCCATGAAAACAGCGGAAGCCGTGAAGAACGGACAAAAGCCCGCAGCGTCCCTTAAAACGAATATCCCGTTCACCTGCCAGGTAAAAACAAAGGTAGCTGAAACACAACGCACCCCTCAAAAGGTATTTGAAGAGCAGTTCACTGCCCGGGCAATCAGACAGGCAACCACGTCGCCCGATGGCAGATATCTCTTTTTTAATGCTGCCGGAAAACTCTACAGAAAAGACCTGAAAAGCGGAACAGTATCGCCATTCCCGGCTAAAAATGAAGTAATAACAGAAGAAAATAATCAGTTCGAACCCGCAGTGTCTCCCGACAGCAAGCGGGTTGTTTTTGTGGACTGGAATGATGAATCACTCGGTCGTATCATCATGGCTGCCACCGATGGCTCGGGCGCACGTGTGATATCCTCCGAAAAAGGAATATTCAGAACCCCGTCCTTCTCTCCGGACGGACAATCCGTCGTTTACAGGAAACAGGGAGGTGATGACGAACTCGGTTTCATTCATTCCGGCAAACCCGGTATTTATATACTGTCTTTGTCAACCGGCAAAACATCCTTTGTCACTGCAACGGGTGAAAATCCGCGCTTTTCTCCCGACGGGAAGCGTATTTTCGTGTCAACAGGCGGTTATCTGTTTGGCGGATTCGACAAATCGCTCCGCTCATTCGATCTGAATGGCAACGATGAAAAAATACTGACCAGAAGTAAATATGCCAATCAGTGGATTCCCTCCCCCGACGGGAAATGGCTGGCATTTACAGAACTGCACAAGGCATTCGTTTGCGCCATGCCTATGCCCGGACAAACCCTGGATGTCAGCGGCGATATGGGTTCTGTACCCGCAACACTGGTAGGTCGAGATGCCGGCTATAACCTGCACTGGTCAGCAGACTCAAAACAGATCCACTAT
>JBDLWO010000066.1:0-4054 GCA_039804245.1 Bacteroidota bacterium
ATATGCTGCGGATATCCTTCGAGCAGGAGTTGCCGGGTGTTTATCTGCTCCGGTTGCGGGAGAAGAGCGGTTCGGCATGGATGGTCAGGGTGGTGAAGATGTAGGTTTGGTGGCGCGTTTCCCACGACTGAAGCCGTGGGTTGAAGGCTGCGGCTGCCGCTGTGTGATGTTCGCTATTGTGAGGAAGTCTTCAATGTGGTTTTCCCGGTCTGTCGGGCGCCTGTTACCGGAGTTGCTTTGCCTGAAACACTTTGGCGCTTGAATTCGGAAATAAGAAATATGGTGTACATGGTGCTTGGTTTTGTGAATTGAATCACGTTTTTATTCCCGCTCTTCCTGCACTGAATCTGTCAGCCAGATCATTACTGCCACCGGGCGACGCTCCGAAAAAGTAGAAAAGTATCCATTCTTCCGTAATTTGTATAGTCGGGGAGCGCTGATGCCCCGGACCTTTGCGACAGAATCCATGAAACATCCGGTTTTATGGAGTACATTGTTGACTATTTTGCAAATACAAAAAAATGAAGAAAGTAATTCTGATAACCGGCGCCAGTTCCGGTATGGGAAAGGAAACTGCCAGGGTACTGGGCAGAGACGGGCATATTGTTTATGCCGCAGCGCGAAGGATAGACCAGATGAACGATCTGCGCGAACTGGGGGTTACTCCCCTGCAGATGGACATCACGCGCGAGGCCGATGTGCAGCAGGTGGTGGATACGATCATGGCGAAAGAGGGGAAAATTGATGTTTTATGGAATAATGCCGGGTATGGCCTGTACGGTGCTGTGGAAGATGTTCCTATGGATGAGGCCCGGAGACAGTTCGAGGTCAATATCTTTGGTCTGGCATTGCTCACTCAGAAGGTAATTCCATTTATGCGGAAGGCTGGTGCTGGCACCATTATCAATACATCCTCCATGGGGGGGAAAATGTATATGCCGATGGGAGCCTGGTATCATGCATCCAAGCATGCGCTGGAGGGCTGGAGCGACAGTCTGCGCCTGGATCTGCAGCCTTTTAATATACATGTGGTAGTACTGGAGCCCGGTATCATACAGACAGAATGGGGGAGTGTCATGCTGGGCAATATGCTCGAATTCTCCGGAAAGGGGGTTTATGCCGGTATAGCCCAAAAAATTACTGCAGCCCTGAAAAAGATGAATGACAACGGACAGTACTCGAAATCTGACGTAATTGCTGATACTATCCGTAAAATTATTGCCTCGCCACGTCCCAAAACCCGCTACCGGGTGGGGGCTATGGCCAAACCAATGGTATGGATGCGGGTATTTCTGGGCGACCGTGCCTTTGACAGGATTATCATGAGCCAGATAAAATAGTACGATGCTTATTCTGGATCACATTTCAGACCTGAGTACGCTTTTCATGAAGGAAAAGCCCCGTCATCCGCTGATTACGGTCATTGATTTTGCCTCAACCGACGAGCAACGGCTGGCCGGCGCCAGTATAAGTACAGGTTTTTATTCTGTGATGTTCAAGAACTACTGCTCCAATCGTATCAAATACGGCCGACAGTATTACGATTTTCAGGAGGGGAGTCTGTTATGTGTAGCGCCCGGACAGGTTATCACACTGGACAGCGAATTTGATCACCGGGTACAGCGGGAGGGCTGGGGTGTTTTTTTTCACCCGGATTTGCTGCGGGGAACCTCCCTGCAGCAAATCACCCGGAAGTACCGGTTTTTTTCATACGCGACAAATGAGGCCCTGCACCTGTCGGACAAGGAAAAAAATAACCTGCTGGATGTTGTTGATCGCCTTCGGAATGAGATAGCCGAAAATACGGACAGTCACAGTCATACGCTGATAGTATCCAATCTGGAATTATTGCTTAATTACTGTCGCCGTTATTATGACCGGCAGTTTATTACCAGAAAAAGCGCCAGCAAGGGTATTCTCGCTCAATTTGAAAATGAGCTGGAGGCCTGGTTTCGCTCGGGCGGCACCTCCGTGGCAGGCTTGCCCAGCGTGAGGATACTGGCCGAAAAGCTGCACGTTTCGCCCAATTACCTGAGCGATATGCTGAAAAAAGAGACTGGAAAGAACGCACAGGATCACATACACTCATTCCTGATTGAAGAGGCCAAAAATCTGCTGGCAGGTACCGATCTGTCAGTCAGTGCCATGGCTTATACCCTTGGTTTCGAGTATCCGCAGTACTTCTCCAGACTGTTCAAGTCCCGGACTGGTATGACCCCCGGTGAGTTCAGGAAACGGGGGTGACTGGCTGATTTATGCCTTTTCTGGCGTATCATCAGGATTTGTACGGGTGGCCTGAACCCCGATTGCTGTATGATGTTTGATTCTTTGATGTTATCAGGAAAAAAAAATATACAAAGGTTCATCTTCGGGCTAATTATTCTGTGGCTCCCGACCACCGTTGGTGCCCAGGCAATCAGTATCACGGTGATTGATTCTGTCAGTCGTGAGCCGGTTGTTGCGGCAGTGGTCACTGTCAGCGGCTCCCATGGGGGCGGATTTACCGATACACTCGGGCGCTTCAGGTTACCAGAAATGAAAACAACCCCGCTCAGGGTTCATATCAGCAGAATAGGCTACAAACCCTGGACGGGTGAAATGACAGATACGCTCAGTGAAAAGATCATCTGGCTGGCGCCATCGGAAACGGCCCTTGGGACGGTTGTGATATCGGCAGCGGCCAGAGACATATCCAAAGACCTCTCTCCAATACCAGTTGAAGTATACACGTCTGTTTTTTTTCAGAAAAATGTGACTCCCGGTCTTTTTGATGCGCTCTCGCTGGTAAATGGCGTGCGCCCGCAGACGAATTGCAACGTGTGCGGTACCGGAGATATACAAATCAACGGAATGCCGGGGCCCTACACTATGGTCACTATTGATGGTATGCCTTTGGTAAGTGGTCTTTCCACCGTGTATGGACTCAGCGGAATTCCCAACGGACTGATAGACAGGATTGAAATCACCAAAGGACCCGCCGGTGCCCTTTATGGATCGGAATCGGTGGCCGGAGTTATTAATGTTATTACCAAAAACGCCCTGACGGCGCCCCGTTTATACCTGGATGTGTTTGGTTCTTCCATCGGGGAGACAAACATGGACATAGCAGCAGGAATGAGAACAGGGAAAGCCAGTTCACTGCTCGGTATCAACTGGTTCAGCTATCAGAATCCGCTCGACGTCAATGGTGATAACTTCACAGATATAGCACTACAAGACCGGATCTCCGTATTCAACAAATGGGGATTCACCAGAAAAGGTAACTATCAGGCATCTTTGGCAGCCCGGTATGTACACGAAAATCGCTGGGGCGGTCAGATGCAGTGGGAGCCGCGCTGGCGCGGAACTGACAGTATTTATGGTGAGAGTATCCGTACCAACCGGGTAGAAATACTGGGCCGCTATCAATTGCCCGTCAGTACGCGCCAGATAATGTTTGATGCCTCCTGGAATGTGCATGATCAGTACTCATACTATGGAAATATACTGTATGCGGGCCAGCAACAGGTGGCTTTCGGGCAGCTCACAACGGATTTGCCACTGGGCAAAAGGCATGAAGCAGTAATGGGTGCCGCAGTGCGCTTCACCCTGTACGACGATAACTCCCCGGCTACCGCCACGCCCGATGGCGCGTCCAACCTGCCCTCACGAACCTGGCTGCCGGGTATTTTTATCCAGGATCAAATAGAACTGAACGGCAGAAACCGCCTGCTGCTCGGTCTCCGATACGACTACAACTCGGTACACGGTAATATTCTGACTCCCCGGATCAGCTGGAAATGGGTGAAGGATATTCAGCACAGCCTGCGGATTACCACAGGCTCAGGCTACCGGATTGCCAATATCTTCACCGAGGATCACGCTGCACTCACCGGCGCCCGTACGGTTGTCATTGCCAGAAATCTGCGCCCGGAACGCTCCTGGAATGGAAACATCAATTACACCCGCAAGTTTTTTCCCGCTCATGCCAGTGTCATAACACTCGACGGATCCCTGTTTTATACACGCTTTTTCAACCAGATTCTGCCAGACTACGACACGGATCCTGATCTTA
>JBDLWO010000067.1:0-5918 GCA_039804245.1 Bacteroidota bacterium
CCGACTATTTGTCTATTTGACTATTTAAATTTTTTTTCATTCAATATTCCGAAATCGGGATAAAATGGATAAGAACATGACAAAAACAATCATACAACTGGCCATGGCGTTATTGCTTGTGGCGCCATGGAGCCTTCCGGGACAAGTAGTGGTGGGTGGTACCACTCCTGACCCTTCGGCATTGCTTGATATACAGAGCAGCGACGGGGGCGTTTTGCTTCCCCGCCTGACCACCACAGAGCGCAGTGCCATCAATAACCCTGCAACCAGTCTGCTGATATTCAATACAACGACCAGTTGCCTGGAAATGAATCTGGGTACACCGGCTGTACCCGACTGGGTGCGTTTGAATTGCCGGTCAGGTGTTGTACAGTCACTGGATTGCAGCAGTGCGGTAGTATCCGGTTCGCTCACATCCGGTCAGTTAGCCTCCGGCGTGAGTGTGAGCGTACCCTACACGGGTGGCAACGGCGGGGTTCACAGCGGTCAGACTGTTACCTCCACTGGCGTTACGGGCCTGACGGCCACACTGAGTGCGGGCGATTTTGCCAGCGGCACCGGCAATTTGACCTTCGCGATCACGGGCACACCCGCCAGCGGCGGCACGGCCAGTTTTGCGCTGAATATCGGTGGGCAATCCTGTACGCTGAATGTGTTTGTATGCACTACCGGTTGCTGTGCCAAAGTAAGTGCTACTGAATACAAAAACTTTATGTGCCATAACCTCGGTTCGGCCAACACCAGTGCCGATCCGTTCACACCGGGCTGGGAGATTAACGGTGGTTACTGGCAGTGGGGGCGTTCGGCAGAAGCTGCTGCGGGTCCGACTGGTTCAGGTGCAGGAGAAGCCAACGATGGCGCTGTCGGCGGCTGGAACACTACATTTGCTCCTGATGGTTCCTGGGCCGACGGCTCCAAAACGGCCAATGATCCTTGTCCGTCCGGGTATCGGGTACCGACCAAGGCGCAGTGGGATGGTGTCAAGGACAACAATACCCGAACCAGTGCAGGTACTTTTAGCGCTTCCGCCACCAACTACGGAGCGGGTGTAAAATTTGGAGATCAGCTGATGCTTCCGGCGGCCGGCGTCAGGGGCAGCGTCGGTGGTCCGTTGGGCGACCGTGGTGACTACGGCATCTACTGGAGCAGTACAGAGGGCGATAGTAGCAACGCGTGGCGCCTGGTCTTCAATAGTAGTGTCACCATCACGAACTACTACTTCGTCCGTACCTGGGGGCTCTCTGTCCGCTGTGTGAAGGAATAATTTGTCTGCTCACAGGATTACCACAAATCTGGATACGCCCTGCCGGATTTGCGGCAAACTGCTGTACCCTGTCGGAAGGCGAGCCAATGCCTGCCGACAGGGTACAGCAGTAACTGGTAAATCAGGCGGTGACGACTAAAAATTGAGTATGTTTGCATATTTCTTTTCAGCACGCTTTCAGTTTGCCGAATTTTCTCAGGTCGTAAAACAATACTTCAATGTTGCGGAATAAAGGAAAACTCGTCTTTTTACTACTGATTTTCAGCAGTTTTATTTCTGCCGGTCAGTCTGTGTACACATCCAGATTGAAAGAAGCTGCATCGTTTCTCCCTACCGGGGCTGTACAGACCGACTCATTGTGCAGAATAATACTCGGGGAGATTATTGAACAGCAGCAGCCCCACGATTCTTTTTTTGTCCAGACATATTTTCTGCTGGGCACAAGCAATCTGTATCAGGGTAAACTGAATCTTGCGCTCGATTACTACAACAAATCGCTTCAGCATAACCAGCGGAATATTATTCCAGGCCAGTACAAGGCCTGTCTCATTAATACAGCTATCATTTTTGAAAAGCAGTACAGGTTTGAGGAAGCGTCAAAAACTTACCAGAAGGCGCTTGAATTCTCGGAACAGAGCAAAGACTCGGCATCCATCGCTGATATCTGGCTGAATCTGGGTATTCTCAGTCACCGTATGAAAGATGATGAAAAAGCGCTGGAAATATTTGATAATACCTACCAATACTACTCAGCCAGGGGTGATACGCAGACCATGGGTAGTATCTTCAACAATATCGCTACCTGTAATTTTCCGTCAAAGCCACACATCGCAGAAGCTAATCTGAAAAAATCGCTTGATCTGTACAAGCGCGTTAACGACGAGTATTACGTGGCGCTTACCACCAATAATCTTGCAGAATTGAATATTAGCCAGAAAAAATTCATTGAATCACGCCAATTGTTGCGCGACAATATTGCGTTTTGTGAAAGCAAAGGATTCCTCGAGGCCCTGTCGGTTGCGCTCCGGCTTCTGGGACAATGCGAGATTGAATCGGGAGGCGACCTCGCCGCCGCTGCAGCCGACCTCGAACAATCGCGTAAACTGGCGCTGAAAACCGGAAGAACAGACTATCAGCGCGATATCAGGGAGGTTGAAATTTTACTGCAGGCCCGCGCCGGGAACTTTGAGGGGGTTAAAAAGATGCTGGAAGAGTACAAGACCATGAATGACGAGTCGGCCCAGGAAAATGCACGAATCCTGAATTCAGAGTTTCAGACCATACACGAGGTAAAGAAAATAACACGGCAGAAAGATTTGCTGGAGGAGGGTATTTCCATCAGAAACAGGCAGTTGATACTGTCTCTGCTTGCGCTGCTGGCCGCCGTCCTGGCTATTGGCATTATTGCTGCGCAGTACATCCGGTTGCGCAGGACCATGAAAACCATGTACCGGATGAACCTGGAAATAGCCAACGGTACCTTTTTTCTCCGTGACAGTAATATTGAGTTTGACAACCGGCAACCCGTTGAGCAGCCCGAAGAAGACGAGGATCAGCCTGATGACAAGGGAATCTATTTGTCAAACCTGTATGTTGAAATAGTCAGGCGAATCGGTAATGGAAAACTTTATCTCGATCCGACTTTCTCCCAGCAAAACCTGTGCGATAATATGAACAGGAGTCAGCGCTATGTTTCCCTGGCCTTGAGCGAAGTAGGAAAAACCTCTTTCCCGAATCTGGTCAATAATTTCCGGATCAACGAAGCGAGAAGGCTTATCGCCGACAACCCGAATATCAGTGTCATCGAGCTAATGGAAAACACCGGTTTCGGAAGCCGGCAGAGTTTCAATCGCCATTTCAAGGTAGCTACCGGATTTACACCGTCAGAGTATCAGCAAAGAGCCATAGATGATCAAAATCAATCGTTACAATAGGCATATAGAGAGTTAACCGCAGAGGAGTTAACCGCAGAGTTTCGCAGAGTATAGCGCAGAGTTGCGCAGAGAAAGATTCTTTGTACTACTCCGCGTAACTCTGCGGTTTTCTCTTTTTCATACTCTGCGTAACTCTGCGTCAAACTCCGCGAACCTCTGCGGTTTCCTCTAAACCAGGTTATGTGCTGACCGACAAGAGATGATGTACAACACAGAGAAGTAATGTCAGTTATTTTTCAGTTCTTTGGTGCCGGATTCCAATTGTCGGAGTCCGGCATCTCTTTTTAAGCGATATGAAGAAGTTATTCACCATTCTGCTCTCATTTTTCCTCGTACAGGCGGCCACCGCACAACCCGCCAGGCGTTACCAAAAAGATCCGTTCCTGGATTCACTTTCACTCCACACATTCCGGTTTTTCTGGGACCTCGGCAATACCGACAACGCCCAGATACCCGACCGCTGGCCTACCGACAATTTCTCCAGTATTGCCGCCACCGGTTTCGGACTCACCAGCTATGTGGTGGGCGTGGAAAAGGGGTACATTACCCGTAAACAGGCGGCAGAGCGCGTACTGCGCACCCTGCGCGTCCTGAATGAACTTCCCAAAGGTCCGCAGATGACGGATGTATCGGGATATAAAGGCTTTTTCTACCACTTTCTGGTACAAAAAACCGGTCTGCGCTTCCAGAACGTGGAGCTTTCCACGATTGATACCGGTCTGCTGATGGCGGGTATTCTCGTGTGCATGACCTACTTTGACGCCGAAGACGGACAAGAGAAAGCCATACGCGATCTGGCCGACAAACTTTACCGGGAAGTGGAGTGGGACTGGGCCATGAATGGTCAGAAGACCATGAGCATGGGCTGGTTTCCGGACAAAGGTTTCCTGGATGCCAGCTGGCGCGGCTACAACGAGGCCATGGTGCTGCTCGTAATGGCCATGGGATCGCCCACACACCCCATCGGCGCAGAAGCATGGGATGCCTGGACGGAGACCTATCAGTGGAAGAAACACCAGGGAATGGAGTATGTGAACTTCGGTCCGCTATTCGGACACCAGTATTCTCATTGCTACATTGACTTCCGCGGAATACAGGACAAGTACATGCGCGCGAAGGGAATTGACTATTTTGAAAACTCCCGGAGAGCTACTCTGGCCAACTGGAAACACTGCGTGCAGAATCCGGGTGGATTTGAGGAATATGGCGAAAAAATGTGGGGACTCACTGCCTGTGATGGCCCCGGTAACAAAGACAAATGGGATCCCAATACCCATTTTATGGATTACAGCGCCCGCGGTGTTGGCTATACCTATCTCGAAGACGACGGCACCATCGCACCCACGGCAGCAGGAGGCTCCATTCCGTTTGCGCCCAAAATCTGTATTGAAGCGCTGCGCAACATGAAAGAGAAATATCCGCGCACCTACCGGAAATATGGCTTCATTGATGCGTTCAACTTCAGCTTTCAGTACGAAAATGGCGAAAAAGGCTGGTACGATATTGACCAGCTCGGCATTGATCAGGGGCCAATTCTGATACAACTGGCCAATTATCAGAACGATACCGTCTGGAAAATACTCAAAAAGAATCCATACATCGTGGCCGGATTAAAAAAGGCGGGCTTCACAGGTGGCTGGCTCGAATAGCAGAATATGATGACAACCATTTCTTTCGGTACTCCCGAATATGATGAAGCCGTGGCGCTTCGCTATGAAATACTGCGCAGGCCGCTCGGACTTGACTACACTGCCGAACAACTTGCGGAAGAGTGGAACCAGATACATATTGCAGCCTTTGACCAGGGCGGGCGGATTGTTGGATACCTGAATCTGACACCTTATAATAATGGACAGGTTAAAATGCGTCAGGTGGCTGTGGCAACAGCCGAACAGGGCAGGGGAGTGGGGAAAGCCATGGTTGTCTTCTCCGAAGAACAGGCCCGCGAACACGGGTTTGAAAAAATTGTGTTGCACGCACGCGACACAGCCGTGCCATTTTACCTGAAACTCGGCTATACAGTGGAGGGAGATGAATTTGAAGAAGTGACTATTCCGCATTACAAAATGTATAAAAAATTGACAGATAAATAGTTGTATGCGGATTCATATTCTCGGGGCGCCCGGGGCAGGTGTCACTACCCTCGGGAGGCAACTGGCTGCACACCTTGATATACCCCATTTTGACACTGACGACTATCACTGGTTTACCGACGATCCGTTGCCATACCGCCGGCGTCGCAACCCGGATCATCGCTGCAAACTGATGGCAGCAGACCTCGAGGCGCACAACAACTGGGTGCTGAGCGGCTCCCTTTGTGGCTGGGGCGATGTGTTTATTCCGTTGTTCGACCGTGTAATCTGGCTGTGGTTGCCGGCCGACATTCGGGTTGCGCGCATACGCGAGCGCGAGCGCCTGCGCTACGGAGCCGAACGTGTCGGGCCCGGAGGCGATTTGCACGCTGTTTACGAAAAATTCATCGCCTGGGCTGCCGCATACGATGAGGCCGGTGGAAACATCCGGAGCCGGGATGCCGAGCTGGCATGGCTTGCCCCACTTGGTTGCCCGGTAGAGAAATACGAGCGGATAGTTTCAGTGAAAGAACTGACAATACAGATATAAATTTTCTGACAGGAACATCTGTCATCCCGTAACCCCATGATTCATCAGGGAGCCTGAGATACCCCCACTATTACATCTGACATGCTGACAAAGATCAC
>JBDLWO010000068.1:0-11650 GCA_039804245.1 Bacteroidota bacterium
GCCAGAAAAAAACTGAACGCCATGGAATTGGCCCGCGTGACCAGCGCCTCTTTCTGAAGCTCCCGATAAATAAATAACAGCAGGTTGTATAACGGAATACCACTCAACCCGGGCAAAGATCGTCTCTTCGACCATTCTGCCACGGTGTTCAGCATTGGGTGGTTCCGGATGTATTCGCTGAATCGCTGTATGTGCTTTGCCGGTTTCAAATCAGTTGAAAAAAGGTCTGAGTTTTTCAAGAAGAAATTCGGGCGCCTGGCAGGTTCTTTTGGTCGCAGGATCATAAAAACAGAGTCTGACAGCGCCGGTATTGATCAGTTTTTTGCTCTCGTTAAAAACTTTCACCTCAAAATTGATGTACTTGTCGGGCAAACTGGTGATTTCAGTTCTGACGGTAAGCAAATCATCGTAATACGCCGGTCTCAGATACTTGACCTCCAGACTTACAACCGGCAGCCAGATACCGTGTACCTCTTCCAGTTCCTTGTAGGATACGCCGAGCGAACGGATGGTCTCTACCCGCCCCACCTCGTAATATTCGGCATAATTGCCGTAGTAAAGGTACCCCATCTGGTCGGTTTCCCCGTATCGTACCCTGATTTGTGTTTCGAATGCGTACATGATTTTCAAAGATAATTGAAATGTCGGCGCAAACCTACTACCTTGCCCCGTAGATTTGAAAAAAACCGCTGTATGAATGTTGCAATTACCGGCGCCGGCAAAGGTATCGGTCTCGATCTGGTCAGATTTTTCCTCCACGCAGGCGCACGTGTGTGGGCGTGCTCACGCAATGTTTCGGCACTGGCCAGTATCCGTGATAACCAGCTGAAAGCCGAAGCCCTCGATCTGACCACGGCTTCCGCTGATGAAATTTACAGCAGCGTTGCTGCCCATTCAGACAGGCTGGATATTCTCGTTCATAATGCCGCCGTCCTGATTAATTCCCCCTTTCAGGAAACTGCACCTGACGACTGGCGCCACATTTTTGAGACAAACGTGTTCGCCGCAGTAAATGTCTCTCAATCCCTGATTCCATTGCTGAAAAAAAGCAGTACACCACATATAATACACATCGGCAGCATGGGCGGATTTCAGGGTTCCTCCAAATTTCCGGGCCTGTCGGCCTACAGCGCCAGCAAGGCCGCACTGGCCAGCCTGACCGAGTGTATGGCAGAAGAGCTCAAAAGCGACGGAATTCATGTCAATTGCCTGGCGCTTGGCGCTGTTGACACAGAGATGCTCCGACAGGCATTTCCGGGCTATCAGGCCCCGGTGAGCAGTGAAGATATGGCCCGTTTCATCGGCGAATTCAGCATGAACCAGAGAACCTTCTTCAATGGTAAAATTATCCCGGTTTCTTCATCAACACCTTAGTCAGCATGAGAAGGCTCAGTAAAGAACACAAACTCTTCGTTATACTCGCCTGCTTCTTCGTTGGTAACACCATCGTGGCAGAAGTCATTGGCCCCAAGATCTTCTCTCTCGAAAAAGTATTCGGGTTGCCCCCTGTGGACTGGACGATCTTCGGTATCGAACATATCTCCCTGAGCTTTTCCTCCGGTTCCATCATCTGGCCGATTGTGTTCATCATGACCGATGTCATCAATGAATATTTCGGGAAAAGAGGTGTGCGCCTGCTTACCTGGATCGCTCTTTGCGTGATTGCCTATGCCTTTACAGTCCTGCTGCTGACTACCAAAGCTGCACCGGCAGATTTCTGGATAACCGTGAATCAGGATCTGAAACCCGATATCAATACTGCCTACGGTCGTATTTTTGGTACCAGCATGATGATCATTATCGGCTCCATGACAGCGTTTGTAGTATCCCAGTTGCTCGATGCGCCCATATTTCAGCGCTTCAAGCAGGCTACCGGCGACAAGTTTGTCTGGCTTCGTGCCACAGGGTCAACGGTCGTCTCCCAGTTCTTCGATACGTACATTATACTTTTCATAGCGTTCTACCTGGGTGCAGATCCCTCCCAGCGCTGGTCGCTGAACCAGATCGCAGCTTTCGGACTGGTTGGCTATACCTATAAAGTGTGTGTAGCAATCCTGCTGACACCACTTCTGTACATTGTGCATGGTATTATTGTCAGATACCTGGGTAAAGGACTTGCCGATCGCCTGAAGCACGAAGCAATTCATCTGGAATAAAATTTCTGACAAACTCAGATGTCATCCCGCTCAATCGGGCAGGTCATGCAGTGACTTCCCCCTCTTGCGCGTGAAAGTTCGTTTGAGGGTATGGTAATGATGGTGTTTTCTACCTTTTCGGGGTCTGTTTTCCCGTTGTCAATTTCACGCAGCAGTTTTTCAGCTCCCACAACCCTGTATCCGAAATCCTTGAATGCTTTCTCCGTGGCGGGGTTGCGGTCGTAGGTGATGGCCACGCCGGGTTTCAGTGCAACCAGGTTGCACCCGTCTGTCCACTGCTCCCGCTCCTGATACGGCGTTTCTCCGCGGCCTGCCCATATAAACTCCATTTTCGGGTTCACTTCTGCCAGCAGGAAATCCTTCAGACTCGCATATTCCACTTCTTCCCCGTTTGAGCGGTGTACCTCGACGTAGGATCCGAGTCCATCCTGCACAATAGGCTTGTATCCCACCATATGGTTGTGGTTGATCTGGGTGAATACGGTGTCAATGTGCATATAGGTGCGTTCCGCCGGAATGTTTACCTGTACAACATTATTAATGATTCCTCTGTCAAAAAGATAGTTTTTAACCATCTGGAAGGCATATTCGTTGGTGCGTTCGGAACAGCCGATCAGCAGATAGTCCTTGTGCAGCATCATGACATCGCCGCCTTCAATGCTGATGGTTTCACCACGCTTGTTGGGCGGAAATTTGTCAACACGGTTCAGATTGATCGTCTTGCCGTCCGATTTCATACGACGGAAAATAGGGTGACTGCCGAAAATCAGCCTTGTCAGGAAGTTTTCCCTGAAACGCGCCGATTTGTTGGCCTTTGTGATGAGTACATAGTCCTTGACCATGACGGCAATATCACGGGTAAAAATCAGGTTGGGAATCGGATCGAATAGAATCCGGTCCTCCGGCTCAAGGTAACCTGTTATCAGTGTGTCGGCCAGTTGCTCGGGCGATAAACCCGCCAGTCGCGGAATGAACGAGTAGGGCAACTCCTCGAAATCCACAATTTTGTTGATTACCTCATATCGGCTCTCCTCGTTTCGTGTGCTTTCGGCCAGCAGGTCCCGGATTTCATACACATTCTCCTTTCCAACGAATGCCCGCAGCACGTTGGTGAATATATCGTGCTCGTCCTGCATATTTGGCAGGTGAACAATATCATCGAAGAGCAACTCACCAGCTCTTTTGGGCGTAATACGGGCTATGCCTTCATCTGGACGGTGAACGATTACTTTTCTGAGTTTACCAATTTCTGATGATGCGTAAATTCTGCTGTTGGCGTCCATAAATTATTGTTTGGTGAAATACTGGCAGGGTAGCCGGAATACTCCGGAACTGCAAAAGTAGGTTCAAAATGTCTGATTTTCCCAGGGCCGACCTGTGAATAGTGCTTCTGTTGCGAATCTTGTCGTTTTGTTGCACCGGTTTTCACTTTCATATCGGAGATTTGCACCCTGAAACCCCATTGCCATTCATTCTTTCAGAAGTTAACAAATTGGAAAATATGCGTCTTTTGATTCTCCCGCTCGCTTTTTCTCTGCTTTCAATACTCAGTTGTGGCAAGGGCACGCCCGATCCCAACGGTCCCAAAAAGACGGATGGAGATCTGAAAATGATAAAAAATCTGGAATACGTCAGGAACAGCATCACGCATCCCGCCAACGTATATGCCGCTGATGCCAAACTGAATTATCTGGAATCCCAGATCAGTCAGGCCAAGGACGCAAAAATAAAAACGGAACTGCTCACCAAGAAGGCGGCTGTATTGCTAGAGGCAGGTAGAGAAGCAGAATCGGTTGCCCTTTACGAGCAGCTGATTTCCGAAGCGGGCAGCGACAAGGCAGTTGTCAGGGCACTCCGTCCGTTCCTCGGCATGGCATACCTGCGCCTGGCCGAACGATCCAACTGCATCAATTCACACGCAGATGGCGCCTGTATCATGCCGATACAGGGTGGCGGAGTCCATAACGACAAAACCCCTGCGCGAAAGGCACTGGAAACATTCACTGCCGTGATGAATGATAACCCCGAGGATCTCGACTCCCGGTGGCTGCTCAATATCGCCGGTATGACCCTCGGCGAGTATCCGGCAGGAATACCGTCCCGATGGCTCATCCCCGGCCTCGATAAACCCGATCAGGTTGCTGTCAGGCCATTCACCGATATTGCAGCCGATCTGAAACTCGACGTCAAAAACAGGGGTGGAGGAGTGATCGTGGATGATTTCGATAACGATGGAATGCTCGATATCGTCTCCTCAGCCTGGGATCTGACCGATCCGCTCCACTATTTCCGAAATAATGGCGATGGCACCTTCACCGATGCATCCAGGTCCTCCGGACTGGCTGCTTTCACAGGAGGTATCAACATTATGCAAACCGATTACAACAACGACGGATACCTTGATATATATGTGTGCCGCGGGGCCTGGCAGGGCATGTCCGGTTTTGGCGAGCAACCCAACTCGCTGATCAGGAATAATGGCGATGGTACCTTTACCGATGTCACCATCGAAGCCAGAATGTTGTCGTACCGCCCCTGCCAGTCGGCCACCTGGAACGACTTCAACCGCGATGGCTGGCTGGATCTGTTTGTAGGCAACGAAACCACGGAGCCCCAGCACCTTTATCCCTGCGAACTCTACATCAATAACCAGGACGGTACCTTCACCAATGTGGCATCGTCGCAGGGGCTGAATATTATCTCCTTTGTCAAAGGCGTTACCTCCGGCGATTTTGATAACGATGGCTGGCCTGATATTTTCCTGTCCTGCCTCAATGGCGACAAGTTCCTCCTGAAAAACAAGGGTGTTCAGGGCAAGGTGCCTGCATTCGAGGATGTTACGGCACAGTCGGGCATAGCAAAGGCCAACACTTTTGCCACATTTTTCTTCGACTACGATAATGATGGTAACCTCGACCTTTTTATGTGTAACTACAGCTTCGACAGGCAACTTTCCTATTACGCTGCCAAAGAAGCCCTGGCCCCTTCATCTTCCCCGGAAGGGAAAATGTACCTGTACCATAACAACGGAAACGGAACCTTCACCAATCGGGCACCTTCCATGCAGGTTAATCAGATAATCTATGCCATGGGGAATAATTTTGGCGATTTCGACAATGATGGCTGGCTGGACATGTACATGGCCACAGGAAATCCATCGTATCAATCCGTTATACCCAACAAACTCTACAAAAATATCGGAGGAAAAGACTTCGCAGATATAACGTCAAGTGCCAGGGTGGGCAACCTGCAGAAAGGGCACGGGGTTGCTTTCGCCGATCTCAACAACAACGGCGATCAGGATATCTTCGTGGATATGGGTGGCGCTTACAAGGGAGATGCATACTATACATCCTTCTTCTTGAACCCCGGGCAGAATAACAATAACTGGATAACTGTTCAACTCGAGGGGAAGAAGTCCAACAAAGCCGCAATTGGTGCGCGACTATGCCTGAAAATCACGGAAAATGGTGTTCAGCGTGCCATATACAGGGATGTCAATTCGGGCGGCAGTTTTGGCAGCTCTCCGCTTCGCAGAGAGATTGGTACAGGAGCCGCAACGGTAATTGACGAGCTGACTGTCACCTGGCCCGTTTCCGGAGAGATTCAGACCTTCAGAAATCTGCAGCCCCGTCAGTTCATCAAAATCACCGAGGGTGAACAAAATCCGGAGACGCTGAATATAAATCCGGTCGTCTTCCGCCGGACAGACGGCAGTGTTCCCATGTGCGCGCCGAGGTAAAGTGTTAAAATATCTTCACAGAAAGCGTTATTTCCACATTAAACCGGAATGAATACCTTGCGGAAAGTCCTGCACGGGGTACATTTGCTCCGTAAACATCAATTGAATCACTAAACTTATCTTCTTCACCATGAAGTTTGCCAAATTAGCCGCCATTGCCCTTCTTTTCGTTGTCTCAAAACTGAGCGCCCAGACGGAATTGAAAATCAATCCACTCGGGCTCCTTTTCGGTTCTCCGGATGTATCCGCCGAATTTCGCCTGAACGATAATATGGGCCTGGAGCCATTTATCGGATACACCTCCCGCAAGTTTGCCGCTGATGCAGTCAGAATTTCGGCTGTCAATGCCGGGGGCTCCTTCAAGTATTACTTCAATCCGCAGAAGGGTTTCGACAGGTTTTATGCAGGTGCATACACCCGCTTCAATGCGGGGAGTGCCGAGGAAACTGCAACAGAAACACAGGCCAGCTATACCAGAATGTCCCTCGGCTTCCTGATCGGCCAGAAATGGGTTTCCAAACAAAACGTGGTGTTCGAACTCGCCTTTGGTGTTGGTCGCGCTTTTGTAAATAACCTGGAAGATCCTGATGGTGCTATCACAGACTTTAATTTCGATCTGGATCTGATGGGCCGATTTGCAGTGGGTTATCGTTTCGGCGGAAGCTCCAAAAAGTAAGTTTATTTCTATCATTGCAACAGGAGGGGCAGCCGGTAATACTCTGGCTGCCCTTCTTTTGTCATATTTATACTGTTTTTTATTCCGCTCAAATTTGGAAACCTGTATGGCTTATATACCTTTGCGGCGCTTTTTGAAATCAAAGTGAAGATGTGTGTTCTGCTCGAATTTAAAGTGTATCTAAATAAGACAGTAATTGCACGTGCAGTCTTTTTTAAGAACACACCGTTTTTACCTTTGCACTGACAAAACGCTGATAATTCCGAAACAAAACAATTCGGGCAGCTTTTCGAAAAATCAATTTACGTCCGCTAATATGCAGCTGAAACGCATTTGCTGGGTTTTTACGCTCCTCATCGCCGCAACGCTCTCCCTCCATGCAGGGCCCACAAGAGAAGCCGGTAAAGAACTTTTTGGTGCTAACTGCGCCGCCTGTCATGCCAAGGACATGAAGACTGCCTCTACCGGCCCGGCACTGTCCGGGGTGGAAGAGCGCTGGGCCGCTTATCCCAAAAAGGATCTGTACGACTGGATTCGCAACTCACAGGCACTCATTGGTCAGGGTCATCCCCGCGCCAAAGAACTTTGGGAAAAGTACAAGCCTGTGGTGATGAACAGTTTTCCTGGTCTCACCGATGAGCAGATTGAAAGTCTCCTCCTCTACATCAAGGAACCCGTTGTTGCCACTGCCGGTGGCGCTGCCGCCAGTGCCACTGAAGAGGTGAAGGAGGCTGAAAGCCTTCCATGGTTTTACATTGGTCTTGTTGCCGGCCTTCTCCTGCTGGCCTTCGCACTCATGCGCATCGTTGACAATCTCAACAATGTGGCACGTGTCCGCGACGGTAAAGCACCTGTTTACCGCACCATGCGCGATATTCTGACAACCAAGGGTGCAGTAGCATTCTTTGTTTTTGGTCTTGTTCTGGTGTTCGGATACAAAACGGTGGACAATGCAACCCGTATGGGTCGCGAGCAGGGTTACATGCCCACGCAGCCAATCAACTTCAGCCACAAGACACACGCTGGCACGCACAAGATTGACTGCCAGTACTGCCACGATACGGCGCGCCGTTCCAAGCATGCCTCTGTGCCGGCTACCAATACCTGTATGAACTGCCACGCCGCCATCAAGGTCGGATCTGTGGGCGGAACAAAGGAACTGACCAAGATTTTCGCATCTATTGGTTATGATCCTGCAGCCAATCGCTATATTTCAGATTATGAGAACTGGAATGAGAGTCAGATTGAAGATCTCTACAAAAAGTGGATTGGTCAGAACTATATGGAGAAAAACAGCCTCCCGGCACTGGATGAGGCTGGAAGAAGTACTGTCGAGGCCGAGTGGGAAGGAGTTGTGAAAGCGCTGAAAGATGATTCCAATGGAAAAATTCAGGGCCCGATCGAGTGGGTACGTATCCATAACCTCCCTGACCATGCTTATTTCAACCACGCACAGCACGTTTCTGTCGGACAGGTTGAATGTCAGAAGTGCCACGGCCCCGTACAGGAGATGGATGTTGTTTATCAATACTCCACACTGGGTATGGGTTGGTGTATCACCTGCCACAGCGAAACAGAGGTCAAGTTCACAGATAACGGCTTCTACGCGCAGTACAATCAGGAATACATCAAGATGCACAAGAGTCTCGTGAAAAAGCCGGAATCTGAAATGGAGAAGGTTTACGTTGAAGATATCGGAGGCCTCGAGTGCCAGAAGTGCCACTATTAATCATTCATTCCAGCACCAACCCCGCTGCCACAATACACAAACCAGCACCTTTTTAAATATATGCACCACGATAACGGTATTTGGGTAAGCACCGAAGATCTGAGCCGCGAAGAATCTTTTCTTCAGTCTGCAGAGCGTGAGTTCTCGGTCGAAACGATTGACCAGACCGACGGTAAATGGCAAACAAACCGCCGCGACTTCCTCAAACTGATGGGATTCGGTCTTGGCGCGGCTACTGTAGCCGCATCATGCGAAATTCCTGTCAGGAAGGCTATTCCTTATGTCACCAAGCCCGACGAAATTGTTCCCGGTGTAGCTAACTACTACGCCTCGAGTTTCGTCAATGGCGGCGATTATTGCGCGGTGCTGGTCAAAACCCGCGAAGGTCGCCCGATTAAAATTGAGGGCAACTCACTCAGTAGTATAACCAAAGGTGGTACAAGCGCCCGCGCACAGGCTTCTGTGCTCAGTTTGTACGACAACCGCCGTATTCAGTTCGCCGGCAAGGTGAAAGATGGGCAGGTTGAAAAAACCGACTGGTCCAAACTTGACGCTGAAGTAAAGGAGAAGCTCGCTGCCGGCGGAAATATCCGTGTGATTGCCAATACTATTCTCAGCCCGACTGCCAAAAAAGCACTCGGTGAGTTTCTGGCCAAGTACCCGACCGCTTCGGTGGTAACTTACGACCCGGTTTCTGCCGCCGCACTTGTTGCTGCCAACGAGCAGTGTTTCGGGGTGGCTGCTGTACCAGATTATCGCTTCGATACAGCTGAGGTAATCGTATCTTTTGGAGCTGATTTCCTCGGCACCTGGATCAGCCCGGTCGAATACGCCCGTGCCTACTCCGCCAACCGCAAGGTATCCGGCAAAAATGTCGCAAAAATGTCGCGCCACTATCAGGTGGAAACTCACATGTCTCTGACCGGCTCCAATGCCGACAACAGGGTGCAGGTGCGTCCAAGTGAAATGGGCGCTGCCATCGTTGCACTTTACAACGCACTGACCGGCAATTCCGGTGGCCCGAAAGTGAACGACAAGGCTGCCGCTGCCATCAAAAAGATTGCATCCGATCTGCAGGCTGCCCGCGGTAAATCACTGGTAGTGTGCGGCTCCAATAATGTCGCTGAACAGATCATTGTCAATAAAATCAATGATATTCTCGGCAATCTGAATAATACAGTTGCTTTCAGCGCCGCTTCCAACCAGCGCCAGGGTGATGATCGCAAGATGGAGGCGCTTATCGCCGAAATGAACAGCGGCCAGGTGGCTACTGCTATCGTCTGGGGCTCAAACCCGGCTTACGACTATCCGGGAGCAGCATTCAGTGCGGCTTTTGCAAAGGTCGGCACGCGGATCTCTCTCAATCCGACGCTCGACGAAACAACCCTCCTGTGTACGCACGCCGCGCCCGCGAATCACGCGCTGGAATCGTGGAGCGATGCAGAGCCCAAACAGGGGCATTTCAGTATCATCCAGCCTACTATTGCGCCGCTTTTCAATACCCGTCAGGCAGAGCACAGCCTGCTCGAGTGGGCCGACAGCGCCAATCTCAACCGGCAGGACGAACAGCCATATTATCAGTACCTGAAATCGTTCTGGACAGGCACTCTGTTCAATAATCAGTCAAGATACTCTACGCCCGGTGCATTCTGGGATATGAGCCTGCATGATGGCGTGTTCGAGTCGCCCTCTTCAGGTAAATCAGTCTCTTTCAGTGCTTCGGCTTCCGTCAATACTGACGCAGTCTCCAGGCCCTCTTCTGATGAGCTGGAAATTTCATTCTACGAAACAGTCAATATCGGCAACGGCCAGTATGCCCACAACCCGTGGCTGCAGGAGATGCCGGATCCCGTTAACCGTACGGTATGGGGCAATTACCTGAGTATTCCGGTAGAATCTGATGGCAAAAGCATCAAGGGGTGGAATAACCTCGAAGATGGCCAGATCGTGGAACTGGAAGTAAACGGACAGAAGATCCGCTGCACGGTTGTCCGTACATTCGGACAGACCCCGGGTACTGCTTCCATCGCCCTTGGTTATGGCCGTGAGGCTGGCGGTTGCGCCACAGGTTATGGTGTGAATGTCAACCCGCTCCTCAGGAACGAGGGCGGATTCACGCAGTACTATCTGACAGGCGCCAGGGTTACTCCTACAGGTGACGTTGAAAAGGATTTTGCCTGTGTTCAGCACCACCACACAATGGGTGTGTTCAAAAATGACAACAAGTCGGTGAATGTGGATGAGGCTGTTCTTGCCTTCCAGGGTTCGCTGACCGAGCGTTCCATTATCTTTCAGACAAATGTGAAGGATCTCAACCAGCTTGAGTCCAAAATGGAAGAGTTCCATGAGCACTCCGGTCATCTGAACTCCAAAACACTTTACCCGACCAATGAAGAGTATTTTGGTACCGGATTAAAGTGGGGAATGTACGTTGACCTTAACTCCTGCATCGGATGTGGCGCCTGCCAGGTAGCCTGTGTCAGCGAGAATAACGTGCCGGTTGTAGGAAAAAATGAGGTGATGCGTCATCACGAGATGACCTGGCTGCGTATTGACCGCTATTTCTACGGCGATATTGACAATCCGAAAGTGGTTTATCAGCCGATGATGTGCCAGCACTGCGACAACGCTCCCTGTGAGAACGTTTGTCCGGTGAATGCTACCAACCACTCCATGGAAGGTCTCAACCAGATGGCATACAACCGTTGTATCGGTACCCGCTACTGCGCTAACAACTGCCCGTACAAGGTTCGCCGCTTCAACTGGCTCGACTACACTACTGCCGATGTGTGGCCAGCCAACGAAGAGCGTGTTTTCCATGGTGCCGGCGACAAAACTCCGTTTTACGCGGACAACCTCGTTCGCATGGTGCTTAATCCGGACGTTACCGTTCGTACGCGTGGTGTCATCGAGAAATGCTCTTTCTGTGTTCAGCGTATCCAGGAAGGCAAGTTGACCGCCAAGCGTGAAAGCCGCGCAATACAGGATAACGATGTGCGCACGGCCTGCCAGACGGCTTGTCCAACCGGAGCCATCGTGTTCGGAAACCTGAACAATCCGGAGAGCGAAGTGAACAAGGCACAGAAGAATGCCGGTGCACTTGCTTATCAGGTACTGGAAGAAATCAACGTGCGCCCGGGTGTACGTTATTCCGCCAAGGTTCACAACGCAAACGAAGAACTTTTCTCCTGATCGGTCACGCCGGGTTTCATGTAAATCCAGAGGCGACACGGATCAAATAAAAACGATCAACGATCTCAACTAAATTAATATGTCTCACGCAGTTGCGCCGGTCAGGCACATATTGATCGAAGGGAATAAATCCTACCACAATATCACGGAGGATC
>JBDLWO010000069.1:0-12136 GCA_039804245.1 Bacteroidota bacterium
CAAAGATGCTGGCGGTGCCGTTGCCCTGGTGCACATCCAGATCAACTATGAGTATTTTCGAGGCCAGTCTGTTCTCCAGCAAATAGCGGGCTGCCACTGCCTGATCATTAAAACAACAAAAGCCCTCACCCCGGTCGGCGAAGGCATGGTGTGTTCCCCCGGCGATGTTCAGGGCGCACCCGTGTTCGATTGCATGAAGCGCGCACTGAACCGTTCCCTGTGAGATGTGTCTGCCTCTCACCACAAACCGCTCATTGATCGGGAACCCGATTGCTCTGATTTCAGACAGAGTCAGTTCCACGCGGTTCATCTTTTCCCACCATCCGCGCGTATGCGTGAGCAACGCGACTTCTTCCGTTAATAAATCGGGATGAAACATATCCGACTCCTTGAGAGTGCCCTCCCAAACAAGTTGCTCGGCCAGCAGTTCATACTTGACCATCGGGAATCGGTGCCCCTCCGGGAGTTCGTAGCGGTAAACAGGTGAATAGGAGACTTTGAGCAACTGAAATGAATTTGGAGCGCAAAATTATACACGAAAAAGGAGATAACATGGACAAAACGGCCTTCCGGTCGTACATTTGCACTTTGTCCCGTGAACATCATCAAGGTCGTTCCGGTCTAAATATTACTGAAAATGCTCCAGCAGAAAGTCCGCGTATCCAAACAGTTCAACTTCGAAATGGCTCACGCACTGTACGGTTACGATGGTCCGTGCAAGAATATCCACGGACATACCTACCACCTGCGTGTGACCATCATGGGCCGCCCGATTACCAACGAAAGTGACGTCAAACTCGGTATGGTGATGGACTTCGGCAACCTGAAAAAGGTGGTGATGGAACAAATCATTGATATATATGACCATGCACTGGTACTCAACGACAGCGCACCCTACGTAAAAAACGAACTGCTGACTTCAGAGTTCGAAAAGGTGTTCACGGTGCCGTTCCAGCCCACCTGCGAGAATCTGATGCTCATGTTTCTGGAGAAAATCAGACCCTATTTTACAGGCGAACTGGAACTGGTCAGCGTGGAACTCCGCGAAACCCCCACTTCCTACGCAGAGTGGCGGAAGGAGGATAACTGAATCCGGAGTTTCGTTACCTCATATTGTAAAACATGAAGGCCAGCATGTCGGAGGCCTCCTCGATGATCTTGGCAGTCGGTTTTCCGGCGCCGTGGCCAGCGCTGGTCTCAATACGGATCAACACCGGACTGGAACCCTGATGCTTTTCCTGCAGGGTCGCTGCAAACTTGAACGAGTGCGCCGGTACCACGCGATCGTCGTGATCAGCCGTGGTAACCATGGTAGCCGGATACGACACTTTCTTCACATTGTGCAGCGGCGAATATTTGATCAGGCAGTTATACTCTTCCTGTACATCGCTGCGACCATAATCGGTAGCCCATGCGTAACCTATCGTAAAGCGGTGGTAACGGAGCATATCCAGTACACCCACCTGCGGGAAACAAACACGATACAGATCCGGACGCTGTGTCATGCAGGCGCCCACCAGCAAACCACCGTTTGAACCACCCTGAATGGCCAGCCTGGACGAAGATGTGTATTTTTTGGAGATCAGATATTCAGCTGCTGCTATAAAATCATCAAAAACGTTCTGTTTCTGGCACTTTGTGCCCGCTCGATGCCATTTTTCACCAAATTCACCACCTCCGCGGATATTGGCAACGGCATATACACCGTTATTCTCCAGCAGGGCCGCCCGGGAGGCGCTGAACGACGGCGTCAGGGAAATATTGAATCCGCCGTAACCGTACAGCAACGTGGGGTTGTTCCCGTTGTAGGCCATATCTTTTCTGTGTGTAATAAACATGGGCACCCGGGAGCCATCCTTGCTGTTGTACCATACCTGCTCGGTTGTGTAAAGCTCCGGATTGAAATCGAGCGTTGGCGCCTTGAATACGCTGATATTCAATGTATTCATATCCAGTGAATATACTGTCGAAGGGCGCAGGAATGAGGTGAAAGAGAAAAATGCCTGTGAATCACCCGATTTGCCACTCACTCCTCCCACCGATCCGATCTCGGGCAGAGCCACCTCACGGATCAGTTTTCCACCCAGATCGTAAGCCCGCAAACTGCTGGCCGCGTTGTGCAGGTAGGTGCACAGTATTTTGCCGCCGCAAAGGGCCACCGACTGCAGTACATCGTTCTGGTCCTCTGCAACGAGTGTCTTCCAGTCTTTCTCGGCAGGTTTGGCCGGATCAACCAGTATAAGACGCTGATTCGGAGCATTGTGGTTGGTCAGAATCAACAGCTGATCGTTGATATTATCCACCACACTGAAATCCTTGTCAAAACTCCCCGAAATGGTCACAAACACATCCGAGCGCTTGCCCAGGTCTTTCACGGCCAGCATGTTGCCGCTGGTACTCTCCCAACCGTTGATGATGAGGAAACGCTCGTCTTCCGTTGTACTGCCGCCGAAAGAGCGATCGGGATTGGCCTTGTCGTCGTAAACCAGAACATCAGCCGACTGGGGAGTTCCGAGCGCATGGTAATAAACCGCACCAAATTTGTTGGCAGCCTTCAGTTCGTCGCCCTTTTGTGGCTCCGGATAACGGGTATAGTAGAAACCATTGCCTCGCCAGGATATCCCGCTGAATTTCACCCACTCTATCACATCCGGAAGCATTTCTCCCGTTTTCATGTCCTTGACAACTATGGTGCGCCAGTCTGAACCTCCCTTTGAGGTGGAATAGGCCAGGTACCGGCCATCCCTGGAAAAGTCCATTTCACCCAGGGAAGTGGTGCCATCTGCACTGAACTTGTTCGGATCAAGCACTAATGTTGCCGGCCCGTCGAGTTTTTCCTGAGAGTAAAATATACTCTGATTCTGCAATCCGTCGTTCTTGAAGTAGTAGTATCTGCCTCCCTCTTTGAACGGAGGAGTGTAACGCTCATAGTTGAAAAGTACAGAAAGACGTTTTTTGAACTTTTCGCGGTCAGGTATTTGTGACAGATAAGCGCTGGTCACTTTATTCTGCTCCACAACCCAGGCTTTGGTTTCAGCACTCTGGTCGTCTTCCAGCCAGCGGTACGGATCGCTGATTTTTTGTCCGAAGTAATCGTCGGTAACGGTGTCGTCTTTTTTTGTTGCGGGGTAGTTCACTGAAATTTGTTTAGTGTTTTTGGACGAGGATTCGGTCGCTTTCTGCTGGGTGTGACAGGCTCCCAGAAGCAGCACCCCGTTCAGAAAAAAGAGGAAAGGGCTCAGTTTCATGTGTTCAAGATAAATGGTTAATGTCTGTTTGGCCACTTAGGCTTACTTTTGCCGCGAAAGTAGGGGTTGTATTTCAAACGAACACACAACCTCTTTGAATGTTCTCCCATGAAAAAAAATCATTCACTGGTCATCATCGCCCTCTTGTCAGCCATTCTGACCAGCTGCGGAACGCTGCTGAATGCCCAGGCAAGGCTCGACTCACTACCCCCTGTGGACAGTCTCCGCACTGAGTCTGTTGTAGCCTGGACGCAGCAACTCGGCTCCCGGGCTGAGGCGCTGAAACTCACTTGTCAGGGCCGTCTGCAATCCGTCGTGTCCGAACGGGAAGCACTCGACTCCCTTATTCTGCGCATCAAATCAGATTCTTCCGCCAGCATGTCGGTTTCAGACTCGCTCGGCAACTGCCTGAAAGACTTGAAGCTGAAGGAAAAGGAATGCATCCGGCAACTGAAAAAGGCCGAAAAGGCGGTCGCCCAGGCCATCGAATGTGCCGCTCTTGATGTCGCAGCGCAAAGAAAAGCGTTACCTGTACTCTGGAGGTCGGTTAATGAGCTTGTGATGCTTTCCAACACTTCTCCTGAAGAAGCGAGGGTAGCAATTCCCCGGCCAGCCAAACCCGAAAAAAAGAAACCGGCCCCGGAAGAATCTGAAAAACCGGCCGAACCTGTTCCCGCAGCTATAGCACCACCGGAAACACCGGTACAACCCACCCGGGTTCCGCTGACGGTAGTCAAATACAATCCTGCGGCCGATATCATGCTCAATCCGCCCGCCATACCCTGTAACTTCGAGGAAAACTCCCGCGATGAACTCTCGGGCGCGCCCTACCGCCGCACAGCCCCGGTGGAGTGGTTCCGCCACGCGCCCGCGCCTCTCAAAGGTTTCCTGCAAGGGCGCCCCAATGTGCGCTGTGAAGCCGCCCTCTCGGCTGTCGGTCAGAGGTCAACTCTGTTGCTCACTTTCACCGTGGTTGACCCCAACCCTCGTAAATCTTTCGGCAAACTGCCCAAGGATGCTCCCGCAACGCTCTGGTTCATGGACGGAACCTCCTTTGAACTGTATAACAGCACAAATGATGAAGGAATTTTAAATTACGAAGATCAATCATATACTTTCAGAGGCAAATATCCCATCGAAGAGGCGCTCTGGAAGAAGATGCGCCGCTCCGATCTCGACCGGGTGCGTATTACCTGGGGAAGCGGATATGAAGAATATGATATTCAGTTCGTTCACCTGTTGCGACAACTGTCGCGCTGCTTTGAATAATGGCAATCAACATACAAAATAACGTTTCTCTCCTCCCGTACAACACTTTTGGCATTGACGTCAGGGCCGCACATTTCACTGCCGTACGCTCGGAAGATGAAATGCGGGAGGCCCTGCGCTCCGGTGTCAGTCCCGTGCTGGTGATCGGTGGCGGCAGCAATATTCTGTTTACCGGCGATGTGGCAGGCCTGGTTGTCAAAAATGACATCAGTTTCATTAATATAGCAAAATCGTTCAAAAACAGGGTATGGATTGATGTGGGAGCGGGTGTACAGTGGCACGCGCTGGTAATCTGGGCAGTAGAGAACAATCTGGGCGGACTGGAAAACCTGAGTCTGATACCAGGCACGGTGGGAGCTGCTCCTGTTCAGAATATTGGCGCATACGGCGTGGAACTCAGGGATGTATTCGTCAGTCTGAGGGCCATGGAAACCGCCACCGGACGTGTCAGGTCGTTCAGACTGAAAGATTGTGCATTTGGTTACCGCGACAGCGTGTTCAAGCGGGAATTCAAAGGAAAATATATCATACTCTCGATACGCATCTCACTGTCCAGACACAAACACAAACTCAATCTTTCCTATGGTGATATCGGCAAAACGCTCGCTGCCATGGGTATTGGTCATCCGGGAATTGCCGATGTCAGTAATGCCGTGTGCCAGATTCGCCGGTCCAAACTGCCCGATCCGGCAGAAATTGGCAATTGTGGCTCTTTTTTCAAGAACCCTGAAACCGATATTACTGTTCTGACTGATATTCGCAAAACGCATCCCGATGTACCCTCCTACCCTGTTGCCGAAGGCAGAGTGAAAGTTCCGGCAGGGTGGCTCATCGAACAATGCGGCTGGAAAGGCAAAAAGGTGGGAAATACCGGCAGTTACGCCAAACAGGCATTAGTGCTCGTCAATTACGGCGGCGCAACAGGTCAGGAAGTCAGAAATCTGTCCGACCAGATTATCCTGTCGGTACAGCAAAAATTCGGAATCACACTCGAAAGAGAGGTAAATATCGTCTGAAAGAATTCATCATGACAGATTTGCAAACAAACGAACAAATACTGAAAATTACGGAACAAACGCTCAAAAACTGGCGTGAAACCAGTCGCTGGGCTCTGTTTTTTGCTGTACTGTTTTTCCTCTTCACCGGAATAACCGGGCTTTTCACACTGATGTTTCTCCTCGATCCTTCCATGGGGTCTGCCACACTGACCGGGATAATATTCATCTCCCTGCTTTTTCTGCCGGGATATTGGCTGCTACGATTTTACAAAGGTATGAAAAAGGCCCTGAAGAACAACGAAACTGCTGGTCTGGAAAGCGCTTTCTCAAATCTGAAATGGTTTTATGTTTATTCAGGAATAATGACAATCCTCTACTTCTCGCTTGTGTTCATTGCAATGATTACAAGCTAGTTTAACCCCGTAAAAGTTAACCACTCAATATTCAGAAAGATGCCGGTACTGGATGATTACGAGCAAAACGGGCAGTCTGTTGTTACTCCCGGTCTCATTGCCACCTGGAAAAGCATTTCCGGATGGGCCATATTTCTTGCAATTGCCGGACTGCTTCAGGCATGTCTGCTGCTGGCAGGAGGTACCCGGATCAAAGAAATCGTCAATGCAATGCGTTTCGCGTACGGTGACAATGACCTGCTGGATTCCATGAGTGAATCGGAGACCGGGATACTTTACTTTTTTCTGCTGGCAGCTGCCGGACTTGCCTTCGTTTACATTCATCAACTGCTTTTTGCCATCCGTCTCCGGCGCGGAATACAAGCGGCTGATCAGCGTGCATTCGATACTTCCTGGCGCAATTTGCGAAACAGTTTCAGAGGTTTTGGTATCTGCCTGATTGTTGTTATGGTCTGCTATCTGATCTTTTTCTCTATGCTGCTGCTATTCCTCGCTCCTTCCAGCTAAAATCCGTATTAACCGCTTATGACAACAAAACCTGGAGCCGGAAAACGGATTCTGGCGCGCTTGCTGATACTTGCCCTGCTTCTGGGTACCGTGTGGTTTGTCAGGCAATGGCGACAACGCGCGCACACCCCTGTACATACGAACACAACCGTGCAGACCACCCCCGGAAACAGTCCGTCGTCTGCAGGTAATCAGCAGACCGCTCCCTCCCGGGTGCTGGAAGTACTTCGGTATGTGAGGTCCAACGGAACAGCCCCTGATGGTTATGTCGGTGGCAGGGAATTTCAGAACAGGGAAAAACGCCTGCCCGCCAAAACACCCGGTGGAGAGCGGATACGGTATTCGGAGTGGGATGTCCATCCGAAAGTGAAGGGACAAAACCGGGGTCCGGAACGCCTGGTCACCGGCTCCGACCGGAGTGCCTGGTACACCGCCGATCACTACAAGACATTCCTGTTTATTGACAGGCGATAAAGGAAACTATTGTGCGCAATTTAACCATCCGACAGCTGCTTTCCGATCTGACAGACACCCTGAAACCTGCTTGCGGGGAAGGAGAGGCATCGTCTGTTGCCCGTATTGTGGCCGAGGATGCCTTTCATCTGAAGGGTAATGCCGGCCGCGAAATCAGCGATGAAGAATATGCACGCTACCTCGGCATCCGCAATCGCCTCCTGGCAGGCGAACCTGTTCAGTATGTGCTCGGACAGGCTGATTTTTACGGGCTGAAATTTGCCGTGTCGCCAGCCACGCTGATCCCGCGTCAGGAAACAGAAGAGCTTGTTGCCTGGGTACTGGAAACATCCGCACACCAGAATCTGGCAGTACTCGATATTGGCCTCGGAACAGGCTGTATCGCCATCACCCTGAAGAAAAAAAGACCATTCTGGACAGTTTACGGAATGGAGGTAAGTCCGGAAGCGCTCACGGTAGCGCAGAAAAATGCATCCACACTGGTACAGGGTGATGTGCATTTTTTTCAGGCAGATATCTTAAAAAAGCAGGACTGGCAAAATTTACCTGCCCCCGATATCGTTATCAGCAATCCTCCTTATATCCCGGCAGCCGAGCGTGCGCTTGTACCGCCTCATGTATTCAACCATGAACCACATCTGGCGCTGTTTGTTACCGACGAAGACCCGCTCCTGTTTTACCGGGAGATAGCCTGCATGAGCCGTGAAAAACTGAAGCCCGGCGGCTGGCTTTACTTCGAGTGCAATGAATTCAATGCGGGCGAAGTGGCCGAAATGCTTGTATCTGAAGGTTTCAGTCTTGTAGAATCAAGGAAGGATATATGCGGCGCCGACCGGATGGTCAGGGCCATGAAAACCGATTTATGATGACTATATTCACCAATAACCGATTATTGCTGTCAGCGCTCTTTATTACAGCCTGCATCACCGGAACCCTGGCCCAGAAGCCAGCCACATCACCCGCCAAACCACCGGCAACCAAACCGGCCACAACACCTCAAAAACCAGCCGCCACACCGGCAAAGAGTGTTGCCCCCGCGCCCCCGCGCGATTCCAACGTACTCAAGCTGTTCGATAAAAACACCGTAAAGTGGCAGAAAACTTACAAAGGACGTTTCGATGACGCTGCTGTTGTTGAGGTATCCCTGGGGTATGACGGTAAAATCTGTCGGGGATTTCTCGTTTACCCGCAAAGCAACACGAGGATACGGCTCGAAGGGAAAATGGACACCTCCGGCTTCAAACTGGAAGAACGCAGCGAAAACAAACAGGTAACCGGTTTTATCTCCGGACGAATACAGGGCAAATCCCTTAATGCCGAATGGAGTAATGCCGATAACAGTCTGGGCGGAAGAATTGAAGCGGAAGAAATTCCACTCTCCGCTCCAGTCAATTGCAGCGACAACAAATGGAGCAGCCGATATATCACCCGATATAACAACGCCCGCTGCGATATGGTGCTCGTCAGAGCCCAGGGCGGTATTCTCGACGGATTTCTGTGGATAGAATCGGACGGGACCACATACCGGCTCAAGGGAGAAACAAAACCGGACGGCTCGTACGAACTGGATGCCCTCGGCGCCGAAGACCGCCTCGTTGCCATCATATCGGGCGAGTTCAGGCCCGGACAGGGAACGATATGCAAATGGACTGGCAGCGGTGAAAAACGGGAATTCAAATTTATCCTGAAAGATCATTTTCAGATGGGCTGCTATGATTATGCCGACTATAATGCCTCCTTTGATGTGCTGCACCCGCATACCGTTTGTGAGCCATGCAATAACTGGCTCGACGAACAGGTAAAACTATGGCTGGAAAAATGCAAAGCAGGCTTCGAATCGCAAAACCTGAAGCAAACACCCGAAACACGGAATGTACAACGGGCCAGCGCATGGCCCGAAATCGCCTGCTGGACCGATAACCTGCTCTCGGGGTATCTCACCTTTTCTGATACCCGATCGAGCGAAACTCAGGGAATTGCCTATAATTTTGACCTGAAAAACGGAAAGCTGATCAACACTGAAGACTTGTTCGTAAAATCATTTTCCTGGAAAAACTGGTTCGCTGATTTCGCCAACAGGGAAATGCCCAAATTGCCTTCCTTTGCGGCTGATCCGCAGTTCAGAAACTGGCTGGTAGAAGAAGGATTCCCGCTCATGGTCATCCGGAGGGAAGGATTTGAACTGAGCACACTGTTTCACCCTTTTTACGGGCGACAGACGCTCTTCATACCCTACTCGTCTGTCAGAAACTCGCTTCGCAAAGACGGCCCACTCGGAGAATTTGTAAAGTAATATGGATACCGCAGAACTCATCAGACGTGTAAGAAGGGTTGAGATCAAAACAAGGGGTCTGGCCAGAAATGTATTCTATGGAGGCTATCACAGTGCCTTCAAAGGGCGTGGAATGTCATTCAGCGAAGTAAGGCAATATCAGTTCGGCGACGATGTGCGCTCTATTGACTGGAACGTAACCGCCCGAACAGGCGATCCGCACATCAAAATATTCGAGGAGGAACGCGAACTGACAGTCCTCCTGATCGTGGATATCAGCGGATCAGCCTTCTTCGGCACCGGAAACGTGCTCCGTCAGGAATTTATCACCGAAGTCAGCGCCGCACTCGCATTCAGCGCCGACGCCAACAACGACCGCGTTGGCCTGTTGCTTTTCTCCGACAAGGTGGACTTTTACCTGCCTCCACAGAAGGGCAGGCAGCACACCCTGAGAATTCTCCGCGAGTTACTCAATGTGCAACCCAATAGTCGCAACACCAATTTGGGAAATGCGCTGGGCTTTGCCAGAAATGTACTCAGAAAGCGGAGCGTCTGCTTTATTCTCTCCGATTTCTGGGCCGACAACTACGAACAGCCACTGCGGGTATTGGCCCGAAAGCACGATATTACAGGTATTCACTGCTGGGACTCCCTGGAAACGGCCATGCCGGATGTAGGACTGCTCTGCACCCGCGATGCCGAAACAGGGGCGCTGAACTGGATAGATACTTCAGACCGCAATACCCGCGCTCAGTACGCGCGCGAATTCGGAGATAACCGCGCCAATACTGCCTCTCTGCTCAGAAGGGCTGGCGCCGACTATCTCGGTATGGACACGAAAGCCGCATACAGCACCGAACTGATGCATTTTTTTGAAAAAAGAGCAAAAAGACAGGATTTTTCAAAATGAGCACACTCAGGTTTATACTTCCTGTCATAGTCTGTGTCACTGCGTCCGCAACAGCTCAAACGGCCCGTCTTGCATCAGACAGTAATCTGGTGGAAACGGGCAACCGTTTTATCCTGCATCTGTCGGTCAGGGAAAAACCCGCCGGCAAACCGGATTTGTCAGGATGGCAGGAGATTATACCGGAAGAAAACAGGCTCCGGGAAAGTGACTGGACAAACGAGAGCGGAATCAGTAAAATGGATATCACAGCCATTTTCTTCCTGGAAGATTCTTTGACTATCCCGCCCGTCCGCATCCCGTTGGCAAACGGTGATACAGCCGTAACCAATCCGCTGGATATACAAATCATCGCCAGCCCCGCCCCCGATGAAGTTCAGGATATGGCTCCCATACGCGATATTCAGCGGGAACAAAAGGTCTGGACTGATTACTGGCCACTTATAGCCATCATTCTGACTGTCGTAATCCTGATACTGGCCGCTTACTTCATCATTCAATACCGAAAAAACAAGGCTGTGGGCAACCGGAGTGTTCAATGGACACCCCACGAACTGGCGCTCCGGAAACTCGTACAACTGCAGCAGCAAAACCTGTGGAACAACGGAAACGCAAAGGAATACTGCGATGAACTTACCGGTATCATACGTGAGTATCTGGAACTCCGATTTCGTATCCCGGCACTCGAGTCCACCTCAGCCGAATTGATCCGGATACTGAAAATGACGGGTACGCCCGATGAAATAAACAGCGGACTTGAAAACATACTCTTTCAGGCTGATCTGGCCAAATTCGCCAAAGGCACTCCCCCACCCGATTTCGGTGATGTATCCATGCAATTTGCGCTCCGGCTGATTGACAAAACCAAACCTGTTTCCGTAAACGCAGCATCATGACTTTCGCTGATCCGCTCTGGTTTCTGCTCGCCCTGCCAGTCGCATGGCTCCTCCGGGTATGGTCGCGTACTCCCCGGGCCGCCATGCTGATGCCCGTCTCAACAGGATATATATCCGCGTCCGGGTGGCGAACAGGCATAAGAAAGCACCTGCACTGGCTCCACCGGATAGCGCTGGCGCTGCTGATCATCGCCATGGCACGCCCGCAAAGACTCTGGACAGAGGAGAAGGTTAAAGCTGATGCACTTGATATCATACTGGCCATGGATATTTCTCCTTCCATGCTCAGCCGCGATTTTGAGCCCGACCGACTTGCTGTCGCCAAACAGGTAGCCATTGATTTTGTGGAAAAAAGACCCCACGACCGGATCGGACTGGTCGCTTTCTCCGCCGAAGCTTTCACACAATGCCCCCTGACCGCCGATAAAAAGATGGTTCAGAATTTCATCCGGGAACTCACCGTGGGGCGCCTTGAAGACGGAACTGCTATCGGTATGGGTCTTGCTACCGCACTCAACCGTATCAAAACCAGTGCAGCAAAAAGCAAGATTGTTATCCTCCTGACAGACGGAGAGAACAACGCCGGGGATATTTCGCCGGTCCAGGCCGCCGAAATTGCCGGTACCCTCGGAATAAGGGTTTATACGGTGGGAATTGGCACAGAAGGCTATGTCATGTCGCCCGTACAGCGCGCACCCAATGGATCATACCTGTTTTCACCACGATTCGTCACCTTCGACACTGAACTGCTGCAGCAAATGGCCGCCATGACCAACGGCCGCTTCTTCAGGGCATACTCGGAACGGGATCTGGCCGGGATATACAATGAAATAGACAGACTAGAAAAAACCCGGATCGAGGTAACCACCCTCCGGAGAACCACAGAACTCGCCGGATATTTCATCATCATAGCTTTATTGTTCATTTTCTCGGAACTGATGCTGCGATGGTTCATCGTCAGGACAATCATAATCTGAACGTAACTGCTTGGCTGGATAAGGAGTCATTTGATGACCCGAAAATGAAATACCATTTTCTGGACGTATGTTATGTTGGCCAGATGAAAAGCGGTACCAGTGTGCGCATCAGCATCCTTTTTGAGCACAAGAGCAGCCTGCCGGATGTACCTGTTCATTTTCAGTTGCTCAGATA
>JBDLWO010000070.1:0-15595 GCA_039804245.1 Bacteroidota bacterium
CCACTGGCGTCATCGTCGGCACCGTGATAAATAACCGTGCTGTCGGCCATGCCAAGATGGTCATAGTGAGCAGTTATGAAAACATACTCCTTGCTGAGCAGCGAGTCAGACCCTTCAATAACAGCCAGGACATTGGATCCTTCCATAATTTTGGATTCCTTGTCGAAATGAGCCTCTATTTTGGCCTTTACCTTGACGGGGTTGAACTTGCCGCCGTTGCGGATATCTTCCAGTTCCTGTTCGGCTTTGGAGGCTTTATCGCCGAGAATGGCCTTTGCCACTGCAGGAGATACGAAAACACTGTTCAGCAGTTCTCCGGGTTTGACCGGCTCTTCAGAGCCTACAGGTTTCCAGCCATACGTTGAGATATCGCGGCGTTTCTTCTTGAGAGACTCTTCAATTTTCGGGTCAATGACAAGTGCAAGGACAGCCCCTTTCTTTTTGGCAAGCTCCACTTTCTTTTTCCGGTCGAGCGACCATTTGGAGCGGAAATCAGTACCCGTGATACGTGACTTCCCACTGGAGTCAATGGGTTCACCATCGTAAAACATAACCACCTTACCGGCTACATCCAGTTTCTCATAGTCGTTATACTTGGGATCTTCAATACCGAAACCTGCGAATACCACCTCTTTCGCTGAAATAACCGGTATATCAGCGTTTGCATTGGGATAAACATAGTAATCCGCCCTGCTCTTGAATGTTGTTTCACCCACCTTCAGGGCAAGGTCCGTCCAGGACTCATTGCGAAGCTTTATTTTCTGGTAGTAGGAGTTCCTGTCTGCTTTGGGTGGAATTCCGGCAGCTTTAAAGTGACCTGCAATAAACTCAGCTGCTTTTTTCTGACCTTTTTCACCTGTTTCGCGGCCTTCAAGCGAGTCTGATGCCAGTACATACAGTATCTGTTTCAGGTCGTCGGCCCTGATCATGGAAGCAAAAGGTTTGGCGTCAGGCAGTTTGTAGTCGCGGAATTTTCTTTTTTCCGAATAATTGCCAAGTGCTTTGGAAGCAACCGTATCGCGCGGGGGAGTTGGAGTTGCCGGCGCAGTTTGTTCTGTCTGCGCTCCCAGTGACAGAGAGAACGTGAGTGCAAACAGGGTGATTTGATATCGCATCATACAAAGAGCGTTCTTTGATTTGTTCTGAGAAGTTGAACAGTTTGAATAAAAAAAATCAGGAACAGGCGATTTTATCCACCCTATTGTTGTGTCTGCCTCCTTCGAATTCGGTGGACAGGAATATTCTTACCATTGCCTGTGCGAGTATCTCCGGCACATAGCGTGCAGGCAATGCAATAATGTTGGCGTTATTATGCAGGCGAGCCATACTGGCTATTTCTTCATTCCAGCAAAGTGCGCATCTGATATTCTGGTGTTTGTTGGCAGTCATAGCCACACCGTTACCACTTCCGCAGATCAGAATACCTCGATCGGCCAGTCCACTTTCCACAGCTTCGGCCACCGGATGTGCAAAATCAGGGTAGTCAACACTCACTGCCGAATGAGCGCCAAAGTCCTGCACCATGTGTCCCTGTGACTGTAGCAGGGCTATTATTCCTTCCTTGTAATCGAACCCTGCATGATCACAGCCGATAGCGATTTTCATAATAACGATTTTCTGGAGTTTAAAGTATGGTTGATTTTGCCGCTTCGAGCATGGCACGGCACTCAGGCAGTGAAGCGCCCTGAGCATATACGCGGAGAACGGGTTCCGTTCCGCTTGCTCTTATCATCACCCATTTTTCATCGCCAAGGCGGAATTTCCATCCATCGAGATCGTCAACACCTGTTACCTTGTAGGAGCCAAAACTGGTGTAGGCACGGTCTTTGCACATTTTGACCACATTCAGCTTTTGGGCTTCCGTGATATGTAAATCATCGCGATCAAAGGCAAATGCGCCCACCTCTCTATATACCTCTTCAACGAGTCCCTTCAGTGTTTTTCCGGTTTTTGCCATGAATTCGAACACCAGGAGGCCTATCCAGACGCCATCGCGCTCGGGAATGTGACCCTTGACGGCGAGCCCGCCCGATTCTTCTCCACCCACCAGCACATCTTCACGGGTCATTATTTCGGCTATATATTTGAAACCGACCCTGGTAATTTCATAAGGCAGACCGAATTGATCGGCCATCTTCTTCAGCTTGTCGGTTACGGAAAATGTAAACACCACTTTACCCGTCATTCCCTTGTACTTGTGCAGGTATAGGAGCAGTATCAGGAGAATATGGTGACTATCCACAAAATTGCCGTCTTCATCGTACAAACCGATGCGATCGGCGTCTCCGTCATTGGCCAGTCCGACAGTAATTTTCGGATTTTTACGGATAGTTTCGCTGAGCAACTGAAGATTGCGGTGTATGGGCTCGGGCGCCTGACCGTGCATACCCGGGTTATTGTCGCAGTGGAGGAATACACAGCGCGGCAGCAGTTTTTTAACAGCATTCTGGCCGGCGCCGTACATGGCGTCGTAGGCAATTTTGCCTGCGGAAGCCTTGATCAGTTTGAGATCAAAGTTGCGGCGGGCGTGTTTCAGATATATTCCTTCCAGATCGGCGCTTTTGAACAATCCGCGCTCGGAAAGGTCATGAATGGAGGGAAGTTCACCGAGCGAGCATACCTCGGGAATCATATCTTCCAGTTCCTGTACTTCGGCTGGAATCATCGGGCCGCCGTAGGATGCTTTGAGTTTATAACCGTTGTATGATGGCGGATTGTGGCTTGCTGTTATGACAATACCGAGACCGGCCTTCAGTTTTGCCACGCCGAGACTGACCATAGGCGTACTCACAAAACCATCAGTTGCTACATGACACTGAATGCCGTAAGCACCGAGAACACGGGCTGTCGTGAATGCAAAAAGCTGGCCGGCAAAACGGCAATCGTGGCCAATCACTGCTTTTTTCATTTTGTGCTTCTTCATGAAAAGAGCGGTAGCCTCTGCTACACGTTTCACATTGTCAACCGTGAAATCATCGGCGATTATCGCGCGCCATCCATCGGTACCAAACTTGATCGGAACTGCCATACCTTTGAGTCTATTTTCAAAAAAGAATGTAAATTGATGGTGCAAAACTAAGGCCGGACTGTTAATTTGTCGGAAAAATGCGCTAAAAAAGTATGAGATTTGTACAAACACACTTAAATATGGTTCAAATGTCCCCGGATGAAAGTTGTTTCTATCTTTGCCATCCATAATCAACCTGATTTGAACGACAGTTATCGTCACAAAGGACAAAGAAAGCGGCTCGTGGAGGATCTGCGGAAGCGCGGAATCAGAGATGAAGCTGTTCTGGCGGCCATACTGGCTGTGCCGAGGCATTTCTTTCTCGACAAAGCATTCGAAGAGCATGCTTATGAAGACAAGCCATTCCCTATCGGTCATGAGCAAACTATTTCACAACCCTACACGGTGGCTTATCAGTCGTCGCTGCTCGCGGTAAAAGCCGGTGATAAAGTGCTTGAAATAGGCACCGGCTCGGGTTATCAGGCTGCCGTTCTGGCAGCATTGGGTGCCAGGGTATATACCGTTGAAAGACAGGAGAGTTTGTTTGTGCACGCACGAGAACTGCTGCAGTCTCTCGGATTCCGCACAGTCCATTGCTTCTTCCGTGATGGAAGTCTGGGCTTGCCTACGTATGCCCCTTTCGACAAAATAGTAGTGACTGCGGGTGCACCAGTAGTGCCTGAACCATTGAAAGATCAGCTCAAAACAGGTGGAATACTCGTTATTCCGGTGGGAGAAGAGGTTCAGAAAATGAAAAAAATCACCAGGTTATCTGAAACTGAATTTCGTGAAGAGACCCTTGATGACTTCCGTTTCGTTCCGTTTCTGCCTGGTACCGCAAGAAATTAGAGTATGTCGGGGATTTTCATACAAAACTGAAAATCCCCGACATATACCTGACTATCCCTTGCCAATCTTCCACTTGCCCGGGCCTGTCAGGAAAAGTGCGATATACCCGGCCATGTAAACCAGGGCTGATTCTTTATCTCCAAACGGATCAGGTCCATGTACTATAAAAGCTATTACTGCCATGCAGATAATCAGGGGTATCAGTGCAAAACGGGTATAAAACCCGGCAACAACCAAAATGGAACAGCCAACCTCCGCAAAGGCAGTCAGCCAGAGAGAGATTTCCGGGCCAAGGCCGATTGGATCGGCGAATTCATAATTTCCATTGAGCAGTTTCATCAGTTTGCGCGTACCGTGCGCATAGACCATGAACCCGCCCATCGTGAGGCGGAGAATAAACAGGGCCAAATCCTGCTGAACGCCCCTGGAAGAGAGCATGAAGGTAAGTATGCGATTCATAAAACTGATTTTGAATCCTGATTGAATGATTGTTACTTTTTCTTGCTGAGGAACCAGTCATACAGGTCCTGTCCACCGTAAATTCTTCTCCAGGCATCATGGCCGAGGTCTTCATGAATGGTGAAACGCAGATCCGGACAGCCACCGAGTTCTTTGAGTTTGTTGATCCCCGCGTGAAAATAACGCTTGGGCACTGCCTGATCGAAACCGGCAGCAAAGGCCCATACGGGTAGTTTTGCATCCGAAATAGGTTTCATGTAGTCGGGATGCCCCCACCCTACTACCGGTGCGATGGCAGTAAACAGTTCCGGATGTTTGCTGGCGAGGTGCCAGGTGCCGAAGCCGCCATAACTGAGTCCGGTGAGGTATGTACGCGACTCGTCGCCACCGAAGTACGTCTGCGCGATTTTGATCATATCAACCAGATCCTCTTCAATCATACCCCAGCCTTCGGGTAGGGTTTTCATCCCGTTCGGGAAGGTATCGGAGGGAATGGTTGCATTGATCCTGCCTGCCTGGGCATCACCCCAGTTGCGGGGAGGCGTACCCTCCTCGAGGCGCTGCGGGATCCAGGAGCGATCGCGGTTGTCAATATAGTTAATTCCCCTTTTATCCATGCCAAACATGGGCAGCTGGGGTGAAATAATGATAAAGGGAAGATCCCGCTTCTGAATCCAGGCTTCGTAAAGCGGACCGTGGGCGAGCACATAATCAAGTTCGTCTTTTCCGTTTCCTCGTTCGCCATTGCCGTGGAGGAACATCATGAGCGGGTACTTTGCCCCCACCACCCCATCGTGTCCTTTGGGATAATAAATGAAATAATCCCGCTCCGAGCCGTCGAGTTTGCTCTTGTAGGTCATGCGCGTGAGGCGCGCGGGCATGTCATACACAGGTGTTGAGGGAGTGCCCGGCTGCAGCAGATCCGTATCGGGTGTTTTCAGATCCATTTTCCTGATCCATATATTGCGGTACAGCACATGATGGCCTTCCGCCTGTAGTTTAAGTCCGCCGGGACGGTCGGTAATCCCTTTACCATCGTCGTTTCCGCCATCCATACCGGAGAACGGACCGCCCCAGACCTGATTGATGGGTTGGTTAACGTGTACTTTCACGCCGTTGAAATGGATGGTGACCATGGGTTTTTCCACCATCACACCGTCTTTAAAACGGGCTGCTCGGAATACGATATCATAAGCATTCCATTTTCCGACACCATTATATGGGTGATATGCAGCCCTTTTTTCGTTAATAACTGCTGCCATGCCATGGCCCGTGGAATCACCGTCGAGCACCTGAATTTCAAAACGGTTTTGCAGATAAACACCACTGTTTCCGCCGGGATCCCTGATCAGAAATTCAACGTGCGCCCGGAAGTCGCGAAATTCATCTTTGGTAATCAGATCGGCAGCGCCATACTTGCCACCAGCACCGGCGGGGTCGTTACTGGATACCGCCGTACCGTTTCCTGCCGGATCGGGTACTACCGGCCATTTGACGGGCAGTTCGGCGGAAAGGCGGGGGCCATTCCAGTATGTCCAGTTGGCGTGCAGCATTTCGGCACTGCCATCGAGATACATTTTCGCACCTTTTACGGGTTTGACGCCCACACCAGTCTTCTGGGCGGATACAGAAGCTGCAAGCAGCAGCAGCGAGAGTAGTATTGTATTTTTCATGAATGCGAAATTAAAAGTAACGTCCGATCAGCTGATGATCCACAATTGCGCGTTTCAGTTCAGCGAAATTCACAGTTCCCATACTTTTCCACACGACTTTCCCACCGGGTTCTACCAGAACAGTGTAGGGCAGAGCGCCTTCCCACTGCGGATCAACGGCCTCTATCAGGGCGTACTTGTCTTCCGAGTTGAAGATGTAGTTTTTGTTGAAGGCAAATTTCTCCTGAAGGAACATAAGGGCTTTGGGTGCTTTATCCGGTTTGTCAGCAGACAGCGACACAAATTCGAAGTCGCGGGCGCCATACATACGCTGAAGCACAATGAAGTCAGGAAACTCCATAACACAGGGGCCGCACCAGGTGGCCCATACATTTATGAGTCTGAGTTTGCCTGAATCTTCATTTCTGACCAATTTTTTTACACCCGCAGTGTCCAGTTTCTCCAGGGTTACGGGTCTTTGCCTGCACTCCTGCTCAGCCTTGTCCTTGTATTCGAGTTTCCACCCCCATTTGGTAGAACACCCGAAAGTTTTGGTGACGGGGTTGGCCACCGGCGTTCCGGACAACACAGCATCAAGTGCAGCTCTCAGGTCTTCGGCATTTCCGGTTCCGGGTTTTTCGATGGCATCCAGCCTGCCCTGATAAACAAGTTTACGCTGTGCATCAAAAACAAATGCGTGGGGCGTAGCCACGGGGCCGTACTGCAGTGATGTTTCCTGGGTATCCCCGTCATACAGGTACGGGAAATCGAATTGTTTGTTTTTGGCGCGCTGCTGCATCGCCTCATAGTCGTCGTTCAGATCGGTATAACCAAGTTCTTCGTAGAGCAGTCCGAGCGGACTGTTGGGCGAGATGGCCACCAGCGCAACGCTCCTGCTTCTGTATTCGGCTGCCACGGCTTTCACGCGATCTTCGTAGGCCTGGGCAGTCGGACAGTGGTTGCAGGTGAAGACGATAACGAGTGCTTTGGCTTCTTTGAAATCAGCCAGCGAGTAGAATTTGCCATCTACGCCGGGAAGATTGAAATCGGGTGCGGGTGATCCAATCTCGAGTGTTTTTACTGGTCGCTCGGTAACAGCCTGCGGATTGGGTTTGAAAGCCTGTACGCCATTCGGCCCTTTTGACTGTTGATTACAGGAAAAAAGGAACAGCAGGGGTATCGCGAGTAATTGGACACACTTCATACAATAAAAATTTTGCGACAAGGTAATTCAAATGAAATAATATACAGGCAAATCAGAATTTGATTTTCACAAAACGTGGTCTGTAAATATATGCATCCTTCTGAATATCGTTCCAGAAATCGAGTGTGATCGTATTGTAGCTGACCAGCAACTCACCGGGTTTGGACAAATTTGGGTGTGCTTTGGCATTATAACAAAACAATCCCTGATCCATTTCAGGAGTTTTCCAGATTTCACGAATGGGTCCGAACGGTCCCACAGGGCTGTTTCCGATTCGCATACCTACCTTGTCGGAAAGTCCCATGACCTGAAAAACCAGGGCGAAACGGCCATCGGGTAGCGGCGTGACGCTCAGTTCGTTGGAAACCGCGTTGCAGATTGGCCTGGACTCGTTCATATCTGATACCCATTTAGTGCCATTCCAGAACCTCCACTGTGTAAAGTCCTCAATATTGCGGGGTTTTACACGGGCAGCAATCAAATTTTTATCCTTCCCTGCGCACGCATACACATAGACGTATCCGTCGGGATCGGGCGCACCGGCACCACGGGTGTTGACCAGAATACCAGCGCCGAAATTACCCTCTCCTGTGGCTTCAGTATTGATATGAAATGGCGTTTTCAGCTGCCTGTATCCCTCAAACGGAGGGTACTGCCTGTCTTCAGGAACGGCGATAAGCGATACTCCGGGTTCTTTGAAATCAAAAACGCCACTGCCTGTGACCTCGATGTGATAGGCAAAAATATACAGTGTGTTGTTTTTTTCCCGGTTGACAAAACCATCACCCAGCCAGAAGTGCTCTTTTTTTCCGGAAGTTTGCTCCGGAACAAAAAACGTGGCCGGAGAACCATCGGGTGCTTTATTGTAGTGGAATTGTATGCTGTCCGGATGCGCCGAATTTCCCTTAACGATAGCAACAGTGTTATTGACCATTCGGTTTCCGGGCTTTGGTTTTCCGTTTTCGACCTCCCCGATATAAGTATCGCTGAACAGCAGCAGTGTCTCGCGATTTCCTTCGTTACCCGGCCTGTCAACCCCGCTCAGCGGAATGGAAAAAATACCATCGGCGCCAAACCAGCCCGACTGACGATAAAACAGGTTTGTCCACTCGGGTGCCGGCTCTACGGTAATTACCGGCTCTTTCAGGGAAAGTTGTTTCGGGGAGCAGGCGCTTGCCAGCAAAATGAACGCGACGAACAGGTAGTATTTCATGGTCAGTTCCAGCCTTTTATTCTGACAAAAAACGGTCGGTAAGTATCGGCATTCTGAAACAGATCGGAGAATGACGAACTGTTTACGTTATAGGAAACCAGCAATTCGCCATTGCCGGAGAACTGCGGATGTGCGAAGGCATTATAGGTAAACAGATTGCCCTGATGGGATTGCGGGGTACAATATACCGTACGCTTGTTCTTGAAAGCACCGACAGGGCTGTCGGCATCGTAGAGATAGATTTCTCCACCGAGAATGTGGTGCTGCGTGAGCAGATAGAACTTCCCGTTGTCTTCAAACACAGCCAGCTGATCAGAAACGCTGGCGAATACCCGGGCGCTGGATGCTTCATCGGTTGTCCAGCCTGTTCCGTCAAAGTACTCCCACTGTCCGCTAAGATCGCGCCCGTGTACGCGTGCAACGTGCAGATACTTGGCGAATCCGACCTTCTCCGATCCATATATATAGGTGTAGTCACCGGAAGTCATTACCCCGGCGCCGTAATTGGTAGCGGGATCCGTTTTTTTGCGTTCTATGGATACAAGTGACAGCTCAGGGAGGTGGAAGGTGGCTACGTCCAGACTGGCGTAGGCAAAATCCCAGGCGCCTGATCCGGTTGTTTTCATGCCAAACATGACAACCCGGAGCGTATCCCCGTCGGCTGTCCCGTGACCGGGCCAGTACCACCAGCCGGGGTCGGGAGGCCTGATGAATGCATTTCCGTTCGTTGGCAGCGTGGTGAAATCATTGCCCTGCTGAATCATGGCTGCATTGCGAAAAAACGCACTGCCCGGTCGGCTGCGGTCGGGCCTCACGGTGCCGATGAAACTGTCGCCAAACAGCCACAGATTACGACCATCGGGTAACGGAATGGAGTAGGTGGCATCACCGCCCGTCCAGCCTGTATATCGCGTGAAAAGCTGATTGAAATCGGTAGCAAGAGAAACTGAAATCGGGTCTTTCCAGCAATTGGCAGGCGGAGGAACAACCACGGTGGTATCTTTCGTGGTATCGGGGTTGGTTTGCGTCGGGTCAACGGGATAAAAACTGCCCGAAGTGAAGTCTCTGGTCTCGTCTTCACAGGAAACAAGCACCAAACACGAAGAAATAAGTAAAAAAACTGTTGAAAGAGCAAATTTTTGCATCATTTTCCGACTTTGTTCATACATAGTGTAAAGGTAATTTAGTTTTGCGTTCAGAATGAATTTCGTGCACAAAATTTATACCTTTGAACAATGATTCATCTGGGACTTGGTTTGTATAAAAGTTTGCTGAACGATCATAACTTTCGTTTTGCGCGTCAATGCGGGGCCACTCATATTGTGGTTCAGCTGGTTGATTATGTAAAGGGAGGCGACAACCCGACCCTGACACAAAACTACCTCGGTGGCTGGGGAGCCACCCATACAGAGGGTAAACTCTGGCAACTGGACGAACTGCTGGCCATCAAAAAACAGATGGAGTCGCACGGTCTCACCTGGGCAGCGATTGAAAACTTCGACCCCGCACACTGGTACGATATCCTGCTCGATGGTCCCAAAAAACGCAGGCAGATGGATGACCTGAAATTCATGCTCAGGAATATCGGAAAGGCGGGTATCCCTGTCATGGGTTACTATTTCAGTCTGGCCGGCGTATGGGGCTGGACGAGCGGTCCGGAGGGGCGCGGCGGGGCCATGTCGGTGGTTTTTGATGAATCGAAAATAGATCCGCAGATGCCGATTCCCAACGGGATGGTCTGGAATATGACCTACGACGAGAGGGCCATCGCTGGTCATCAGCCTCCGGTTTCCCGTCATGAGATGTGGGACAGACTGCGCTGGTTTTTGGGTGAAATACTTCCTGTGGCGGAAGAATGCGGGGTAAAAATGGTAGCCCATCCGGATGATCCGCCATTACCCGAATTGCGCGGAACAGCCAGGTTGTTCCATTCTTTTGAAGAGTATGAGAAGTTGTTGTCAGTATCCGGCAGCCCTGCCAACGGATTTGAGTTTTGTATGGGTACACTGCAGGAAATGAAAGAAGGCAATTTGTATGATTTGCTCGACCGGCACTCGGCAGCGGGCCATATAGGCTATATCCATTTCAGAAATGTAATCGGGAAAGTGCCCAGATACCGCGAGGCCTTCGTTGATGAAGGAGATATTGACATGGTACGCGCCATGAATATCCTGAAAAAGAACCATTACGACGGGGTCATTATTCCCGATCATACGCCTGAAATGAGTTGCGGAGCGCCGTGGCATGCAGGCAAAGCGTTTGCACTCGGGTACATGCGCGGCATACTTCAAACAATAGAAAGAACACAATAATGATGGAGCAAGTGACATTCCCTACTGGAAAATGTATCATTTCGGACGACTGGACCTACAGGGGCATGCAGGTGATCTGGCTGGAAAATGATTTCCTGCGAATAGGTATTCTGGCCGGAAGAGGCAGTGATATATTCGAGTTTCGATACAAACCGCTGGATGTTGACTACATGCTCCGGCTGCAAAAGGGTATTCTGAACCCCAATTCCGATTTTTCGCAACAGCGGGGTACGAACAACCAGTTTGAAGACTACTATTACGGGGGCTGGCAGGAAATTCTGCCCAACAGTCCGGCCATCAACTACCGGGGCGCCCATCTGGGTCAGCATGGTGAGGTTTCACTTACTCCCTGGAAATACGCCATTATGGAAAACGGGCCTGAGAAGGTTTCTGTAAAGCTTTGGACCCGTCCGTTGCGCATGCCGCTGCTGATTGAGAAAACCCTCACACTGACAGCCGACAAGTCTGTACTCTACATAGATGAGCAAATAACCAACGAATCAGGTACAAGGCTCGACTTTGTATGGGGGCACCACATTGCCTTTGGATTGCCCTTCCTGCGCGAGGGTGCGCGCATACGTACGAACGCTATACACTTTTATGCAGAACCGCTCATGCCGGAAAACAGACGTTTCATGCCCGGCGTCGAGACTGCATTCCCGGAAGCGATCCATATTTCGGGAGCACCGGATGATGCAGGGCGAATAGATCCGGAGAATGCCCCGCGGTACAGCGACCTGGCCTATTTGTCCGGTTTTGACGAAAAAGCGTGGTATTCAATAGTCAATGAAGAGAAGAAAGCCGGATTCACTGTTCGCTGGGACGGGAATATATTCAAACACGTTTGGTACTGGATGGAACGGTACGGCTCAAAGGATGCACCCTGGTGGGGAAACACCTATGCAATAGCGCTGGAACCCTGGACGAACAAATGGCGATCCAATCCGCATGAAGGAATAGAAGCCGGAGAATGGCTGAGTCTGGCTGGCGGAGAAACCATAAAAACCGGACTAGAAGCGGAGGGATTCAGCCTGTAAAACAATTATTTGTCCTCCGGAGCGGCCAATTCTTCCAAGGCAGGCAATCTGGAATGTATGATAAAGCGGTAACCGCAGATACATTACCCGTATTCGTGACGCAGCTTAAAGAGCGTAATCCTGGTCTTTTTAAACTGTAATTTCAGACAAGATACCTTTCGGTGAGTCCTTCATACGCATCAATCCTTCTGTCGCGGAAGAAAGGCCAGATTCGTCTTACTGTTTCCGTGCGAGTCTTGTCAATTTCGATCACTACATTTTCCTCCCGGTCTGAAGATGCCAGGTACAGTATTTCTCCCTGTGGACCTGCGACAAAACTTTGCCCCCAGAATTGAATACCGTTGGTTACCCCGGTCCAGTCGGGTTCGTGCCCTACCCTGTTGACGGCAATTACCGGAAGTCCGTTGGCAATTGCATGTGCGCGCTGGATGGTGAACCAGGCGTCGTGCTGACGATTTTTCTCCTCGGCGGGATCAGTGCTCTCCCAGCCGATAGCCGTCGGATAGATGAGTAATTCTGCGCCGGCGAGGGCCATCAGGCGGGCTGCTTCGGGATACCACTGATCCCAGCAGACGAGCACGCCGAGTTTGCCTGCCGATGTTTGAATCGGCTGAAAACCGATGTCACCGGGAGTGAAGTAAAACTTTTCATAGTAAGCAGGATCGTCGGGTATGTGCATTTTCCGATATTTGCCGGCGATGGAGCCATCTTTTTCGAAGACAACAGCAGTATTATGGTATAAACCGGGCGCCCTTTTCTCGAAAAGTGACGATACCAGTACAACGCCGTGTTCTCGTGCTGCGGCAGAGAACACCTCCGTATCGGGCCCCGGAATTGGCTGGGCCCAGTCGAACATGGAAGTATCTTCTGCCTGACAGAAATAGGGGCCGCAATGCAGTTCCTGGAGCACTACGAGGTTTGCTCCATCAGCGGCGCATCGTGCAATCCCTTCGAGTGATTTGCGTATATTTTCGTTTCTGTTGGTGTTGCAGGATTGCTGTACCAGACCTGCCCGGACGATTTTGTCAGTCTTCACTTTGAATAATTCGCTTTGTTGATTCGAGTTCAACCAGTTCTGCATGAACCATTTGTTGCCTGGGTATCACTACGGATGAATCCGATTCTATCAGATCCAGCAGGCGGAGAGCTGCCTCCCTGCCGATTCCGGCGCCATCGTGGTGCAGATAGGATATTTCAGGATAATAACATTTTGGAATGAAACCATCGCTGATGCAAATAACGGAACATTCTCCGGGAATATCAATACCCGATCTGAGAATGGCAGGATAAGCGCCCATGACAATTTCATCAGACATCATAAAAACAGCGTCGGGTACGATTTCGAGGGTCATCATCTCGCGTGCGCAGTCGTCAGCCTCCGCGGCATTACCGGCAAATCTGGCAAGTGATTCGTCGAAGAGCAGACCTGCCTCCGAAAGTGCCCGTCTGAACCCGCGGAGTCGTTGCTGTGTAATGAGCAAATGGGGGCTTCCGAAAAGTCCGCCGATTCTTTTGCAACCAGAATCAATCAGAAACCGGGCAGCCCTGCATGCCGCCTCTTCATCCTCCAGCATCACAGAATCGAAGGGCAGGTCGGGCAGTGATTTGTCAAATACCACCACCGGCATGTCCAGGTCAGACAGCAACGAAACTCCGTCGGCTGGCAAAGTGTGGCGTGTAAAGGAGATAAGTACTCCCGCCAATTGGTTTTCGTCACAGAATTTCAGATTCTGGGCCTCTCTGGCAGGTGATTCATTGGAAGGCAGCATGACAAGCTGGTATCCACGCGGTTCCAGCACTTCTTCTATACCCCTGATGACCGATGGGTAGAAAAACATTGTAATTTCGGGGATTACCAGACCAACGAGTTGTCGCTGGCGCTGACGAAGCTGGACAGCCATCTGGTTGGGCGTATATTTCATTTCAAGCGCCACCCTTTTGATTTCCTCCCTGAGTGCCTGTCCTATATCAGGATGATCTTTCAGTGCCCGCGAAACGGTTGAGGGATTTACCCCCAGCCGGTTTGCCACATCTTTTATAGTGCTGCGTTTCATGCCCTGTTTCAGTTTTTTTAAAGATTACCGTTCATCAAGTCAAAATAAAACGCGCTTAAAAGAATGTCCGGCCCTTTGATATTTCAAAAATGAAAATGCAAAATTACCAACAAAAAAAGAAAGTTATCAACCGCAAACGATTGCGCAACGGATTGCGCAAAAAACGTGAAACGACTTCATACCTTTCATTAAAAAGGCTGAATAACTTTGAGCCGCGGAGTTAAAATGTTCTTTGACAGATCAGGATTCAAGACAATGCTCCGGCAGGGAATTGCATCGTAACACAGTGCAGGGAACCGTGCTGTTCAATCAGTGAGCGGCAGTTGATACCATGTACTGTGCGACCGGGAAACAACGCTCTAAACAGCCCCATGGCTGCCTTATCCTGTTTAACGCCATAAACGGGAACCAGTACAGCGCCATTGATGATCAGAAAATTGGCGTATGTGGCAGGCAGCCTGTTTCCATCGGAATCGAAGCAGGCATCTGGCCAGGGTAATGGTACCAGGTTGTAAGGTTTGCCGCTGTGAGAGGTAAACGACCGTAGTTCCCTTTCCATCTGCAGCAATGCTTCGTGGTGCTCGTCTTCAGGATCGTCACACCTGACATAGGCAATCGTGTCGGGATCGCAGAATCTGGCGAGTGTATCAATGTGAGAATCGGTGTCATCGCCGGCAAGATAGCCGTGATTGAGCCACAGTACACGATGCAGGCCGAACAGCTCCCTGAGTTTCACTTCAATCTCTTCTTTTGAAAGATGCGGATTTCTGTTCGGAGACAGAAGACACTCTGCAGTGGTGAGCAAAGTACCCAGGCCATCAGATTCGATCCCTCCTCCCTCGAGCACCATACCGCCGTGGCGATATTCCGTTTTAAATACCCCTGCCTTTGCCAGTTCACCGGTAATCAGGTTATCCTTGTGGGCTGCAAATTTCAGCCCCCATCCGTTGAATACGAAATCGAGCAATACCTGTTGCCTGTTTTCTTCCACTATGATACCCCCATGGTCGCGCGACCAGGTATCGTTGGAATCGCATTCAATAAACCGGAAATTATTCAACGGTATATTATCAAACAGAGCGCGGTTTTCAGCAGCATTTCTGCAAACAATTACAACCTGTTCGTATCGGGATACGATTGCAGCTATTTCAACAAAACAGGGCAGCACTTCATCGAGCATGTCGGCCCAGTCCGTTTCAGTGTGGGGAAAAGTGAGTTGTATACCGCTCTGAGGCTCCCATTCCGCAGGTAATCTGGTCATATAATAAACATGTTGCGACTTCAGGGTCACGCCCCTCACGTCCGGGTGCAAAAGTAAACAGTGCAGACACATTTTTTTCAGCGATTAGTCCTTCAGAAACAGAATACTGACGGTGCAGAAACAATAATATTCTGAATTTCGGAACGCTGATGAGGTTGAATAAAATAAAAATAAAGTATTTAACCATTCCAGATTCGGAAGAATATTTGGATTGGTTCTTCTGCCTGAAATAAAGAAAAAGAGTTTCTTTGATATTTGAATAAATCAGTACCTTTGAGCCATAAAACCCTGTTCAGATTTATTGAGCTTTTTCAAGCTGACTGACCCGCCCTGCCATATTAATGCCATTTGCCTCTCACCAGGAGGTCCGATTCTATTTTTTTTTGACCGAAAAACCCACGTTCAAGGCATTCACACATGTGAATACATAATTTTTCACTAAATTAAACCCATTTTCGTATGAAGTTATTAAACACCTTTTCCAAATGCGGATTGCTGGTGGCATTTCTGATGCTGTTGGGCAATGCTGCTTTGGCACAACGCGCTG
>JBDLWO010000071.1:0-5053 GCA_039804245.1 Bacteroidota bacterium
AAGGGGCGTTCCGAAATGTCGGGGCGTCTTTTTCTGTTTGGGACACCCCCATACACCGAATTTGGCCGAGGGGTTTCACCCCCCCGATGATATATTTTGCCTTTTCAGGACTGAAAAAACGGGAGGGGCGAGGAGGAACTTCACGGCTTTCACAGTCTCTCTCCGAACCTGTCCTTCATGAGCTTGCTGAAATAATCAGGCGTTTTCATACCCACGGCATAGCAAACCTCGGCGATCGTTTTGTAAGTGCCTGACGCGAGCAGGCGGCGACCCATTGCAAGACGAGCCTCCTGAAGATAATGATTGGGCGTCAGTCCTGTGTATGTAACAGTTTTGTTGTATAGGCTTCTCCTCGAAATTTGAAGTTGTTGTGCCAGATCATCCAGCGAGAGGTCGGCATTGGCCAGATTATCATTCACCACTTTTTCCAGTTCGCGAAGCCATTGCTGGTCGAACTTCATATCAATACCAGTAATATCGGTTTGCGCCTGGGCGCTTTTTCGGACTTCGTAGCGACTGATCAGATTTTTCAGTCGTGCCAGGAGCTCGTCCTCCAGGAATGGCTTGGTGAGGTAGTCATCAACACCCAGTGTGAGGGCCGTGAGCCGGTCGGGGGCATCAGCTCTGGCTGTAAGCATGATAAAAGGTATGTCCTGATAGCGCTCCCTGACAGTTTTCAGGAGCTGGAACCCGTCCATTTCGGGCATCATGACGTCGGACAGTATCAGGTCCACCGGTTTTTTTTCCAGGATTTCCAGTGCCTTTATGCCATTATCGGCGACAAGCAGATTATATTCGGGAGAAAGTATTCCCTGTATGTAATTCGCCATATCCCGGTCGTCTTCCACAAGCAGCAGGGTATGCTGGTCAGTACGCGGTATTTCGTGATCAGCTGTTTCGGAGGCGTTTTCCATGAATACTGTTTCTCCCGGCAAATCTGGCCCGGCTTTTTCATGAACGCGTTTTGCCGGGCACCGCAGTGTGAACCTGCTTCCCTCTCCCGCTTCACTTTCCACGCTGATTTCACCACCAAACAACCGTATGTATTCGTGGCAAAGCGAGAGTCCGATACCGGCGCCGCCCTGTTGGGCCTGACTGGTTGTGCGCGCCTGATAATACCGGTCGAAGATATAGGGCAGATCTTCTGCATCTATTCCTATGCCCGTATCCTCAACCGAGATACACAATTCGTCGCCGCTGATATCGGCTGTGAGTGTGATGGCGCCACCCCTTGGAGTAAACTTGATGGCATTATTAAGCAGGTTGTTGATGATTTTCTCCCATTTTTGTACGTCCATCAGAAGTGTAACATCTTCATTGCAGTTGAATATCAGCTTCATACTGACCCCGCGATGCTCGGAATAGGGCGCAAATGCCGACAAAGTGCGCGAAAGGAACTGTTTTAGCCAGACCGGCTTCTCGTTCAGTGCCAGTTTGTTGGCTTCCATTCTCGACAAATCCAGCAGCTCCTCCACCAGGTTGAGCAACCTGACTCCGTTCCTCCGGATTGTTTGCAGGTAATCTCGCGTTTTAAATGGCAGCGATTCTGATTTGAGCATACTTTCTGCCGGACCAATGATGAGTGTTAGCGGCGTCCGCAGTTCATGGGTGATATTGGCAAAAAATCTGGATTTCACCTCGTCGAGCGACCGCAACTCCCGCGCCTGCTGTTCTATGACCTGCTTGTCGGACTCAATCTGCCGGGTTCTCTTTTTCACTTCTTCCTCCAGGGTGATGTTGGCCTTGCGCAGTTGCCGGGCTCTCCAGTTGCCAATGCCCGAGGCCAGGATCAATATCAGGGTAATCAAAAACAGCAGGAAGGACCAGCGAAGGTAGAACGGACGGGTTACCTCTATGGGTATCAGCAACTCGTTTTCCGACCAGATGTTTCCCTGGCTCGTGTACCGGATGCGCAGTGTATGCACACCATACGGCAGGTTGTACAGCCTGATCAGCGGCGACTGCTGCTGCACCCAGTTGTCGCTGTATCCGTCAATTTTCCAGGAATACCGGATGGTGTTTACTTCCTCGTATATAAGCGGTGAAACGCGTATATCCAGATAATCATCGTCCGGGGTCACCGGAACAGGTTTCCCGGCATCAGTTTTGGGAAGATGATTGATAAAATCACCCTGCTTTAACTGGAATGTACGCACCTCGATCAACCGGAGCAGCGGTGTGCGCGCTTCGGGCACAGGAATATCTTCGGGATTAAACAGAGTTAATCCGTTTATTCCACCGAAAAACAGCCTTCCGTCCGACGTCCGGCAGTGTGAAAATCCGTTGAACTCACTGTCGGCAATGCCATCGCGCTTGAAAAACACCTGAATATTGCCTGTTTCCTTGTTCAGCCGCGTCAGTCCGTAATTACCGGGCAGCCAGAGGTAGCCCTGCCCGTCGGGGTAAATGGCGTGTATATCGTTGTTGGATAGTCCCTCCGAGGTGGTAAACTTTCTGATAATTCCTTTCTCCGCCGACCACTGCAGCAGTCCGCCTCCCCGGGTGGCCAGCCAGAAATCGCGGTTCTCGTCCTCGTACAAATAGATAAGTTGCTCATACGGCAGCTCAGGCCCCGGCTGCAGGTATTGCGCCAGCGTACGACCCTGTTCGTCTATCAGCAGGAGTCCGTTGGTTGTGCAGGCCCAGATACCCCTGTCGTTTTTGTACAGATAATTGATTCCGATATCGCGGAGGAGGGTGGGCTTTACGCTCCGGCTGGCAGAATCAATCACAAACAGGCCGTTGGAAGTAGCTGTCAGGATACCTGTTTGGCAACGCAGTAAAGACAGTACGTCAGACTGATAACCGAGCGGACAGCTGATGCGGCTTTTCCCGGGCTCTATGTATGCTATTACTCCTCCGTGACCGCCCGCCCAGAATCCGTTGCCACTGCGCAACGTACAAATGCCCTGCCCGTCCAGTATATTGGTTTTGGAGATATCGAGGTTGTCGAGGTTGATCCGGAAATCGCCCTTGTAGCTGTTTACATAAAGCTGATTACCGATTTGTACCATTCCCCGGACGCCCCGGTCGAGGCTCTCCTCACTCATCAGTGTCCTGAATCCGCTGTACCGATTCTTTACCAGGTGAATGATTTTGGTTTTGGTCGCCGTCCAGATGCCTCCTTCCCGATCGAAATAGAAATTGCCCATAGAGCCAAGTTCCGGAAATTGCCTGTTCAATGCCACCGTACCGGAGCCATCGCTGCGACTCAGATACAAAATGCCACCGGTGCTGCGCCATATATACCCGTACCGGTGCGACGAGGAGTTCGGTACGGATACGGTTTCGCCGATCCATCCGAACGCGGGCAGGTGACCGGTTTGGTAAACCAGTATTTTGCCGTTCTCCTGCGTGATGCGCTGAAATGTGGCGGGTGTTTCATCAGTTGCACTCCATATATTCAGTTGTTCGTCTGACCATACATATCTGTAACAGGGCACACTGTCAAGCCTGTCGCCGGCATAATTTTCCAGATACAGCACATCATTCGAATAGTTCCAGACACCGCTCGGCGCAGGCCACCAGACACCGCTTCTCTGCTGTGGCGAATATATTTTCTGCCATTTCCCGTCGTACAGATAGCCTTCATCGGGGGTGCCCACCCATATTTTGCCCCGCTGATTGTGTACCAGTATGATTTCATCGCGCAGGAGTATTTCGACGGGTTGTTCCTGTCCGAGAAAGCGGTGCAGCGGAACCACCGTTTCTGTTTTCGGATTCATCACATCAATCACAATACGGCTGTTCCTGAACCCCATGATCCAGATATTGCCGTGTATATCCTCTGCGAGGCGCACAGTTCTGCTGGTGCTCAGGTTGTGTTCTTTCTGATTATATACCCTGAAGTTGTAGCCGTCGAACGACACCACACCCGATGTGGATGCCATCCAGATCAGTCCCCGGCTGTCCTGCAGAAAGCTGCTCGGATTGATACTGGTGTTGCCGATGGTATTGCTCCACTCGAACTTGACCAGATCGAGCCGGTCGCTGTCTGACCGGTTGTATTCCTGCCCGCGCAACGCCCCCGCACACGCGAGAACTGCCAGGACAACGAGGCATAATCTGAAGTGATTGATTTGCATGAAGTGCACCGATTAATTTTACTGTGCAAAAATACTTATTCCGCGCTTCCATCGGTGCGACGCTGCTCCCGGCCCCCCGTTGAACCCGAAATTTGCCATATCCTTCGGGTATTTGCCAATCTCTTTGGGTACACAGCACTGACCTTTGTTCCTGTGATTCTGACAGAACACAGCGCAGTTTTATACACTCGCCGGCTCCTGCCAGAACAGGTTCATCAACGTCATCAGTTAAACTGTTTTCCCATCATGAAATTCAAAATCCTAACTCTGCTTTTCGCTTTCCTGGCAGTTGCCTGTGAAGTTAACGCCCAGGCCACGCTCAGCGTACAGGGCACCATCCAGCGCTCCTTCGGCGGCGCCGTGGATGATGGCAAGTATTCGCTTACTTTTAAATTATATACGCAGGAATCGGGTGGTACACCGGTGTGGAGCGAAACCCAGGACGATATTGAAGTGATCGGCGGCGTATATAGCGCCCTCCTCGGCGAAGCCAACCCGCTCACCGCCGGCTTCAATGAAGTGTATTACCTCGGTATCGCCGTGGACGGCGGCGCCGAACTTATCCCGCGCACCCGCCTCACCAGCGCCCCTTATGCCCTGTCGCTCATCGGACAGAGCAATACGTTCCCGTCGGCAGGTAGTGTAGGCGTAGGTACCGTTTCACCGCAGGCCAAACTGCATGTGAACAATTCAGATGGCGATGCGGTACAGTTTATTACTGCTCCCAACGATAATAATGCCAATCTGCGACTCAGCACAGGCGATCACACTGGCTATATGAACGTCAATCAGTACGCCTATCAGGTGGGTTCTGAAAACAAATCAATTAACATCGTACCTGCCGGTTCCGGCGGCAGGGTGCATATTTATGCAAATGGAGGATTAAAGGCCTACACTGATGAAGATGGTCTTGTAGTTAATGGAAGAATACATATCACCAATGGCAATATTAATACTGATGGCAATAT
>JBDLWO010000072.1:0-15863 GCA_039804245.1 Bacteroidota bacterium
GGCTCCTATTACCACTCCACAGGGTGGCGGCTACAAGAGTCTGAATGTAACCACGCGCAAGTTCCTGGGTCTGTACTCCAACGTGCGCCCGTGCATGAGCCTTTTCCCGTTCGTGAATACCAAACACCCGGTTATGGACGTGATTATTGTGCGCGAAAATGAAGAAGACCTGTATGCAGGTATCGAACACCAGCAGACCGACGAGGTGGTTCAGTGCCTCAAGCTCATCAGCCGCCCGGGCTGTGAACGCATCGTACGGTACGCTTTTGAATATGCCCGGCAGCAGAACAGGAAAAAGGTGACCTGCTTCACCAAAGACAATATCATGAAGCAGACGGATGGTCTTTTCCACGCTGTCTTCGATGAAATTGCCCGCGAATACCCGGAAATTGAAAATGAACACTGGATTATTGATATTGGCGCCGCCAAAATGGCCGATACCCCCGAAGCATTTGATGTGATTGTGATGCCCAACCTGTACGGCGATGTACTCTCTGACGTGGCAGCACAGATCGCGGGTTCGGTAGGACTGGCCGGCTCTGCCAACATCGGCGAGGAGTGTGCCATGTTTGAGGCTATTCACGGCTCGGCACCGCGCAGGGCAGGTCAGAATGTTGCCAATCCATCAGGACTCCTGCAGGGCGCCATCATGATGCTCAATCATATCGGACAAAGCGATGTGGCAGAAAAAGTGCAGAATGCCTGGCTGAGAACCATTGAAGATGGCATACACACCTATGATATTTTCAAGGAAGGCGTGAGTACCCGCAAAGTGAGCACCAGCGAGTTTGCAGAGGCTGTAATCGCCAATCTGGGGAAAAAACCGGAAAATCTGAAATCTGTCGCTTACTCGGAAAGCCCGAAACTCAATCTGCCGAAATATCAGCGCAAAAAACCGGCACTGAAAAAACTGGAAGGGGTTGACCTGTTCGTACACTGGCCCGGAGAAAATCCGAACGACCTGGCCGCTATCGTACAAAAAATGGAAACTGCAGGCGTCAAACTGTCCATGATCACCAACCGCGGTATCAAAGTGTGGCCCGACGGCTTCAGCGAAACATTCTGCACCGATCACTGGAGATGCCGGTTCAAACCCGTATCGGCCGACGGACTGAATTATACCAGCATCATTGAACTTCTTGACAGCGCGCTTGTTCAGGGTGTTGATGTCATCAAAACTGAAAACCTGTACAGCTTCGACGGAAAGCCGGCGTTCTCGCTCGGTCAGGGTCAGTAAAAGCGCAAAATGATAACAAGGGATATCCAGCTGGCGGTTGACTGCCTCGACAAAAATGATGTTGTGGGAATGCCCACCGAAACGGTTTACGGACTGGCAGGAAACGCCTTCAGTGAACACGCTGTTCGCAGGATTTTTGACGTAAAACAGCGACCTGCCTACAACCCGCTTATTGTTCATATCAGCAGTACTGCGGATCTGAGCACTGTTGCTACAGATATCCCGGATGAAGCCATTATACTCACCCGACACTTCTGGCCCGGTCCCCTGACAGTTGTTCTGAAAAAGAAAGGTTGCATCCCTGATCTGGTTACTTCAGGCAAGGCAACAGTGGCTGTCAGGGCTCCGGACCATCCGGTAGCACAGGAACTGCTGAGAAATATCTCCTACCCGCTGGCAGCCCCGAGTGCCAATCCGTTCGGGACTATCAGCCCAACCACTGCCGAACACGTGGAACGCTATTTCGGTGGCATCATTCCCTGTATTTTGGATGGAGGCCCCTGCCAGAAGGGCATCGAATCAACTATCGTCGGCTTTGGTGATGATGGCAGGCCCGTCATCCTGCGATTAGGTTCCATTACACCGGAAGAGATCGAAGGTGTCGTCGGCAATATAACAATCAGAAATAAAGCGGCGTATGCGCCCGACGCTCCGGGTATGCTGAGCCGCCATTATTCGCCGAAAACCGCACTTGTTCTCTCCGATAATCCGGAAATAACGCTGGAATCGTATGCCGGGTGCAGGGTGGGACTGCTCTCGTTCAGCGAAAGGGTTCCCGAAAGACCCGGGCTGGTTCAGGTCATTCTTTCAGAGAAACGGGACATGAACGAGGCCGCTGCCGCGCTTTACGCTGCGCTGCACGAACTCGACCAGCTTTCTGCCGATGTCATTGTCACCAGCCTCCTGCCCGAAACCGGACTGGGCAGTGCCATAAATGACAAGCTGAGGAGAGCGGCAGAAAAAGACTGACTACTGCTTCACAAACTTCAACGAAGCCGAATTGATGCAGTATCTCATGCCGGTTGGTGCAGGCCCGTCATCGAACACATGTCCGAGGTGACCCCCACAGCGCGCACATTCCACTTCCACGCGCAACATGCCGAGTGAGTTGTCTTTATTTTCGCTGACGTAATCTGTAGAAAGAGGCTGGTACCAGGAAGGCCAGCCTGTGCCGGAGTCAAACTTGGTATCGGAAGAAAAAAGCGGCAGACCACAGGCGTTGCAGACGTAAATACCCTTTGCCTTGTTGCTCCACAACTTCCCGGTGAACGCGCGTTCGGTGCCTTCCTGACGCATCACGTAATAGCTCATTTCAGAGAGTGACCGCTTCCACTCGGCATCGGATTTGTTGATACGAACGAGTTTCCCGCTGGCATACTGAGCCGGCACAATGGAGTCGGCAGCTATTTCAGGAGCAACCGAGGCAGAATAGACCTGTGTCTGGTCAGGTTCGCTGCATGCGGCAAAAGCAAGTACAATACAGAGGTATTTCATTTCATGACAAGTTTAATTCCTTCTTCGGGGGGCTGACCACTCCTCCTTCTCGGCGTAGTTTACAATCACTTTCATAAAATTGACCATGGACAGAAATACCATGAAGCCTACCGAAACCACGATGAAAAGCCATTTGTATGAACCTGCGGCCCCGATAGAAACCCCGGAGAACAGGTAGGCCAGCAGGGCTGAAGCACCGGCGAGCCCCATATAGCTGTACATGGAAGCTTGCCAGTATTTGACAAAGCTGTCGGAGCGAATACTCAGCAGACTGTTCATGACGGCGAAGAAAAGCATGAGAGCTGTTGCAATCATCCACGGAAATAACCGGCCGGACAAACCGGGTGACATCAGGTTTACAAGCCAGTTGCCCGATAAAATGATTGTCGAGGCGGCGGCAATGGTTACCGCCTGCCAGATCGGACTGTTCATTCGGGTATCAAAGGAAATTTTCATCTTACTGAAACGATTTTACAGGGAGAATGGTTCATTCAGCGAATCATTACTCCCTGTCGGCCGAGAAAGGGTATTTCGGTGAAATTATCTTCCTCCAGACTTCCGGGAACAAACACGTATCGCTTGTCGTACAGGTAGTTGTCGGATGTAAAGCTGACCCAGAATTCATGCGCCAGATTGAAGAGTGATACATGAATGGGCTCAATTTTTTCCAGTTGCAACGGGCCAACCTCTTCCCAGAAATGCCTGAATACCGCAGTACGGCGTTTAACTCCGTCAACTTCTCCATATCCGGTGGAATTGACCAGTACCGAACGGATGGCCTCATCTTTCAGGTTGATGAAATAGGAATCCCAGAAATCTTCATAGCCTTCTTCATCGGGCAGCCGGGGCACAATGGCCACGATCATATCCTCCACTTTTTTGATTTCAATGTCTTTTATCACGAATTGAGTGTTTTTGTTGTGGGTAATGTATTCTTTATGAGAGTAGTTTTGTTTCAAAAACTGCCTCAAAATGGTATCTGATTCTGCTTTTTACTTCCTCCATGTTCAAATCACGGCCGAGTTCTGTCGAAAGTGATGTAACTGTTTTTTCCGGGTCAACGATACCGCAAGGTACTATGTTGTTGAAATACTCCAGCGGTGTATTTACGTTGAAAGCCCATCCGTGGAGGGTTACCCATCTGCTGATATGCACCCCGATAGCACATATTTTGCCGTATTTTTGTGGCGCTTCCGGCCGTTCGAGCCACACTCCCGTATAATCTGTGATACGAAAGCCGGCAAGTCCGTAGTCGGCCAGTGTTCTGATGATTATTTCCTCCAGGTTTCGTACGTACCGGTGTACATCAGTGAAGAACAATTCCAGATCCAGTACAGGATAACCCACAATCTGTCCCGGCCCGTGAAAAGTGATATCGCCACCTCTGTTGATGGGATAGAAATCAATTCCGCGCTCAGTGAGCTCTTGTTCAGTGAGCAGCAGATTATCCATGGAACCACTCTTTCCGAGGGTGTAAACAGGCGGATGCTCCACCAGAAGGAGATAGTTTCGCTGTGGGTAGGTACCGGGTAATTCACCGCGGTGCGCCAGCTTGTTCTCCGTCATTTCCCGGTGCAGGGCCGACTGATAATCCCAGGCCTGCCGGTAGGGCATATTTCCGAGATCCTGAAACTCTACAGTTGTCATTTCTTTCTGCGGCAAAGTACGAGGCTGCTTTCGGGGATTCTGAGCACAATGTCATAATATACCAGCGCTTCCTGCGTGCGGTCGCCACTGATCGCGTAATAGTAGTCAGCATCTTTCATCGGGGGCCGATTTCCGTGGAAAGGTGGCAGTTTAGCGTACTTCGCGTACCCGTAAGTATCTTTTTCAAGGTGAAAGATAAAGGAATTCTGCATGAACCACTCCGTATCAATAACGTAGGGTTCTGTTCTGCCTTCTTCCAGATATGCCTGTTTGAGATATTCCAGTACGGTGAATGTATCCGTATCATGGTACCACTCAAGCGATTTGCCGAGGTTGACGGTACGCGCGATATTCACTGTCCAAAGCAGTGAAAGCGGCAATACGAAGGCAACAGCAACCTTCCTGCCGTAGCGCTCGTAGAGCCAGGATGCTGCACAGGAAAGGGAGATGGCCACCAATGGCCAGTAGAAAAGACCGAGTCGGGCTTCGAGATAGGGGGTATGCGTAAGCCTGACCTGTGCGATATTGGCAAGAGCAGCGAGTGGTAGCAGCAAAGCCATGAAAATACGCGGATCATCCTGCAGGCAAAAACTTCTTTTTACCAGCCGGAACAGCGCTATGCCGGTAATCGCCAGGACTCCGGCGATCAGGAGCCGGGTGAGTGCCAGGTCGGAGCCGTTTCCGAGGTACGCGTTCGCGTGAATGGACGCGCGTACGATGCGCTGTACTGACTCAAACCAGGTGCCCAGTTCGTTCCAGTTGACAATCTCTGAATCACGACTCAGTCTTTTGAGTGGCGCAAACCAGAGCCCTGCAAAGATGAGTAATGCGACCAGCGCCGGCTTCGACTTCCCCCAGGCTGATTTCAGGTTCCAGTTTTCAGAAAAAACGGCCAGCAGCAGCAGGAATACAAACGGAGCCCAGAATATAAGCAGGGTAAAGTTGGCATAGACCGCCAGTCCGGCGAATACGAATGAATTGCGCAGTTGTCTGGGATCCTGCGTGTCGAAAAAACGGCACGCCATTTCAACTGCTGCCGCAAGTAATCCGGCTGCAAGCCCGTAACCGCGTGCGAACGAGAAGAACTCCAGCAAATACGGGTTGCCAAAAAACATCAGCAGGGCAAATATCCGGAGCATGGTTCCGTTTGCCATTCTTTTCGATAATTGCAGGGCAGCCCAGGCATACAGGGCAGCACCCATAAGTACCGGCAGCCGCACTGTGAAATGATGCCAGCCGAAAATACCGGTCATCATCTTGATGAGCAGGGTATTCAGTATGTGGTTGTTCGGATTGGCTTCCCGCTCGTAAAAAAGGGTATCCACCACCAGACGCGGCACGTGATTAATGGCTGTTGACGCTTCATCCACAGTGATGGGCAGTCTGAAGGCCCGCACGGTAATGTAAACTCCGAACAGGGCGACAATCAGCCCCAGTATTCTGTTTTCAGTCTGCTTGTTCATCCTGCAAAAATAGTTCTGTATCCGATTGATTGCTGTGATTTTTTAGTTGCCGCCAGTCAATCAGCCTGAATAAAAACGCTCCGGGAAACGCAATGCACCCGGAAAGAACAAACTGATATCCCCATGGCAACGGCAGGTAGTACCTGATCAGCCACGAAAACAGCAGCATCCAGCATAAAAACAGGAAAGCACGAGCCATGGTGCGCTTTCCACCGCTGAAACCGAAAGTTTTTACCGACAGCCAGACCATCGAGGAGGCGATGAATATCTGGGTGACGATGGCAGCAATTGCGGCTCCCAAAGCATAGTGCCCGGGAATCAGCAGCAGGTTCAGTCCGAGGTCAATCGCAATACCGATGAGGAAAAACCTGTTCATTTCCATCATCCGTTCGCGGGCTGTGAGCAGCGTACTGAATATATAGGTGATACTTACCGGGACAAACGCCCAGATCAGCACTCCCAGCACATCACTCCGCTCGGGCGTAACCCGTCCGGGCATCATCAGGGTGAGCAACTCACTCCTGAAAAAGAAAATGGCAGTTGACAATGCCACACTACCCACCCAGATCAGCCGGAAACCGAGTGAAACCAGCGGCCTCACCGGCTCCTTCTGCTGAATCATCCTGGCGAACATGGGTAACAACAGAGAGGCAAACAGGTAGCCGAACATATTGCAGGCCTCCAGCAGCCTGAAAGCACCTGCATATACCTCGGCATGGGCCTCTCCGGCCATCCGCTCGAGTAACACAGCATCCATACGGGTGTAGGCAAACATGAGCAGCACTACCAGTGCATACGGTACGCTCTGCCGGAAAAGCATCAAAACCGCCGGGCGACCCGCTCTCCAGTTGCTGGCCCACGACGGTCGAACAGGCACAGGCGACAGTGACCGGAGCAATATCCACACAATCAGCAGCGTGAGCAGGAGTGCCAGCGTCTGCGCAAGGGCAAACGACATAAGCGTGAGACTGGTAACATTCCCCCAGAGAACCGCCCCGCAGGTAACCAGCATCAGTAATTTGTCGAGCGCCGACAACAGACTGTCGAGACGATACCTGCCCAGTCCGGAAATGCTGGACCGCAGGAACAGGATCATCTGAACGACTACCTGGTTGAAGAGCAAAACAGCAAGAAGTGGCAGTACCTGCAGTTTATAGCCCAGGGCAAGCCAGGCGATGAGCAGGGTAATCAGAATATAGGCGGCGCCGAGCAACAACTTCAGTGCCAGCAGGTTCGGGAAATACTTGGGTAACAGGTATGGGTGCTGACTGATATGCCGGTTGTTGAAACTCTGAATTCCGAAATCATTCACAATCTGAGTCAGATACGCCAGATTCAGAAGAGCGAAATACAGTCCGTACCCCTCCCCCAGCCTGTTCTGCACACCCAGATCAATACCAAAGATAAACAGGGGCTTGATCAGCAGATTGATCAGCACCAGCAGGATGATATTGAACAGGAACTCTTTTCTCATCCGGGCCGTTCAGATTCAGAGGTGGCTCAGGTCGTTCTCCAGATGAAAACGGACACCTTCATCGGTGAAGTGAGCCATGTAGCAACCCGTATTGGTATGCCCCACCTGATCCATTTCGGAAACGGGGAGCTGCTTCAGTCTGGAAATCAGGACGCGGATAGTGCGCCCGTGTGTAGCTACCAGAATATGTTTCTCATTGCGCGTCTTCAGCCATTCCACGAAGCGGGTGAGCCGCTCGTCGAGTTGCCGGGCCGACTCTCCTTCGGGCAGGGCAGCGTCGAGATCTCCGTTTCGCCAGGCACGCAGAATGTGTTGAAAGGCTTCGTATCGCTCGATACTGGGCGCAGTTCCTTCGAACGAACCCCATGAGATTTCATCGAGCTCGGGCATCTGAATCCAGGGAATATCCCGCTCGAGAAAATGGCTGACTGTCTGGTGCGTTCTTTTGAGCGTCGAGGTAACAATCAGTTCAAAATCTATGTGCTGATAGGCCTCGAAGAAGGCACGCGCCTGCTGCCGGCCTGTATCATTCAGGTCGGAATCAACGCCCCGCCCCTGAATGATACCTTGCAGGTTGAAATCGGTTTCGCCGTGTCGGATAAAGTAAACGTGCATAAAATCAGATTACGGGAAGTTCGAAATAACCTCTGAATTCCTTGTCTTCCTCAAAGACAACATAAGAGTAGTCCTGCAGCACATTGTACAGTGTATCGCGTTCGATGGGTCTACGACCCACCCTCCGGATCATATCCACCAGATCGCGGGTAGTGAGCGAGGGATTTTGCTCTTCGGAACCGGCCATGGAGTATATTTTGGTGGTATCGTCAATAGTGCCATCGAGGTCGTTTACACCAAAAGAGAGCGCCAGCTGGGCTGTTGTACGGCCAATCATGGGCCAGTACGTTTTCAGGTGGTCAAAGTTGTCCAGGTAAATCCGGCTGATAGCGTAATTGCGCAAATCCTCGATCGTGCTGCATTCCTCCACGTAACTCATCTGGTTATCCTTATTCCTGAATTTAAGCGGAATAAACGTCTGGAATCCTCCGGTTTTGTCCTGCAGTTGTCGCAGGCATTCTAGGTGATCCACCCTGTTTTCGAAAGACTCGATATGACCGTAGAGGATGGTGGCATTGGAGCGCATACCCAGTTCATGCCATATTTCATGTATACGGAGCCACTGTTCAGCAGTGCATTTGTCGGCGGCAATTTGCTCCCTGATCACGGGATCAAAAATCTCGGCGCCCCCGCCGGGCATACTGTCAACTCCGGCGTCACGTATCATGCGCATACCATCTTCATAACTGACCTTTGCCTTTTTGAAGATATAATGGTATTCTACCGGTGTAAGCGCCTTGATGTGCAGATCGGGGCGATGTGCTTTGATCCAGCTGAAGAACTCCAGATAAAAAGGCAGGTCGTACTGTGGCAGTACTCCACCGACTATGTGCACTTCGGTGACTGGCTGCCCGTCGTACTTTCTGACGATATTTTTCATATCTTCCATAGAGAAAGACCATGCATCGGTATCGTTGCGCTGCTTGATCAGTCGCGAGTAGGAGCAGAATTTACAGTCATAGACACACAAATTGGTGGGTTCTATGTGAAAATTCCGGTTGAAATAGGTATTATCGCCGTGTTTTCGTTCGCGTATGGTGTTGGCGAGTGCGCCCACATACGCAAGAGAGCCTTCCTTGAAAAGAAACACCCCGTCGTCGAAAGAAAGACGTTCACTGTTCTGCACCTTGCCGGCCACTTCCCGGTGGCGGGTGCTCAGTGCCGGATCTGCCAGCACTACATCAATAGAATCTGCACTTCTCATAATTTGTTGTCAGGTATTCAGTTTCTGACCAGAGAGATCAGTTTTTTTGCGTTTTCAGCGTTTGAGTAAGCGGTTTCGAGCACAAGTCTGCGTTCCCCGATCCGGGCTTGTTCGAAAGGGGCGTTGACGAGTGCTTCCACCGTCTGGCGAATGGCGGCAGCCGAATTGCGCACGTAGCACAACTTTGCCAGTCCGGAGCCACTCACCATGGCGTCATTAACGAGGCAGAAACGGCCTTTGAAAAGCGCGTTGATGAGCTTGAGCTTCACGCCGGCCGACTGATTGGCGATCAGCAGATTGATATGGGCGCGGGCAATCAGGTCATTCATTTCGCGTTCACCGGGATTTTCTACCAGTCTGATATGGTCGTGATCAGCAATCAACCCCTTCAACCTGTCTGTCGGGTTCATTCCTGCGATGACGAACGGGATACCGAGATCAGATGAGAACACCTCCTCGATGAGCCATATTGCAGCGAGTTCGTTATCGGGTACGCTCAACTTGCCGTGAAACAGCACGAATTCGCCCCGTCCGGTCTGACTTTCCACACGTTCGTTGGCATGGAAGGGCGGAATGTAGTGCACATTGGCCTTCATTTCCCTGAAATAATCCAGATCACTGGAGGAAATGGCAATCAGTTCGTCGGCATGGAGTACTACCCAGGGTTCGGTGCGCTGCAGTTTGATACTTTCGAGAAAATAGTAAGCCTTCTTCAGTGGTTCCGTCACCGGAGTCATTTGAGACAGAGATTCATAATATTGCCACTCCACATTGTGCATGCGTACCAATTTCTGGCGTTTTCGGAGACTCTTTTTCCAGATAAAACCGGAAGTATGCATCCCTTCAAAGAGTATGGGGTAATCGTCACGTTTCAGGCGGCGCAGCAGTGCATAATCGCGCCGTGTCTGCATAATAAATGGGAGAAAACTCAGTTGCCAGATAATGGACCGGCTGCGTTTGTAATAACAGACTTCATGGCAGTACCGACTGATTTCAGGTTGTGGTATCCGGTCGCCGTACTGAAAACAGTGCAGAATAATTTTGACTCCCCGGGCATGCAGAGCCCGCAGCTGATGATAAATCACTATGACGCCGCCGTAATTGTCAGGGTATGGAATGTCGAAGGCAACGATATGAAGAAACATGATGCAAAAATACGGGGTTTTGGGAGAATGTGCCGATGTATTGAACATGAAGAGATACCTGATCATAACACGCGTTACCCGATAAAGATCACCAGTCGTGATGATTGTAGATTTTGCATAAAATAATAATCTATAATTTTTAATAATATTCATTTTAAACCAAATTTAAAACCATTATTTAAATATATTATTTTTTTAATAAACCAAAAAACAAAATAAAATTATATGTAAAAAAGTTTGGAGAATTGCTTTTTTCACCTGTACCTTGGACATGAAATTCCGGGCCTCAAAAGGCCGTTTTGTTCACTAAACGCTATTATTATGAATATGACATTTGACGAACTGCGCCGCATCAAGCACGCGCTTCCACACGGCAGCATCGCAAGGATAGCCCTTGATCTGGGCATCGAGGAACAGACAGTCCGGAACTATTTTGGCGCTCACCACTACGAAGATGGCGCCGTAGTTGATTTCCACCTTGAGCCGGGCCCCGACGGAGGGATTGTACACCTCGAAGATACCACTATTCTGGAACGTGCCCGGGCTATTCTTGCCGAGCACAAGGTAGCGGTATAAGAGCCTGCACACCACTTTATTTCAGGTAACAATGAGCCGTCAGTTATAGTAAACTGACGGCTCATTGTATTTGGAGCTTGTTCAGAATTCTTTCGCCGAGTCAAAAATGGGTCGTTTTTAACCTTTTTTCAGTTACGCAGCTCTGGCTATGCGCCTTCAAAAAGGCAAAAACTGACGAAAAATACGCTTGTTTTTGCCACCGGCAGAAAATCCTGAACAAGCACTTGAGGGGGTATTACCTACGCGGGGAGGTTCCCGCCCTTTTCTCCTATTTTTCTGATGGCTTCCCTGACCCTGCTGCTTTCCAGACTTTTATTCAGCAGATCGAGTTCTTTCCGGTTGTGTACATTGGATGCGAGGCTCGAAATCAGATCATTTTTGAGCATCCATACGGCAGTGGAACGGGTTGCGGAGCCATGATAGCCAGTGAAAGACAGGATATCCACCTGCATTTCATAACCGCGTTCGTGCCACTTTGATATAACTTTGTTGTAATTGGGCAGGAAATGATATCGCTCGGGATGTGCAATCACAGGCAGGTACTCCTTGATCCTGAGATTGAACAGCAGCGTGCGGAGATCCACCTCAGCGCGATTGGGCTGCAACTCGACGAGGAGACGCCTTCCGGGGAGGCACAACAACGAGCTGGTTGCGAGGAGATCCTCAAAGCCGTCGTCGAGCAGGTACTCTGCTGCAAGCGATAACTCCATCGCGACGCCAGCTGCAGCCAATTCCCTGCGGAATGCCTCGAATGCCGCCAACAGTTTGTCGGGGGTGTTGCCAGGCAATGACTTGCTGATGTGTGGGGTACAAAAGAGGTGAGAGAAACCCAGATCACGAAGACCTGAGGCAAGTGCCACTGATTCCGACATATCGGCGGCTCCATTATCAAGTCCGGGCAAAAGGTGAGCGTGTGTGTCAGTCCTTAGTGGTTCAAAGGTCTGGGGTTCAGGTTTTGATCTGAACAGCGTTAACATGATGATTACGTGTATTAATGAGACGAGAGAATGCAGTCATCGCCGCGGATTAGAAACTAACAAGTGCAAATATACTTTTTTTTCAGCATACACAAATAATTTTTTACATTCGCATTATGGAAAAGCGAACGACACTTCACTACTCTGCCCTGTTCTTCTCTGTACTCTTTCTGGCAGTTCATTTTATTCCTGATGCTGGATCTCTTGAAGTAAACGGACCTCAATGGCTTTACCTGGGTATTATCGGAATAATCAGTCACACTTATATTCTGTTCAGGAGAAATGATTATTCCGCCGGCATCTCCGACCTGCTTTCCAGTTATACTTTTATTCTGTTTTCAATATTCGTCCTGTGGTCCGGCATATCCATCGGTTTTGCCCTAAACAAGCCAGAGGCACTTATCGGTGTGGCGAAACACCTTACCGTGCTGACAGGCATATCAGCTATCTTTATTCTGTGGCGTCCGTGCAACATTCGCAATCTGTTTGTGGATTTGTCTGTCATCATTACCGGAATTTTGATTTTTGAGTCGGTACAAACCATTGCAGGCTTTTTTCAGAATCTGGGCAAGGTGAAACTCGATGCCAATATTCTGAAACTCGCAGGTAACTACGGCAACAAGAACTTTCTGGCCACCAGTTTGCTGATAAAGGTTCCCATGGCTATTTTTCTGACCTTCAGGATAAGCAAACGCCCGTTAATGCTGCTCGGACTGGCCGGCCTGCTGCTTGGGAGCACCGCCATTGTCATACTGAATACAAGAACCACTCTCATCGGTCTCGGACTTGTGGCGATTTTGTTCATGATTGGTCAGGGGTTAACTTTTGTTCAGAGTATGAATAAACGGGCGCTGTGGGCATCGTTAATCGTCTTTTTTCTGGCAGTTCCCTCCGGTCTGTTTTTTGCCAACTATTATCTGTCGAAAGAAGCTGCCAAACAACCCAATGCAGCGGGGGAATACGGTACCGTTTCCAAGCGCCTCAACGATGTTGTGCTCGATACGAAACAGGCCTCACGTCTGAATCTGTGGGCGAATAGTATCAAATCTGCCAAAAAATACGGTCCCTGGGGTGTCGGAACAGGCAACAACAAGCTCGTGGCCATGGAATTCGACAGGTACTACTATAACGACGTCAGGTTCAGTCTGCACGTTCACAACGATTTTCTGGAAACGCTCGTGGAACTCGGTATCCCCGGCGTGCTGTTATACACCGCTTTTTTTATCTCGCTGTTTTTAATAATCGCAAGAGCGGTCAGGCGTGACCCGGATACCATGTGGCTGGCGCTGACTGTGCTGATGATGTTCACCATCTATCTTCTGGACGCGGTTGTCAGTTTCCCGATGGACCGGGCGATCAACCAGTGTTTGTTTGTGATGATTACTGCTCTTGTACTGCAATTCAGCCATGTGACAGACAATGGAATAGCCCGTCTGATGAATCGCCGGAAAACAGCAGTTGCACCTGCATTTTCAATCCTTTCAGTATTGATATTGCTCCCGGCGGTCTGGTTCTCGTCGCTTCATCTCAAATCACTCATGGTGCAGCGCGTAATCTACCAGGATATTATCGACAATGAAGAAGTTTTCAGCGCCCCGTTGAATACCGTTCTTTCTTTACCCGATTTTCCCAACCTTGTTCTGGGCTGCGTTCCTGTGAATGGTATAAGAGCCGAGTACCTCATCGCAAATAACAAACCGGATGAGGCGCTCGCCGAACTCAACAAGTTTCCAGAACTGAACAGGTACAGCAATCATTGTGATAATTTGAGGAGTAGTGTCTTCGAATCGCTCGGGCAGGCCGACAGTGCCTACTACTATTCACACAAGGCCTTCTTCAGTTACCCGCGGGTGCTCCCGTATTATAGAAGGTTTCTTCGAAGTTGCGTGCTTGTGGCCGATACCGCAAGCATGGGGCAGGCATTCCGCCTGATACACCGGTTCCGCCCGCAGGGAACAGTAGTTGATGCCTATCTGAAGGGTATGCAGGACGTGGTGAAGAGAAATGACCCCCGTCTGGACTCACTGCTGGAAGTTGCGATACTGAAATATCCAGCCGACTCGGTTCTGTTCAGAGAAACCAAAAGGTTGTTTATGCGTAATGGCTGGATTAAATCAAACGATGCTGATGCCAACGATTACGCGTCGCAGGCAGTTGTCTGCTTCAGAGAAAATAACTTCCAAAAAGCAGCCAGTTTGTGGATAAAAAGCGCAGAGAAGGAACCTGATGTTGTTTCCCACCAGGAAAATATCGGTATTTGTTTCATCAAAATGAATCAGTTCGCCAAAGCAATTCCTTATCTGAACAAGGTAATTACTATGGGAGGGAGGAACAAAAACGGCAAGACCGAATTTTTGCTGGGTATCAGCTATATCGGTCTCGATGACAAGAAGAACGGCTGCAAATTTCTCATCAAAGCGGGCGAGTTAGGCTATCCGGATGCCCGCAAGTACATAGAAATATATTGCAAATAAGCGCAGGAAAAGTAAAACCTGTTCTTATTTCCTGACTGTAACGGTTCCCCGTTGCAGTACTCCATTTTTGCGTGATGTCAGCAGTATGACATATACGCCAGTCGGAATGTCGTTCAGTTCAAGATTCAATGAATGCCGGCCTCCAGTCTCACGTATGCAGGCAGTCTGAACAACCAGTCGCCCGGAAAAATCGCGGACACTGATTGCCACCTCGTCTGATTTGTCGAGGGAATAGGCTACTGTTGTCTTGTCATGAGCCGGGTTGGGGAATACATTCAGTTCTCCCGAGGCAACAGTTGGCAGTTTTACTTCTGATGGATTGGCCATGTCAATCTGCCACATTCCCAACCCGTGTGTGGCCACCCGCAATTTCCGTGTCTGCGGAATCACACTCAGATGCATCACCAGCATGGCCTGTGGCGCACCATCTCCATACGGCGCCCAAGATTGACCATCATTCATGCTTACCCATACACCCAGATCGTTACCGATATAGAGTATTTCAGGATTCGCCGGATCAATTACCATGGTATTTACCGGTACATCCGGAAGTCCGTTGTCAATGGCCTCCCAGGATTGGCCACCATTGACGGTACGCCATACATGCTGTGTATTAAAGCCTCCAAATACAGCCCAGGCAACTTCCGGATTGGTCGGATGCCAGTTGATATCCATGCAATAGCGGTTGGGAAGTCCGGTCATCAGCTGGGGCGATGTACCGGTTGTGTACCTGAATACACGCGCATCGCTGGTGATATTGGGTGAGGTGCTGAAATAGAGTTGATCCGGATTGGCTGGATTGACGGCTATATTAATGATAAAATTGCCGTTATCCACCATTCCGGAGGTTACTTTGGTCCAGTTCTGTCCGGCGTTGTTGGAGCGCCACAGGCTTTTTGCACCCGCATATATGATATCCGGATTCGAGGGAGTCAGCTCAAAAGGGCCATTGAAAGCCGCTTCTTCGTTGATCTGGCTTCCTATTCCCTGCCACGACACACCTCCATTGGTACTTCGGTTTATGGCGAGGTACTGATATGAACCGTACATGATATTATCGTTACCCGGACGTATGGCGGCGCAAAGACCATCTCCCCCGAGCACGCGCGTCCACGCGGGATCACCCTTGTAAATGGCCGTGGCATTATCCTGCATACCTGCAATACACAACTCCGGATTGAGGGTGGAATTGCCCGCGTTGGCATAGAATTGCTGCGTCTGATACCCGCCATTTCGACCTTCAAATGATTCTCCTCCATCGTGGGAGACAAAAAGTCCGCCGTCGGTGACAGCAAAGAGTTTGTCGGGGTTGTGTTTGCTGTAGTAAACCCGGTGTATATCAGCATGAATGTAATCCGGCGGGCCCTCCGGACCGCCCGCAGGCACATAACCGAATGTCCAGAGATACCAGTACGATTTCTGGGTCACACTGGCTCCTCCATCAGTTGATTTCCAACTGTCAAACCCGGCCCAGAAAATAGTATTGGGATCCAGCGGATGCACCGCCACGTCGTGCGAATACCAACCCTGGTGCTTGCATACATCAGTATCATTGAT
>JBDLWO010000073.1:0-8764 GCA_039804245.1 Bacteroidota bacterium
ACAGAATTATTGACCGTGAAACACACAAGTATTTACTAACCATTCTTGAAAAGGATGCTGAGCTCGCTCAAAAGGATGAACAATTGACCCAAAAAGATGAGCAATTGACCCAAAAAGATGAGCAACTTGCCGAGAAAGACAGACTTCTCGCCGAGGAAAGAGATCAGGCTGCTCGCAGACTCGCCGAACTGCAGCGAGAAATCGAGGAAATGAAGAAGAAGGCCGGGCTCTGATTCAAGCTTAGAGCTTGTTAAGGATTCTCTACCGGTGGCAAAAACAGGCTGATTTTTTGTCAGTTTTTGCATTTTTGAAGGCGCATAGCCGGAGCTACGTAACTGAAAAAAGGTGAAAAATGGCGAAAAATGAGATGTTTTTGACTCGGTGAGAGAATCCTGAACAAGCTCTTATTCAACCCGATAAGCCTCCACTTCCCCAATTGCCGCAAAACCGACCGTGTCGAGTATTTTTATCCGTACTTTGGTCGTAGTGACAGGGTCAAACATGCATATTTTTCGCACACCGATTGTCGTAGATCGGGCAACCTCCTTCCATGCGTCGTTCTCCAGTACTTCAATGCTAAACTGTCTGATTCGCTGACCCGTACTGCGAACGGTTTCGCGCAGCCGGATACAATTGATGGTTTCAGGTTTCCTGAAATCCAGAACGATATAACCGGGTATGTCACCGCCGGATACCTGTTCAAATATATGACATGTATTCTGCTTTCCGTCGTTCACCCTGGGTGTCCGGCTCTCTCCACCCTGATAGGAGGCAAATACCAGCTTGCCCGTTGCCAGATTATTGGAAAATGCCTTGCGGAGTTTATCGCCAAACGCCACCAGACTGGCCGAATCCCGGGGCGCAAATCTGCCCTGCCGATCGGGCGGTACGTTTAGAATCAGGTTCCCTCCCCTGCCCACCGATTTCAGGTAAATATCGAACAACTGATCGGGGGTCTTTACTTTGTCGTCTTCTTCCTTGTGATAAAACCACCCCGGACGAATACTGACATCACACTCGGCAGGTATCCACAAGGCTCCATTCTCCTGACCTGTCTGTAATACAGATGTGGCCGGCCCTGTAGCTCCGCGACCGAAACCGGCGGTATCCAGCATGCACCAGTTTGTTTCGGCAACGGTCCCCTGTTCGTTGCCAGCCCACCGGCAACCCGGACCAATGTCACTGAAGATGACCGCATTGGGCTGATATCGCTTCACCAGTTTCTCGAAACGATGAAAATCGTATTCCTGCTTTTTCCCATTCTTGCCCTCTCCGTTGGCGCCATCCCACCAAACCTCAAACAAATCTCCGTAGCCAGTAAGCAATTCCGTCAGTGTACTGGCATACACATCGTTGTATCGCGGTGTGCCGTACTGCGGGTGGTTGCGGTCCCACGGACTCAGGTAAACCCCGAATTTCAGTCCGTTGCGCTTGCAGGCATCCGAGAGTTCGCGCAGTACGTCGCCTTTTCCGTCTTTCCATTTGCTCTCCCTGACCGTGTGTGTAGAGTATCCGGATGGCCACAAACAGAATCCGTCGTGGTGCTTGGCAGTTATGATAATCCCTTTGGCACCGGCCGCATTGGCAACACGGCACCACTGATCGCAATCCAGCGCCGTCGGATTGAATACGTCCTCAGTTTCCGTACCATGCCCCCACTCCAGATCGGTAAATGTGTTCGGGCCAAAGTGTACAAAAAGGTAAAATTCCGTCTCGTGCCAAACCTGCTGCGCCTCCGATGGCGCCGGACGATTGGCCACGGGTTGCGCAACAACACCCGAAGAAATGAGGAAACTCAACAGAAACGGTGTAATTCCGGATATTTTCATGGTACAGATTACTTTGATGCCCAAATGTACATATTAAACTCATTCCTGTGTTTCAGCAAATGTGTCTTTCGTAACTTCGCCCGATCTAATTCATCCCGCAATGAAAATCCTCGTCACCGGCGGCGCCGGCTTCATCGGATCACACACGGTTGTCTCGCTGACCGAAGCAGGCTTCACTCCTGTTATTCTCGATAATTTCTCCAATTCAAACCCGGAAGTACTCGCCGGACTGGAAAAGATACTCGGCTTTCCGGTTATTTTCTATGAAGGTGATTGTAACGATCCCGGTATTTACAACCGTATTTTCACCGAACACGAAATCGGTGGTGTTATACATTTTGCCGCCTGCAAGGCAGTGGGTGAATCCATGGAGCGCCCGCTGATGTATTACCGGAATAACCTCGGTTCGCTGATGACGCTGCTCACTGTTATGGAGCAACATCAAATCCGGAATCTGATTTTCTCCTCTTCCTGCACTGTGTACGGAGAACCCGACACGGTACCTGTAACCGAACAAACACCAGTCAAGGAAGCCTCTTCCGTTTATGGCAACACCAAACAGATCGGAGAGGAAATTCTCCGGGATGTGGCCAGTGTGATGCCATTCAGTATTATTTCTCTACGCTACTTCAATCCTGTAGGCGCCCATCCCTCGGGCCTCATCGGGGAATTACCCACCGGTGTCCCGAATAACCTCGTGCCGTTTGTCACGCAAACCGCCGCAGGCATCAGGGAGTCTATTACTGTTTTTGGCAACGACTACCCTACCCCCGACGGAACCTGCATCCGCGACTATATTCATGTCATGGATCTCGCAGAAGCACATGTGGCTGCGCTCAGCCATCTCATGAAGGTGAATCAGGAGAAGTACTACGATGTTTTCAATGTGGGTACCGGCACCGGTAACAGCGTCCTCGAGGTGGTGAATACTTTCGATCGGGTAAACAACCTGAACGTACCCCACCGGTTCGGCCCCCGTCGTAGCGGCGATGTAATAGCTATATGGGGTAATGTGGACAAATCAGCCGGGGTTCTTGGCTGGAAGGCCCGCCGTTCACTCGCCGACGCACTGAAGGATGCCTGGAACTGGCAAAGCCGACTGCCCAAACCCTGAATGGCTTATGCTCAACCGCAACCTGAATCTCGAACTCCTCCGGAATGATGCCTTTGATGTTTGTATCATCGGAGGTGGTTCTGCTGGCGCCGGTTGTGCCCTAGATGCCGCACTTCGGGGAATGAAGGTTGCACTGATTGAAAAGACTGATTTTGCCGCTGAAACTTCGGGGAAGAGTACCAAACTCGTACATGGCGGAGTCCGGTACCTCGAACAGGCTTTCCGGAAACTCGATCTCGCGCAGCTCAATCAGGTAAAACACGGCCTGCAGGAGCGACGCTTTGTGCTCGGCAATGCCCCGCACCTCGCGCGCCCGCTCGCGCTCGCAACTCCTGTCTTTAACTGGTGGAGTGGTGTTTACTACTTCCTCGGACTAAAACTGTACGACTGGTTCGCTCCAGGAAGGTCGGGAATGCCACCTGGCAAATGGACAGGCAAACGAAAGCTGGACAAACTTTTCCCCGGACTGAACAAGGGTATTCGCAGTGCCATTGTTTATTACGACGGACAACTCGATGATGCCCGCTACAACCTCGCACTCATTCAGTCAGCAAACCAGTCCGGTGCCGTTGTTGCCAACTACGTCGAACTTCAGGAGTTTTCGTCCGACAGGTCAGGGGCCATAACTGCTGCCACGGTACTCGACCGACAGTCTGACACCGCCTTTTCAATACGTGCCAGGGTTTTTCTGAATTGTACCGGTCCTGCCGCTGATTCCGTTCGCCTCAAGGCCAATCCGGAACTCACCCCTGTAATAAAACCTTCCAAAGGGGCACATATCCTGGTCAGTATGCCACAACAGAAAGCCTCCTGTGCCCTGCTGATTCCGAAAACTGCCGATAACCGGGTGGCTTTTGCCATTCCCTTCGAAGGCCGCATGATGATCGGCACCACCGACGAGCCCTGCGAAAATCCTGAACTTGAGCCGTACGCCGATCGGAGTGACACAGACTTCCTGCTAGAAACTATCAATCCATACCTGGAGACTCCCCTCTCCCGGGCACAGGTTACAAGCGGATTTGCCGGACTGCGACCACTGGTAAACCTGTCTTCAAACAATAAACACACCAAAGCCATCCTCCGCGATCATTTGGTGGAGCAGGATGAACGCTCCGGACTGGTCAGTCTGCTGGGTGGTAAATGGACCACCTACCGACTGATGGCGAAAGATGCGGTGGATGTTATCGCAAACCGGCTCGGTATGCATATCCCCTGCTCTACCGAAAACCATTTATTATGGGGCGCAAATGGCTGGTCTCCGGATTTTTATAAAAAAATTCAGGCAGAATATAAAATTGATGAAGATGTTTCGCAACATTTGGCCGACAAATACGGAACCAGTGCTGTTGTAGTGGCCCGGCTCGCGCAGGAAGATCCCTTATTGAGCGAAAGGCTTGTTCCTGAACAGCCCTTCCTCAAGGCAGAGGTTGTATATGCCGTCAGACATGAAATGGCGCTTGAAATCCGCGACTTCCTGTCCAGAAGAATCCGGCTTGAGTTGACAGATTTTCGTTTGTGCGCCGCTGCAGCCCCTGAAGTTGCACGCATTATGGCTGATGAACTCGGCTGGAGCCCCGGACAAAAGGAAGCACGGCTTCATGAATATTTGTCTGCACATTTCTTCACCCTCTGACTTAACTAACACTATGAACGTTTTTCTCGCAGAACTGCTCGGAACCGCCCTCATCATCCTGCTCGGCAACGGCGTTGTGGCCGGTGTCGTTCTGAAAGGAACCAAAAATGAAAATGCCGGCTGGATTGTTATTACTTTCGGCTGGGCACTCGCTGTCACTTTCGGTGTTTACGCAGCCGGAAAAATCAGCGGCGCTCACCTGAATCCGGCTGTAACTGTAGCACTTGCCGCCACCGGTCAATGGTCTGAACAGTTTACCCCGGAAACGCTTCCGCTGTATATCTCCGCCCAGATGCTCGGCGCCTTTTTGGGCGCTTCCCTGGTGTGGCTGTTCTATTATCCGCACTTTAAGCTCACGGAAGATACGGAAGCCAAGAGAGCTGTGTTCTGCACTGCTCCTGCTGTGCGGAATACTGCGTTCAACTTCATCAGCGAATTCCTGGCTACTTTCGTACTGCTCTTTGGACTGAGTGCCATCGGTGCCAACCAGTTTGCCGACGGACTCAACCCGATTGTGGTGGGAGCGCTCATTCTAGCCCTGGGCATCTCGCTCGGTGGCACAACAGGATATGCCATGAGCCCGGCCAGGGATCTGTCCCCGCGCATCGCGCACGCGATTCTGCCTATTTCCGGGAAAGGCCATTCAGACTGGAGTTACGCATGGATTCCGGTCGTGGCGCCAATCCTCGGAGGCATTGCCGGTGCCTTCACTCACCAATTACTCTTCTAACCGCTTTCTATGAGCTACATTCTTGCCATTGATCAGGGCACCACATCCACGCGTGCCATTGTTTTTGATAAAAAAGGGAATATCATCGCCGTATCTCAACAGGAAATAACGCAGTTCTTTCCCAAACCCGGCTGGGTTGAACACAATGCTTCTGAAATATGGGATACCGTAAGGGATACTGTAAAAGAAGTTACCGACAAGGTGGGTGCCGACAATATCTCTGCCATCGGCATCACCAATCAGCGGGAAACAACGGTTGTATGGGATAAACGCACGGGTAAACCTGTTTATAACGCTATTGTGTGGCAAAGTCGCCAGACGGTTGATATCTGTGAATCGCTCAAGGCCAGGGGCCTCGATCCTGAAGTCAGGTATAAAACCGGCCTGCTCATTGATGCCTATTTCTCAGGCACCAAAATCAAATGGATTCTCGACAATGTTACCGGCGCGAGGGAAGATGCTCAGGCGGGACATCTGCTGTTTGGTACCATTGACACATGGGTACTCTGGAACCTCACCGAGGGCAACGTACATGCCACTGATTACACCAATGCCTCCCGTACCATGATTTATAATATCCGGGAAAGGTGCTGGGACGCTGATTTACTGACCGCCCTTGAGATTCCCGACTCCATGTTACCCGCAGTGATGGACTCATCCACTGTTTACGGCGTGGCCAAAGCAAGTCTGACGGGTACCGACGGAATCCCTGTGGCGGGTATTGCCGGCGATCAGCAGGCTGCACTCTTCGGTCAGGGCTGCTTTTCTCCGGGTATGGCAAAAAACACGTACGGTACCGGGTGTTTTATGCTTATGAATACCGGTAACGAGGCCGTTGCTTCACCCAACGGACTGCTGACTACCATTGCCTGGGGTATCGGCGGCGAAGTAGAATATGCCCTGGAAGGCTCTATTTTTGTTGCAGGCTCGGCTGTCAAATGGATGCGCGACACCGTGGAGTTGTTTACAGATGTTGCTGAAACAGATCCTATCGCGCGTACGCTGACTTCTTCAGAAGGTGTTTATTTTGTTCCGGCATTTGTTGGTCTGGGTACCCCGTATTGGGATTCCGAGGTCAGAGGTGCCATTTTCGGCCTCACACGCGGGAGTTCGAGAAGCCACCTAATTCGCGCCACCCTCGAAAGTGTGGCTTATCAGACCCGCGACGTACTTTCTGTCATGGAGAAAGACTCCGGAATCAGTCTGAAAGGCCTGAGGGTGGATGGAGGTATGGTGGCCAACAACTTCCTGATGCAGTTTCAAAGTGATATACTGAGGGTAAATGTGGAACGACCTGTAGTTCAGGAAACAACCGCTCTCGGGGCTGCTTACCTCGCTGGTCTTGCTATCGGTTACTGGAAAGACAAACAGGATATCGCAGGAAACTGGCAACTCGACCAGGCATTCAGTCCGCAAATGCCAACAGAGGAGGCCGAAACCCTCTATCAGGGCTGGCTGAAAGCTGTGGAAGCGGCCAGAGTATTCAAATAACCTCACAAGGCACTCTGTTTCAAATCAGAGAAAGGAAGGTATCCTCGGGGGTACCTTCCTTTTTTTTACGCCCATGCCGGGCGCACAAGAAGAGAGGGCTGCCCCGTTACCGGAGCAGCCCTCTTGTTATTTCAGATTGTTCGTTTTACCGAACCATCGTCAATTACTTCGTCTGAATCATCTGCTTGGTAGCAGTTTCAGTACCGTTAGTCAGTGTGTAGTACAGAACGCCAGTTGTGTTCATCAGAGCGCGATCCAGGGAAATGGCGTTGTAGCCTTTCGCAAAGTCACCTTTCTGTGTGAATACTACGCGACCAGCAGCGTCGAACACTGTCAGGGTAGCTGTAGCAGCTTCTGGCAGGTGGAAGCCAACCATCGTCTTGTTGACGAATGGGTTTGGCTGGTTCTGGTACAGTTCGAAGCCTACGCCAGCGATAGTGTTACCGTTGAAGCGGAGAGCTACGTCCATACGTCCGTCTGTCAGGCTGTAACCTTCAGCTTTTGTGATACGGCTGGATACTCCAACCATCTCGCTCAGCTTGCCGGCTTTCTCTGCCTTGAACGTTACTGTGAACGTCTCGGAACCATCTACTGACACTGTCAGAGCGTCAGCGAAGATACCGAAGTTGTTCTCGTTTACTACGTCAGACTTCACGATACCTGCCACAGACAGGCCGTTCAGGTTCAGTGTCATCTGGTAGCCCTGAGCTTTGTCAGATGCCTTGAATGTTACGTCGAATACTTCGCCTGCAACAACGTCGCGGTCCTGTACGTCGAACAGCAGGGTACCTGTTGTACGATCGTCAGCTACCATCGCGCTGTTAGCCACTGCTGTACCGTTAACGTCACCCACTTTCACACCAACGAAGTTCTCGCTGGTCATGTTAGTCAGTGCATTCGCTACAGAGATGTTCTCTTTCAGCGGTGCAATGAACGGATTCTGCGGGTTGGCAAATGACTGAGCCTTGTCGATGAATCTCCAGGATGTGTTGTTCGGAAGCTCGGTGTAGATACCGAGGATCAGCTTGCGCAGTTCAACAATGTCAAACGTAGTGATAGAGTTAGACTTGTTAGCGTCAGCAGCGATCATCTTGTAAGGAGTGTTCAACGGCTCGATACCGAGGATGTGCTTGCTGATCAGAACCAGGTCATAGGTAGTTACACCGTTGAGCGGGTTGTCGTCTTTCACCGGAGTGATTGTCATTGTAGATGCAACAGGTACGCTGTTGTTTACAGAGAACACACCTGCATTGTCTGACAGATCGAAGTAAGAGAACGGTGGAGCGAAGTTTACGTTACCGTTGATTGTAACTGTAGCGTCTTCGATACCGTTGGTGTCATCAGTTTTAACTGCACCAGATACGTTCACCTTGTCGCTGTTCGGGCAGTTGCCGTTGTTGTCCTGTACAATCACGTATGTCTCGCAGTAGTCTGCGTTACCTGCGATGTCAATTGACCACAGTTCTACAGCCTGTGTACCAACTTCAGAGCAGTTGAATGTTACGTTCCTGATCGGGTTACCGTTAGCGTCGAATGGGAAGCCTGAACCGGTTCCGCTCTTGCGGATACCTGTGCGCAGGAACTGTGTCTGTGAGTAGTTGTCAACTGTGTATTCCAGGAAGTCAACATCGTTCATCATGATCATACCGGTTGGCATGATGTTCACGCTCAGACCGTTGTAGCATACAACTGTTGGAGCCTTGCAGTCTTTGATGATGATGACATACTCGCAGATGGCTTCGTTGCCGCAACCGTCTGTGATGAACCACTTGATCTTGTGTGTGCCGTAAGGCAGCTGTGGTGTAACATACGTGTTCTGGGCCTGCTGTGTGTTGAACTTCACAGTCGCAGTCTTCGTGTTGCCGTTTACTGTCTCCTGAAGAGCAAAGCCCCACTTCTGGTTCGGTGCAACCGGACGGTCGTCGAACTGGCGGGAGATACCTCCGGCAACATTCACGTTGTTGTAC
>JBDLWO010000074.1:0-3680 GCA_039804245.1 Bacteroidota bacterium
TCAGATGTCCGTCCCGAAGAAGCGTCACTCACAACGCTCTATCAGTCCGCACTGACTACACAGCCGGGCGTCAGGGCAGCTGGCTTTCGTGTAAACAGCGCCCGCGAAGGAATCGCCATCGCAAAATCGGCGTATTACCCAACCCTGTCTGTGTTCGCCAATCTGAACTCCAGTTACTCCAGTCGCTTTCTCGACTTTCAGAATGGTACCATTATACGGCAGGACACCATTTCTGCCGGAAGCTTCCTCGTAAACGGACAACCGCTTAACATTCAGGCTGTTAATGATGTGTACTCCTTCCCCAAGCTCGGGTATTTCAACCAGATAGACAGGAACTTTGGTCAGGGATTCGGGATAAGCCTCGGAATACCCATTTACCAGAACGGTCGTACGCGCCTGAGCGTTGAGCGCGCCCGACTGAATGCACTGACGGCCGAAATGCAGCAGACACAAACGCAGCAGACACTCAAGAATGATATCCAGACGGCTATCGCAAACGCCAGGGCAGCGAAAAGGCAACTGGAGGCTGCACAGAAAACCTTCGAAGCCACTGATATTGCTTATCAGAATACGGAAAAAAGGCTTGCAATCGGCGCAGTGAATACGCTCGATCTCACCACCTCAAAAAATAACCGGGATATTGCAGAGAACGACCTGGTAGTTGCCAGGTACGACTATCTCTTCAAACTCAAAATCCTGGATTTCTACGCTGGCAGACCCCTCAAATTAGACTGATCATTCTTCCGACACAAAAAAGGCAATCAATACAATGGCAAAAACATCGCCTGAGAAAAACAGAAAACTGCTCTTCATCCTGATTGGCGTGGTCACACTGCTGATCGCAGCTGGCATATACAAGGCGCGCCAGAAGCCAAAGGGAGAGGAAATCACCGTGGAACAGGTCACCCGCCGCTCTATCAATGAAACGGTGAGCGCCAGCGGCAAAATTTTCCCCGAAACAGAGGTAAAAATCAGTTCCGATGTCTCCGGGGAGATAATTGATCTCTATGTAAAGGAGGGAGATTCGGTGGTGGCCGGCCAGGTTCTCGCCAAAATCAAACCCGACGAATACCAGAGCCTTGTAGAACAGGGTGAGGCATCGCTGAGTACCGCCCGTGCCCAGCGCCAGATCACATCCTCCAATGTTCAGGGCAGCTCAGCTCAGATCGAACAGCTCAGAGCCGATCGCCGCCGCCTTGAATCACAGCTTGATGTGGCCAAAAATGCACACAAGCGCAATGAAACCCTGTACAAGGATGGTATTATTTCCACAGCGGAGTTCGAGACATCCAAAAATACCCTCGCCGCTGCAGAAAGTGCGCTTTCTGCCTCTGATGCCACACTCAAATCGGCGGAAAGCAGTCTGAGCAGTGCAAAGGAAAACGTACGCGTTTCCGAATTTGGTATCAACAGCGCCACAGCGCGACTGAAAGAACTCAGAACCAGTCTGCAAAAAACCATCATTACAGCGCCTGTCAGCGGTATCATCAGCAAACTCAATGTGGAAAAAGGTGAGCGTGTAGTAGGTACACTGCAAATGGCAGGTACCGAGATGATGCGGATTGCCAACCTGCACAGTATGGAAGTACAGGTAGAGGTCAGCGAAAGCGATATCCTCAAGGTATCACTCAACGACAGGGTGGATATCGAAGTGGATGCCTATCTGGGCCGGAAAATGCTCGGCAAAGTGACTGAAATAGCCAGCAGTGCCAGTAATGTAGGTACAGTGGCCGGTATGAATCTGAACTCTGATCAGGTGACCAACTTTGTGGTGAAAATCAGAATTGACCCCGAATCATACAAGGATCTGGTAAGTGATGGTCGCCGCTACCCGTTCCGCCCCGGTATGTCGGCCTCCGTGGATATCTACACCCACCTGGCTGAAAATGCGCTCAGCGTGCCAATTGTATCGGTTACGGCACAGGAGGATGAGAATCAGAAAAAAATGAAAAAACAGGAGGAAGAGGAGGGCTCTCAGAAAGAGGACAAAAAGGATGCTGTCGGTACAGATGATGTGAAAGAGATTGTATTTGTTGTGGTGGGCGATACGGTGGCCGTCAGGGAGGTACAAACCGGTATTCAGGATAATAACCACATTGAAATTATTTCTGGTCTTCAGGAAGGTGAAACAGTGGTCACAGGGCCATATTCGGCTATTGCCCGTAAATTGAAGGGTGGTACATCCATAATAGTCACCGACAAGGAAAAACTGCTCGGTAAAAAGAAGGACGACGATTAATCCTTTAACAGACTTTTATTGTTAAACCGTGGGGTTTCAGACGCCTGTGTCTGAAACCCCACGGTGTTTTAACAGCAAAAATTACTTCCCATGTCAAAAAACATACTTGTCGCCGGAGGTTCGGGCCTTGTCGGACGCCGCCTCCAGACCATGCTGCAAAAAAAGGGCTATCAGGTACGTATTCTCACCCGTTCACCAAAGGCCCCCACAGAGTTTGCCTGGGATCCGTCGCGAAATTTCATTGATCCGCAGGCGCTGGACAATATTGATGCGGTGATTAATCTGGCCGGTGCGGGTATCGCCGACAAGCCCTGGACCGCTGCCCGAAAAAAGGAACTCATTGATAGCAGGGTGCAGTCGGCAGCTGTTCTGGAACAAGCACTCCGCAGTGTGTCAAAGCCTGTAAATTCCTACATAAGCGCGTCTGCTATAGGCATTTATGGGAATTCCGGGGAGCGTCTGATGAAAGAAACTGATGCTCCTGTTGATACATCTTTTATGGTTGATTGCTGTCAGCAGTGGGAGACCGCCGCTGGTCGTATCACATCGCTGGGTATCCGCACAGTATTGCTCAGAATCGGTATTGTCCTTACTCCCGAAGGAGGTGCACTCGCTGAAGTGGCCCGTCCGGTGCGTTTTGGTGTTGGTGCGTATTTTGGCGATGGCCTGGCCTGGTGGTCGTGGATTCACCTCGACGATCTTTGCAATATGATTGTATGGTCGCTGGAAAATGAACAGGCGTCGGGTGTTTATAATGCGGTGGCGCCCCATCCGGTGCGGGGAAAAGAATTGGTTAAAGCCGTTGCGCATGCCATGAAGCGGACGGCGATCACTGTGCCGGCACCAGCCTTTGTGTTGCGTGCTGTACTGGGAGAAATGTCGGCGGTGATTCTGAACAGCAACCTTGTATCAGCAGAAAAGGTTGCCGCAGCCGGATTCAGATTCAAATTTCCGGAAGTACAGGGAGCACTTGGTGATCTTTATAACTGATTGATTTTCATAAGCTCCCGGAATAAAGACAACTGGTTTTTTGTCCTGATCAGGTTATGTTCGGGGTGTGTAATTTTATAATACACATCGCCGGCCAGCCAGTCGGTGAGAAACCGGAGGGCTTGTTCGCCGGTAATCCAGGCGCCACCTAAGACGAGATAGTTCTTCTCGCTTTCCGTGAGAAAACCGGATGTGGAGGATAGAAACCCTTCCTGCAGAGCGCGCAGCATATCGGGGCGTATAATAACATCTCCCTGAGCATCTTCGCGTCGGTCAGGTACGAATGTGCGCACCATATCGCCAAAATCGGACAGGATGACTCCGGGCATTACAGTGTCCAGGTCAATAACCGCGACTGCCTTTCGTGTTTGTTTGCTGAACAGGATATTTCCTGCCTTTGTATCGTTATGGGTGACCCTCACGGGTAGTGCTCCCGACGATTTCAGCGCAC
>JBDLWO010000075.1:0-10999 GCA_039804245.1 Bacteroidota bacterium
ATGCCACCGCCCTCCAGAAAGTCGCCGATACGGAATGCCGCGCCTGACAGAAACGGCGCCAGGACAATCAGGCCAATCAGAAAATTACGAATTGACGGTGTATCCTGATATGCCTCTTCGCCACCCGGTTGTGCACGAAGTACGAATCTGTGCCTGAAGTAATAAAGTGAAATCAGATACCCGATTACCCAGATGAGGATGGAGAGGAGAATGGCGAGATAGCGGCCGGGCATGGTGTGAGGAAATTCTATTTTTGAAAAACTTTAAATCTTTGTCTCGCAGACAGCCAGTCTTATCCCGCAAATATGCAAGTCTCTTCTCACCCCGCCAAACAAAAACCGCGCAATTTTCACAAAAACGGGGAACCACACGCCTGCTACCTCGTAAACGCATTCAGATATCGCTCAAGTACAAATATCCGGTTCCGGCTCTGTCCGGTAATTTCTGCCAGCATGCCGGAGGCGATCATTTTTTCCACCAGTTCATTGGCCGATTTGTAACTCAAACCTGTAGCAACTGCCGCATCTTCAACTCTCATCACGGGGTTTTGAAGTAATGCATGCAGCAGTCGCAAACCGCTATGTGTCCTTCTGCCAAATTTTTGCCCGACAAGGGTCTCATATTCCTGTTTCAAACTCAATACCTCCTGCAGGGTACTCACTGCCCTGGATGCGGTCCGTTCTACCCCCACCAAAAAATACTTCAACCACTGCAGCATGTCGTTGTGTGTGCGCACACGTGTAAGGTTATCGTAGTAAAGACCTCTGTTATCCTCAAAGAACGTGGAAAGGTATAACAATGGCTTTTCAATAATACCCCGGCTCACCAGATAAAAGGTGATGAGCAAGCGACCAATACGCCCGTTACCGTCCAGGAATGGATGTATTGTCTCAAATTGGTAGTGCGCAATTGCTATCCTGACGATATCCGGCAGGTGAATATCCTTGTTGTGTAAAAATTGCTCCAGATCCCCCATGAGTTCGGGCACAAAATCGTGGTGCGGAGGTATGAATGTTGCATCTGCCAGCGACAACCCGCCAATCCAGTTCTGGCTGCTGCGGTATTCTCCGGGCATTTTGTATTTCCCTCTCGCTTCATCCAGCAGTATCCTGTGGGTTTGCTTTAACAGGCGACCCGACAACGGCAGCCGCTCCATCTCCGCAATAGCATGATTCATAGCCTTGATATAGTTGGCTACTTCTTTCCAGTCGTTCCGCTTTTCCGGTTGAATTTCTGACTCAGGTAACAAGGCTTCGTTCATGCTGGTTTGAGTACCCTCGATCCTGCTGGATAACACCGCCTCCTTGGTCACGTGTATCCGGATGAACAAGTCTGTATTTGGCACAAATCTGGAGAAAGAGTTAAGTTCTCCCAGCCTGATGGCTGCTCTCTCAATCAACTCGTTCAACTCAGGGCTATTCCAGCGCCAGATGTCGTTCAGTTTCTCAGGCATGAAATACTGATACTGAATACCCTTCCGGAAAGAACCTGCATGAAATTTTTCGATCTGTATCATCATCACAAAGGTAAATAAGAAAATCCTTATTTACCTTTCAAGCTATAAAATAAAATAAGAAAATTCTTATTTTACCTTTTTGGCATAAAAGAAAAACAATACTTTCATTGCTTTAACTTAAGGTTTTTTGGAAAACGAAACCGGATCTTATCGCGCCTGGCGCGATAAGATCCGGTTTCGTGTGCTTTGATACACTTCCGCTATCAGTATGCACTGATATCAAACGGCATGCGGGCCAGAATACCCTTGCTGCGGCGGAACTCCTGCATGGCCTTGTAAGCGGGGTAGTACTCACCCAGCTCCTGACGGATAAGGGTGTTTTTAACCTGGTCATCGGTGTCTTTCTTTTTGCTGATCCGGTCTATCAGTTGTTCAATAGGCGTCTGGGTACGCGGGAATTCGGTCGTGCGGTATTTCTCGATACCGGCGAGTCTGGCAGCGGAGGCCAGCGCGCGGTCGAGTCCGCCCAGATCGTCAACAAGACCAATTTCTTTGGCTTTCGGGCCTGCCCATACGCGCCCCTGCGCGATCTCGTCAATCTGTTCTTTGGTGCGCTTCCGCCCTGACGCCACCTTGCCAAGGAAATCGTCGTAGATGTAATCCACGCGCGACTGTATCATAGCCGCCTCTGCAGGCGAAAAGTCTATGAATGGCGATCCGAAAGCTGAATAGGTTCCGGTGCGTACGGTATCAAATGTTACGCCCAGTTTGTTTTTCATGGTTTTGTCGAGGATGGGTATCATACCGAACACGCCGATAGAGCCGGTCAGGGTGGAGGGCTCAGCGAAGATACTGTCGGCATGACAGGCTATGTAGTAACCGCCCGACGCTGCCACATCCCCCATGCTCACTACTACGGGCTGGCCGGCCTTGCGGCACAGATCGAGCTCGCGCAGGATATTATCACTGGCCATGGAACTGCCTCCCGGTGAGTTTACGCGGAGTACGATGGCCTTCACGTGTTTGTCCTTCCTGATCTGACGCAGTATTTTCACATACTTGCCATCGAGTATTTGTCCGGCAGCACCTTCATCGCCATCAGAGATAGTGCCCTCGGCATATACCACGGCGATCTTGTCCTGCGAGCTGAAGTCGAATTTCTTCACACGTGAATTGTAATAATCGTTCAGGCTTACACGATTGAGCTTGTCATCTTCACTCAGTCCGATTTTGCTGCGGATCAGAGAGAACACCTCGTCTTCATAAACGAGGCGGTCAACAAGGCGGCTGCTGACGGCTTTTTGAGCATCGAAACCATCGTAACGATTCATGATGTTACGAACTTCAGCGGGGTCGAGATGGCGACCGGAGGCCACGTCGGCCACGAGTACGTCGTTCAGGTATGTGAGGTATTCGCGGGTCTGGAGCTTGTTTTCGGCGCTCATTTTGTCGAGGCGGAAGGGCTCGGTAGCGCTTTTGAACTTGCCGCAGTAGAAGATGCGCATCTGCACATCGAGTTTGTCGAGCATACCCTTGAAGAACGGGATATTGCTGGCGTATCCTCTGAAGTCAACAGCGCCCTGCGGGTTCATGAATACGCTGTCAGACACGGAGGCCAGCTGGTAGGCGCCCTGGGTATACAAACTGGCGTATGAAATAATGAATTTGCCCGATTGTCTGAATTCTTCAAGTGCCTGGCGAAGCGTTGAAGAGGTGGCTTTCCCGGCCATCACAACGGAAGCGTTCAGATAAATGCCCTTGATATCGGGATCATCTTTGGCGTGGCGGATTGTGCGCACCATATCGTGCAGGCCCAGAATGTACTCTTCCTCCAGATTGAAAGGATCCATCTCCAGGTTGTTGGTTTTTTCCGGAATAGCCGCCTCGAAGTCAAGTTCAAGTACCGAGTTCGGACCAATCTCCGTTTTTTCCTTTTCCATGGAGGAGCCTGCTACGCTGGCCACCCAACCGATTCCAATAACCATGAGGAGAAAAAGGGCGAGTGCCGTGCCGAGGCAGGAGGCGAGCAGCATTTTAAGAAACTGAGGCATGATGATCCTGTTTGTTTGGTGTATTCTGTAAAACAATGCAAAGACAAGGAATACAGATGAAATGCCGTACAAAATTAGATAAAGGTTGGTTTTTACGCGATGTACAGAGCGAAGAAGGGGATATTATTATAGTTAAAATTTCAGGTATAATAGTGCAACATAATACGAAAAGGCACTACTTTTAGCCGCCATTTGAAACAGGTGTTTAATCCATACTCCGCTACCGGGTCTCATGAAAAAAGATAACAGCCTGGTCTTTCACCAAAACCGTTTACCGAATGAACTTCAAACCCTTCGTTCAACTGCTCTTCTTTGTAACCCCGACCTTTTTCAGACTATCAGCCCAGAATTTACAAACGGTAGATGCCCAGAACGGGCCCTACAACGCCCAGTCGCTGGTGTCCAACGTTTTCCTCGGAGAGGGTGTTGAGGTACTCAATGTTACTTATAACGGCAGCCCCCGTGCAATCGGCTATTTTTCCGGTGGTACGCAATCTATCGGAATCGAGCGCGGTATCATCATGACTTCCGGATACGCCGCCAAACCGTCCGCCGGCTTTGGTCCACCCGATGTGGGTCAGAATTTCGCCAGCAACAGCAATGGCAGTTCTGCCACCGATGCCAACCTGAGTTCCATCGCCACGGCAGCCGTACGCGACGTGGCAGTTTACACCATTACATTCAAACCGAATTCCGATATTCTCAGTTTCCGATACTGTTTCGCGTCGGAGGAATATCCCGAGTATTCCTGCACGGCATTCAATGATGTTTTCGGCTTTTTTATTCAGGGCCCCAACTACCCCACCCCAACCAACATAGCCAAAATACCGAATACGAATCTGCCGGTTTCAATCAATAATATCCATCCGTACAACGACCAGAATAACCCGAACCCGGACCCCTGTTTCCCGTTCAATGCCCAGTACTATAACGGCAACTCAAACACGAACAAACAGCCGGTTTATGACGGATATACGGATATCTTCACCGCCACGGCCATGGTAATTCCATGCCAGACCTATACCATCAAACTGGCTATCGCCGATGTATTCGACTCCGCCTATGATTCAGGCGTTTTTCTGGAAGCGCGCAGTTTTGGTACTTCCGGCCTCCGTGTTGCAGCCGTAACCCCCGCTGCTGATGGCTCCATCGCTGAAGGCTGCTCGGCCGCGACCATCAATTTCACCATCGCTCAGCCACAAACACAAAACTTTCCCATCATTTATGAGGTATCGGGCAGTGCTACGCCGGGTGTGGACTTCACCAGTCTGCCTTCCAACCTGTCAATACCAGCCGGCCAGACGCAACTTTCTGTCAATATCCCGGGCCTGGAAGACGGGCTGACAGAAATACCCGAAGATCTGGTTGTTCGCGTCAAAGTGGATGCCTGCAACTGGGATACCGTCAGGATTCTTATCAAAGACAATCTCCTGGTGCCGCCGGCAATGCAGGATACGGGAGTATGCATAACAGGTACACCTGTCACACTGAATGCAACGGTGCCGATTCAGACACCACCACCACCAGCCTTCAGCAACAACAATTCTATCCCCATACCCGACAATTACCCGGCAGTAAATTCTCCGGTGAGTGTCTCGGGGGTTCAGCCCGTTACACTGGGACCCGGCGTTATCCGCTCGGTATGTGTGAATCTCACACACAGTTACGACGACGATATTGACCTGTTCCTGATTTCTCCCGGCGGCCAGGTACTGGAACTTACAACAGATAATGGCGCCAGCGGCGATAACTATACCAATACTTGTTTCACGCCATCGGCACCTGTGCCAATCACGTTCCCGGGCCCGCAGGCACCCGCGAGCGCAGCGCCGTTTACCGGCAACTTCCAGCCAGAAGGCGCCTGGAGCGATCTGTGGGACACACCCACCCGCCCCTCCAACGGAAACTGGCAACTGCAGGCAGCCGACGATTTCCCCACATTCACCGGCAGTATCCAGAACTGGAGTATCACCTTCGCTCCTTTATATGAGGTGAATTACGCGTGGAGCACAGGTGTAAGCTGCCCAACCTGCCCGGTGAATACGATCGTACCGACAGCCTCTTCCACTTATTACGTTACCGCTACCGATATATATGGTTGCAGTGCCACCGACTCGGTACACGTGTCTGTTGCACAACTGTCCGCAACGGCGGCCGTGATTTCAGATGTAAGCTGTTTTGGCAAAAGTGACGGGAAACTGCTGGCAAATGCCAATATCGGAGGTAATAATACCTACCTGTGGAGCGATCCGGCCGGACAAACCACGCAGACGGCATCCAACCTGGGGCCGGGTACCTATCAGGTCACAATCTACAATCCGGCAGGGTGTACGGGCGTGGCCTCTGCTACTGTCACCGAACCACCACTGCTCGATCTGAACGCCAACGCTTCCGGTGTGACCTGTTTCGGCGGAAATAACGGAACGGCTCAGACACTCGTCACAGGCGGTACAACACCGTATCAGTACCTCTGGAGCAACGGACAGACATCTGTCAGCCAGAGCGGACTTCCTGCCGGCAATTACACCGTTACAGTCACTGACTCCAACGGCTGTACTGATACAGGCCAGGTGAGTATTTCACAACCATCAGCCATACAGTTGTCGGTAACTCAATCGCTCGATGTCTCCTGCTTCGGGGGCAACAATGGTCAGATATCCGTGCTGGCTCAGGGCGGTGCAGGGGCTGTTACCTATCTGTGGAGCAACGGACAGTCCGGCGCTTCTGCCACATCGCTCGCTGCAGGTAATTATACGGTCACCACAACCGACTCCAATGGTTGTACCCGGACTGTATCGGCCACAGTTTCCCAACCAACACAACTGGTAGTACAATCGTCGCAGCAACAAGCGCGCTGCTTCGGTGAAGCAAACGGACAGATCCAACTCACCGTGGGTGGTGGAGTGCCCGGTTACTCGGCTCTGTGGCAGGGCCCTAATGGTTATACCGGCAATGGACTTGGTATATCAGACATAAATGCAGGAACATACCAGGTAACTGTCACTGACCAGAACGGATGTACCCGCGTCACAGATGCTGCGGTAGATCAACCCGATCCACTGACCCTGAGTATCCCGGCATCCGCTGACACTATATGTTTCCTGGGCAGCAGCGGTGTCATATCAGTTGCTGCAGGCGGAGGAAATGGCGGATACACCTATTCATGGAATAACGGACAATCGGGACCGACAGCAGCAGGACTCGCGGCCGGAACATATCAGGTTACAGCTACCGATATCAGGGGCTGCCTGATTACAGGACAATCGGTGGTGCCTCAGAAAGAACAATTGTTTGCCTCCGCTCTGACCGTTCAGCCACGCTGTCACGATGGCGAAGACGGATATGCCACGGTAAACAATATCCGCTACGGAGCTGTGGCTGCCAACCCCGCTGATTTCCAGTACCTGTGGAGTACAACACCGGCACAAACCGCCCAAACTGCTATCAACCTGAAAGCTGAACAGCCTTACACGGTAACAGTCACAGATCCGGACGGTTGTTCTGCCACTTACGGCTTCTCGCTGGGCAATCCGGCACCCATGGTGGCATCCATCACCGGCAAAAGCGATGTGCTCTGCAACGGCGACCCGACCGGATGGGCATCTGCAAAGGCAACCGGCGGAAAAGCGCCTTATTCGTGGCTGTGGGCAAACAGCTCCACTCCTGCCGATTCAGTCGGAAAAGGTTTGCTTGCCGGGACAAACAAAGTAACCATATCAGACGCATTCGGCTGCAACGCCACAGTAACTGTGGAGATAAATGAACCTACACGCCTGATAGGTCAAATCATTCCGGCACACGTTAAATGTTACGGAGAACGCTCAGGAAGTGCCAATGTCAACGCATTCGGCGGAATTTCACCTTATAAATATATATGGTGGAATGGCGTTACTGGTACACAGGTTACAGGACTGCCAGCCGGAGAAATCGGAGTAACCGTAACAGACGCCAACGGATGCGCGACACCGGTGATTACAGACATACTTCAACCGGAAATGCCCATCACGGGGCAGGTAGTACTCACTTCTCCCACCTGCCACGGCTATCACGATGGCCGTATTACCATTCTGCCATCAGGAGGGGCGCCGCCTTACCGCTATGCCCTCAACGACAAACCCTGGAATGGTTCAGCTGTTCAGATAGGTCTGTACGCAGGTCAGTACATACCCAAAGTAGCCGATGCAAACGGATGCACAGTGGAGTTGCCGGTTACTCAACTGAATGATCCTGCAGAAGTAATAGCCAATCTGGGGCCCGATATAACAATTGAATTTGCGCAGGACACTCAACTGCTACTCGAGGTTTACAACGCCGTTGGCACCTGGAGTGTGCAGTGGGCGCCCGAAGACATAGCCTGGCTGAGCTGCTCCGATTGCAGGAACCCGGCAGTGAACGGACTCTCCAATCCGCATTATTTTGACGTGGAAGTAACCGATCAGAACGGATGCCGCGCTGACGATCAGGTGTTGATACAGGTTATTGTCCCCAGAAAGGTGCATGTCCCCACAGCATTTTCGCCTAACGGTGATTTTGTGAACGATCTGCTGCTTGTACATGGTCAAAGCACATCACGCGCGCGCACGTTCCGCGTGTACGACCGATGGGGCGAGATGGTCTATGAAGCTGCCAACTTTGCATTCAACGATGAAAATACCGGATGGGATGGCAGTTTCCGCGGACAGCCCATGAATCCGGGGGTTTTCATCTGGGTACTGGAGGCAGAATTTGCCGACGGTTATACAGAGATTTTCCGGGGTAATACAACCCTGGTAAGATAATAGTCCATTTCCAGTACCCGACATCAGAAACTGCTGCCTCTATGTCAACAACCAACAACCTGAATCATTACCTTTGCGGTTTATTTGATTCATTTTTATGGCCAGCATCATATCCACCCTCCAGAAAGCCGTTGCGGCATCCGTGTTATCGTTGTACAACGACAACACGGATGCAGACAAGGTACAGGTAAATACCACACCGCCCGATTTCACGGGCGACTACTCCGTAGTGGTATTCCCCTTTGTAAAAATCTCAAAAAAAGCTCCGGATGCTACTGCTTCGGAAATAGGTGCCTATCTCCAGGAAAATGTACCCGAGGTAAAGAGCTGGAACGTCGTGAAAGGTTTCCTGAATCTCGAAATAGCCGACGAGTACTGGAATAACTTCCTTGGCAGCCTGCTTGCCGATGCCAACTACGGCCGAAAACCCCGCAACGGCCGCCGACTGATGGTGGAGTACTCATCACCCAATACCAACAAACCCCTGCACATGGGGCACATCCGCAATATCCTGCTCGGATGGTCCTGTACACGCATCATGGACGCCGCAGGCTATGACGTCGTGAAAACACAGATCATTAACGACCGCGGAGTGGCAATCTGCAAAAGCATGCTGTCATGGCTGAAGTTCGGGGAAGGGAAAACACCCGAAAGTGAGGGAGTAAAAAGTGATCATTTCGTGGGTGACTGGTATGTATTCTTCGAACAAAAGTCGAAAGAGGAATACGAGCAGTGGCAGCAAACCGATGAGGCCCGCAATCTTTTCGACAACAGGAAAAAAGCGGAACAGCCAGAAAAAGAGTTTTTCAAGGACTACAAGAACAAATGGTTCAATGACCACTCGGCACTCGGCGCCGAGGTAAGAGAAATGCTGCTCAAATGGGAAAACCACGACCCCGAAACAGTGGCCCTCTGGAAAAAAATGAACGGATGGGTTTATCAGGGATTTGAGCAAACCTATACCGACCTGGGGGTGGACTTCGACAAATTGTACTATGAAAGCGATACCTACCTGCTCGGAAAGGATATCGTGGACGAAGGCCTGGCCAAAAACGTTTTCTACCGAAAAGACGATGGCTCTGTGTGGATTGATCTGTCTGATGCAGGCCTCGATAACAAGGTAGTGCTCAGGGCCGATGGCACATCCGTCTATATCACACAGGACCTGGGCACCGCACGCATGCGATACCATGAACTGGGCTGTGACCAGTTCGTATATGTAGTGGCCGACGAACAGAACTACCATTTCCAGGTACTGTTTGAAACACTTAAAAGACTGGGGGAGCCTTACGCGGAAGGACTGCATCACCTGTCTTATGGCCTCGTGGAACTGCCCACCGGTCGTATGAAAACCCGCGAGGGCACCGTCGTGGATGCCGATGATATCATCGCGGAAGTGGTGCGGCTCGCCACTGAACAGTCGTCGGAACGCGGTGAAATAGATGGTATTACACCCGAAGAAAAAGCAGAGAACCTGAAACGGGTGGGCATGGGCGCCCTCAAGTTCTTCATCATCAAGGTACAGCCCAAAAAGAAAATGATCTTCAACCCGGAAGAATCTGTGGATTTGCAGGGCCAGACAGGTCCGTACATACAATACAGCTATGTTCGAATAAACGGATTGATGCAGCGGGTAGAGCGAGAACAGGTAGATCTGTTACACACTCATGCGTACGAGGGCATTCAACCGCAGGAAAAAGAGTTACTCGTGGCGCTGCAGGATTATCCGAACATCGTTGAGTTGGCAGCCAGAGAATACGATCCGTCGCAAATTGCCAATTATTGCTACGCATTAGCCAGGAGTTACCACCGGTTCTGGCATGATCTGAGTATTTTCAACGCGGATACCGCCGGGGCAAAAGCATTCAGACTGTCGCTGAGCAAAGCCACCGGTCAGGTGCTGAAATCAGGAATGAACCTGCTGGGTATTGAAATGCCCACCAGAATGTAATCATCACCGAACATTATCACGGATTGAAATATGAAAACTGACAATACGACTCCCGCTGGCGAGTCGCTCAATTTTATCGAAGAGATCATTGAAGCAGACCTGGCCTCTGGCAAATACCAGTCTGTCCTCACGCGTTTTCCCCCTGAACCCAATGGGTATCTCCATATCGGGCACTCCAAAAGTATATGCCTGAACTTTGGTCTCGCACAGAAGTACGGTGGTAAAACCAATCTCCGCTTCGACGACACCAACCCGGTAACGGAAGATACGGAGTACGTAGACAGTATCCTCGAAGATGTGCGCTGGCTCGGATTTGAACCAGCCAATATCTTTTTTGCGTCCGACTACTTCGACCAGCTGTATGCCTGGGCAGAAGACCTGATTCAGAAAGGCCGGGCTTATGTGGATTTTTCAACACCGGAAGAAGTAGCCGCCCAAAAAGGAACTCCCACCACACCGGGTACCCCAAATAAATACAGGGAAACCAGTCCGGAAGAAAATCTGGATATCTTCAGGCGCATGCGCGCAGGAGAGTTTCCTGATGGGCACTGTACCCTGCGGGCAAAAATTGACCTGGCCTCTCCCAATATGCACATGCGCGACCCGTACCTGTACAGGATCAAACATGCACACCACCACCGCACAGGCGATAAATGGTGTATCTATCCGATGTACGACTGGGCGCACGGACAAAGCGACAGTATCGAAAACATAACGCACTCTATATGCACGCTGGAGTTTATACCGCACCGGGAACTGTACG
>JBDLWO010000076.1:0-5641 GCA_039804245.1 Bacteroidota bacterium
ACTGGGCCAGAATACCTGCACCGATTGAGCGCGGGAACTGTACAACTCTCCTGAAATCCTCCAGCCGGATATCCAGCGCCACACTGAACATGAGAAATGCCATGGCCGCATTCAGTACGAGCATCTGGTCCGGATTGAAGTGCAACTGTAATGTATCAACTGGATGCATAACCTTTAGATTGATGTGCGTTCAATAAATTCCATTTCACTCCATATTTCCACAGTGCCGAGTGCCTGTGCCTTTTTGAGTTTGGAGCCGGCCTTTTCGCCAACTACCAGTATGTTCAGGTGTTTGCTAACCCCGGAGGCAATACTTGCTCCGGCCGCAGCAGCGCGTTTCTCCGCCTCTTCACGGGTCATCTGCGACAGGGTGCCGGTGAAGAGAATGCTTTTACCATACAGGGAGCCTTCTGTGTTGACATCTGCTTTTCTGTCTTCAGGGGTTTGTTTCATATTCACTCCCAGTTCCTCCATTTCCTGCAGAAGCGCTGTATTCTGTTCGTTCTGGAAAAAGTTGAATACATTCCGGGCGAGCACCGGACCCACATCCTTTATTTGCTGGTATCTTTCCATGTCCCATTCTTTCAGATCCATTACGTGTTCTATCTCCGCTGCCAGCAGTTTTCCGGCTTTTTGACCCAGGTGATGGATGCTTAACGAGTGAAGCAGACGGTGAACAGGGTTGCCTTTGGCTTTTTCAACAGCGCTATGCAGATTGGTTGCCGATTTTTCCCCGAATCCGTCCAGTTGAGCAACCTGTTCATAATCGAGGCGATACAAGTCGGCAATCGTGTGCAGCCAGCCGAGTTTGTAAAAGCGTTCTATTGTGCTTTCACCCATACCCTCTATATCCATGGCCGCTCTGGATGTATGGAATATCATCCGGGCGAGCACCTGCGCCTCGCAGGCAGCATTTTCACAGCGCCATACGGCCTCATCTTCAGGTTTGACGAGCGGTGAATGACAAACCGGACAATTTTTGGGGTATTCAACGGGTCGCTCGGAACCATCGCGCAGTTCTGCCAGGCTTTTCACAATATAGGGAATGACATCTCCGGCTCTCTCCACCAGCACCTGATCACCGATCCGGATATCTTTGGACAGTATGAATTCTTCGTTGTGGAGGCTGACATTCTGCACAACGACCCCGGCCAGTGGCACGGGATCCAGCTTCGCAACAGGCGTTACCGCACCGGTTTTGCCTACCTGAAACTCCACGTCACGCAGGCGGGCGGTCGCCTGCCTGGCCTTGAATTTGAATGCCATTGCCCAGCGCGGATGGTGACTGGTGAAGCCGCACCGCTCCTGCAGTTCCAGGCTGTTTACCTTTACCACCATCCCGTCGAGTTCATAGGGATATTCGTCGCGGTACTCCTGCCACGACTGGCAGAAAGAAATCACCTCCTCAATGTTGCTGCAGGATCTGGTGGCAGGCAGATGTTGAGATACATTTGCCTTGACGAGCGGAGTTTTAAAGGATAATGATTCAAGCAGGTGGATACTCTCGTCGTGCGAACGGAACTGGCCGAGCACGCTGTTTCCCTGTTCGTCGGCAGCATATCCGAGCTGATAGACAAAGGCTTCCAGTCCACGCCCGGCCGCTTCGCGGGGATCTTTCATCCGAAGGCCTCCGGTGGCAGCATTTCTGGGATTGGCAAATGTCTGTTCGCCGGCATCCTGACGGGCGGCATTTATTTTTTCAAAAATATCCTTCCGGATCAGCGCTTCACCCCTGAGTTCGGTTTTAAAAATACCGTGTCTCGAAAAGGCCGCTTTGAGCGGTACTGTCCGGAGGGTGCGCATATTGGCGGTTATTTCATCACCTGCATATCCGTTTCCGCGGGTAGCTGCGCGCACGAGGCGGTCATTTTCATACACCAGGACAATAGTTCCGCCATCGTATTTGGGTTCTACACAATACTCTATATCGGTGTCTGCATCCAGCTTACAGAGCTTTTTGACTGACTCGTCAAATGCTCTCAGATCTTCGGCATCATAGCTGTTGTCGAGGGAAAGCATGGGCATCAGGTGGCTTACCTGTACGGCATTCTCTGCCAGATCTGTGCCAACCCGTCGGGTGGGACTGTCGGGCGTAATCAGATCCGGATGCTCTCGCTCCAGCATTTCCAGCTGTTTGTACAAAAGATCGTACTCAAAATCACTGATTACCGGATCGTTTTGCACATAATATCGCCACTCGTGGTAATGCAATACCTGGCGAAGGTCTTCTGCAGTTTGTGCCGGTGGCTCGGAAAACAAATCGGATTGCCGGCCCCTGATCAGTGTTTTCGACAAATCGAAAAGGCGTCGTTGTTCGTCGGTGGAGTACATGATATACTTCGGAATTTTGCCCTGCAAAAGTAGGTCAAATTCCATGATGTATAACGGGTCATCGGCATGCCAAAAATATAGCGGATGTACAGTGACCCACTGCACACCCGCCGGAAAACAGCATACCCGACTGGTTACGGGCTCATTTTGGCGTAAATAACACCGAGTACGATGGCCTGGAAAAAACCGTAGGCTACCCATGTCAGAATCATGGTCAGGGATACTGACAGAGAACTGTAGGTAATCCACATGGAAGGAATCGTGGCCACAAGGCCATAAACAACCCCCACTTCTGTTCCGCGCCACCAGAAGGAACCGTGAAACAGGCCCTTGAAACGACGCCAGAACCAGGCAAGTGCGAAACTGAGAACGAACGGGTGTACGAAAAACAGCCAGCCTTTGGATGAGTTCATATCCAGATCGAACATCGGGTCGTAATATTCCTCTGCCAGCCAGGGCATTAATTTTACGACAATCATCAGTGCCAAAACACTCAAAAGCAGGAGTGCAAGGCCACCAATAATTACTTTCATCAGAAATCTTTTCATAATCCGAAGTTGATTTTTGTACCTGCAGTAATTGGGGGTTCTATACATGTTCGTCAACGGTTACAACCAGATCAAAATGAAACGAGATGTCGACATTCACTTTGATCATTCCGAACATTGCCTCGGGGGGGGTGATTCCAAAGGCGCTCATTTTAAGCCATTTCTCACCCTTCAGCTGAAACCTGTTCGGACCAAGCATCCTGGCCCTCGCCCTGACAAATTCTTTCGAGTTTACCCGGGCTATGGTAATCATCACATTGGCCTGTACATCAAACCAGTCGTAACATGAACCATCAGCACATCTGGCAGTTTGCCAGCTGTCGAGCAGTACAACCTGAATGTCCGGATACTGATCAGCCATCAGCGCTTTCTGAAGATCTGTGTCTATTTTTCGGTTCCTGCAATTCAGACTCTTTACCCTGAGGGCCAGACCGGCATTTCTGAAACGGGAATAGCCGTTACCTGACTCTGCTTCTATTAATTGTGCCTCAAACCGGTCCTCACAGTCGCATGTAAACGAATTCACATTGGATGTGCCCTGGAGATATAACCGGCTTTGATCCTCGATTCTTATCCTTTTTCGGGCTGACCGGTGACTGTCGGCAATAAAACTCAGGAGTGACAGACTCAAAATGGCCAGAATCGTACTCAAAATTCCGGGGACACGTCTGTTGCTCATAACAGTTTGACGGGGGTTTCAAACAGCGGGCGTCTCCTTTCCAGAGGCGCCCGCCGATGCAAATGTCAAATAAATCCTAGAAGCCAATTACTGCCTCCACCATGAAGCCATTGAACTTGCCTTCATTCCGATAGTCGGCAGCGGGAAAATCGGTGTACTGCTGAACGACATACTCACCTTTAAGCAGCATGTTTTTGGTCGGGAACCAGCCGGCAACAACTGCTGTGCGGTTGATGGTGACATTGTTGTTCAGGAGTGTACCGCCCGGGTCGCCGGACGCAGAGATGTAGCGTGCACCAACATAAGCCTGCTCGTTGTCAAGAAAACGATAAACACCCTCCACCGCATACTGATTGAACTTGCGCTCATTCCAGCGGCCATCTGTTGCATCTGCGTACGTTGCTCCCCTCAGGTTTTCGTAAGAACCGAATACCTCAAGTCCTTTGTACTTCAAAAATGGATTGATCATAAAGGCTGTCAGCCTGTTACTCATGTTCGGGTTGAAACGGCCGGATGTGAACTGCGCTATCGCTGCAGAGGCTGTTCCTGTTGACTGAAGCGCGGGCTCCATCATCATGAAGTAATGCGAACCCGTGCGATCGCCGGCATACAGTGTGTTGCGCTGAATATTTGGATTGCTGTACAAAGATGCTGACAAACGGAAACGAAGATCATTGAATGTATTGTCGTAGGCAACTTTCGCAAAAACAGATGGCGTTTTCCTGATTGCCAGTCCGTTGGTACCAACAGCATCCGGGTATTTTTCAATATTTCCATTGATAAAGCCGGAGCTCATACCGACCATACCCATGAAACCGTCTACCGGAAACACATAAACCTCACCGCCTATCTCTGTGGTAAACGCGTCGAGAATCAGGTTCTCACAGAACGGGTTGTACATAGTGTTGCCACCATCAGAGCGGCGGAACTGCATATCGCCATAGTTGGGTGTAAAGTGGCCAATTTTCACGCGCATATAGTCGGAGAACCACTTCGGGTTGCCAAACATGGGCAGCTTGTCGAACTGGATGTAACCACCTTTCACCCAGAATTCGTTGTGGTGACGGGCAGACATGTAGTTTTCCAGTGCAACGCGAACACCATCTCCGATCTGAATATCAAAATTCAGGTTGGCCATCGCGAGGTTGAAACCTCTCAACGCAACAGAAGTACTGTCTTCGGCCTTCACCACGCCGTAAAGCAGGTTCTTGTTAACGGCGTTTGCGGTGGAAAGCTTCACATAGTTCGCAGCATTGGAGTGCGTCAGCGACTGGAAATCCTGTGTGAAAGAACCACCGATACGAAGCTTGAATCCGGTATATTCCGGCTGTTCGGCTTTTTTGGATGGTTCAAAAACATTGATGCCATCTTTATCCCATGAACGGGCGTACTGAATGGCTGGCTGCTGTGCAATGGCCTGTGTGCCAAATAACAGCGCAAAAAGCAGGATAAAATAACCGTTTTTCATAAGAAAGGTTGATTTTGATTGTTTTTATTGTTTCAACGTCACCTGGAAAATCACTTCCACCTCGTCTCCGGTGGTCATGGTTCCCATCAGGGCCGTTGGAGGACTGATGCCGAAGTCTGTCATTTTGATTTTTTTGGAGCCGTTGAAGATGATACTCTGATCACTGCCGGCCTGAGCCCACACGTACATATCCACTTTTCTGGATGTACCGGCAATTTTGAGATATCCGGTCGTGTTGATGTCGTAACCATTTCCGCGCTTGCTGATGCCGGTCACTCGTTCCAGAGAGTACGCAACATTCGGATTGCCGTCCGCCCTGAGGGCATCGTACATCTTGTTGTCCATGATAGACCCCTTTGTACTCCTGACGGTCTTGACCGGTATCTCAACATACAGGGAGTTGATTGCTTTAAGACCCGACACGTCTGTTGTCAGGGAACCGTTGGCACGAACCTCATAACCATTGCAATCCCACTCGTGAACATTGGACGTCCCCTTGATTTTGATACTGCCTCCCGAAGCATGATAGTTCTGTTGTGCGCTCGCAAGCGATGCCACCAAAAGGAATAAAAATGCAATCTGATTTTTCATCTCGTCTGAATTTTGGTCAAAAGT
>JBDLWO010000077.1:0-7329 GCA_039804245.1 Bacteroidota bacterium
CGAGACAGACTTGCCCTTGTACAGTACCTCCAGCGTTTCGCGGTTATAGCGACGGCCCTGGCAGCGTTCGCAGTGTACCTGTACATCGGGCAGGAAATTCATTTCAATAGTGCGCAATCCGGCGCCCTCACATACCTCACATCTTCCTCCCTTGACGTTGAACGAGAATCTGCCGTTGCTGTAGCCCCTGATTTTTGCTTCGGGTGTTTCGGCAAACAACTTTCTGATGTCGCCAAAAACATTGGTGTAGGTTGCCGGATTTGACCGGGGAGTACGGCCGATAGGACTCTGGTCAATTTCAATCACCTTGTCCAGAAACTCCAGCCCGCCTATCTGCCGGTATGGCAGTGGGCGTTTCAGGCTTCTGTGAAAGTGGTGCTGCAGAATAGGGTAGAGGGTTTCGTTGATCAGGGATGACTTTCCGGAGCCTGAAACTCCCGTCACACACACGAGCGTACCCAATGGAATGGAAACAGAAACATCTTTCAGGTTGTGTCCGGTGCAGCCTTCGATGGAAAGGAGGTTGCCCTTTCCCGATCTTCGAACGTTTGGAATCTCCAGTTTGGCTCTTCCAGCCAGGTAATCGCTGGTGGCTGTTGATTTTTTCAGGAAATCGGTGGGGTTTCCAATGTCAACAATCTCACCGCCGTGCTGACCTGCACCCGGCCCAAGATCAATCAGGTAATCTGACTCGAGCATGATATCGCGGTCGTGCTCCACCACCAGAACTGTATTGCCTATATCCCGCAGGTTCTTGAGGGCACCTATGAGGCGTACGTTGTCGCGTTGATGAAGACCAATACTGGGCTCATCAAGAATGTAGGTAATGCCGGTCAGTTGAGAGCCAATCTGCGTGGCAAGTCGGATTCGCTGGCTTTCACCGCCGGAAAGCGTGCGTGAAGAGCGGTTAAGAGCCAGATAATCAAGTCCTACCTGAAGCAGAAATTTGAGCCGGAATCTGATTTCCTTGAGAACATCCCGTGCGATAGCCCGCTGGCGATCATTCAACTGAGGCTCGATGTGCTGCATCTTTTCGTACAGCTCGTTCAGATCCATTTCCGACAGCTCGGAAATGTTCATATCGGCAATTTTGAACCAAAGACTCTCTTTCTTCAACCTGGCGCCGTTACATTCCGGACAAGTGGCCACCACCATGAAGTCTTCGGCCCACTGCCGGATTTTTTCTGAGGACGACTCGGTGTACCAGCGTTTCAGCATATTGACCAGTCCCTCATAAGCGAGATTATAGCTGAAGTCTTCTCCGCCCCAGTTAACATCCACCTTGATATCCTCCTCACCGCCGAACAGAATTGCCTGAAGGGCCTTTTCGGGTAGTTCCCCGACGGGGGTACTGAAACTGAAACTGTATTTTTTGGCGAGTGCGCGCAATTGTTTGAACATCATATTATCGCGCACCTCGCCCAATGGTGCAATACCGACCTCATTGATACTTTTTTTGCGGTCTGGTATAACGCGATTCATATCTACCTCATGCACTTCACCCAGGCCCTTGCAATGCGGGCACATTCCGTATGGAGAGTTGAAAGAGAACGTGTTGGGAGATGGCTCGTCGTAGGAGATGCCTGATACAGGGCACATGAGGTTCCGTGAATAGACAGCCTCGGTGGCATTCCCGTCAAGAGGAACCACCTGCAGGAGCCCTTCGCTCAGTTTCAGGGCAGTTTTGACACTTTCCGCCAGTCTTCCCGAGCGATCATCGCCCATTTGCAGGCGATCTACAACAATTTCTATGTCGTGAATCTTGTAGCGGTCCACCTGCATTCCTGCGGTGATTTCCTGCATGTCGCCGTCGATCCTGACCCTTGTATAGCCCTGTTTGCGTATCTGTTCAAACAGTTCGCGGTAATGACCTTTCCGGGATCTGACGACAGGCGCCAGGATGGCAATTTTATGGCCTGAAAAGCGCGTGGAAATATTTTCAACAATCTGATCCTCAGTGTACTGGATCATTTTTTCGCCAGTAACGTATGAGTATGCCTCACCTGCGCGTGCGAAAAGCAGCCTGAGAAAATCATACACTTCAGTAACCGTTCCTACTGTGGATCGCGGATTTCGGCCAGTAGTTTTCTGTTCGATGGAGATAACAGGCGAAAGGCCGGTAATCTGTTCCACGTCGGGGCGTTCCATTTCGCCGATGAACTGGCGCGCATAGCTGGAGAGTGTCTCCATGAACCGGCGCTGCCCTTCTGCATAGATAGTGTCGAAGGCGAGAGAACTCTTTCCCGAACCACTGACGCCAGTGATGACCACGAGCCGGTTGCGCGGTATGCGAACATCAATGTTCTTCAGGTTGTGGGCACGGGCGCCTGTAACCTCGATATATTCCTGGCCGGCAGTCTCGGGGGACTGATTATCCGGGCCGGAATTTGCATTTTTTGTCATTTCGTTTGTAAACAACCGTTACCGATTTCGGTTCACTTCCAGAGCCCTTTCGGGTAATCCATGGTGGCAAGTGCCTTCTGGACGGTCTCCTTGTCTTCCGGATAAGTTACGCCGTACCACTGGCTGTCCGAGTGCATTACCTTCAGCCGGATTTTTCCTGCTTCGAGCAGGTTATTGATCACTGTTGGAATATAAAATTCTGCCCGGGGTTTATCCGTATTGTGTTGAACGAATGCCCTGAACTGGCTTTCGAATTCGTTGAGTGCGGAGTGGTGTACTCCCCACAGGTTCATTGAAACAGGTGTATCATCGGGTAAAAGCGTTTGATGTCCGTTTTCATCGGCAAAGTAAATACCGTCGGACTGACGCTCTATTTTTGTTCGTTCCACCACATCGGTCAGGAAACCCTGTTCGTCCACCGAGCACACGCCCCGGGAAACAGCTCCGTTTTCCGACAGCGTGTTACTCAGCTGGTAGGCTACCATACCATACTGACTGGAGGAGCAATCGCCCGTCAGGAAGCCAGAGAGTGTCTGGAAGGCGTGTGCTCCGTAGAAATCATCTGCATTGATTGTTGCGAACGGTTCTGTGAGCAATGCCCTGGCAGACAGGATGGCATGCCCGGTGCCCCAGGGTTTTTCGCGGTGCGGTTTGGCGGGAAGCCAGTCAAGAGCTGTGTCGAACTCCTGAAAAGCATATTCAGTATGCACCTGATTTTCGATACGTTTACCCACCCGTTCGCGGAACTCGGCTTCAATTTCCTTCCTGATAACGAAAACCACCTTGCCGAATCCGGCACGGATGGCGTCATAAACAGAATATTCGAGGATAGCTTCGCCTCCCGGGCCCATACCGTCCACCTGTTTCAGGCCGCCGTATCTGGATCCCACACCGGCTGCAAGTATCAAAAGAGTTGGTTTCATAGTATTCGTGACTGATGGATAAACTCGGTTCAAGTGTGGTTTGGCAGATAATTCTTTTGCAGGATGGGAAACGATTGGCTTAATATTCTACTTTTACGCCGGACATTTTTCAACCATTCACAAAATCCTGTTAATTACGCAAAAACGGAGGGCAAAAGTATGCAGAATTCTACCAACTCGAATGCAAACTACCGCTATCAAATCACTATTATCGGCATTCTGTTTGCCGTTTTCGGATTTGTTACGTGGCTGAACAGCATCCTGATTCCATTTCTTAAAAAATCGTGCGAGCTGAGTGACCAGCAGGCTTACTATGTCGCTACGGCATTTTTCTTCGCCTATTTTGTCATGGCACTTCCGTCGTCCTGGATTCTGGAGCGATTGGGCACCAAAAAAGGCATGACACTGGGGCTTTTCATTATGTCTGCTGGTGCGCTCATCTTTATTCCGGCTGCTGAATCGCGCAGTTACGGCATGTTTTTGTCCGGACTGTTTGTGCTCGGTACCGGACTGGCACTGCTTCAGACTGCCTCCAACCCGTACGTGAGCGTGATTGGCCCGATTGAATCGGCTGCGAAGCGGATCAGTATCATGGGTGTTTGTAATAAAGCGGCGGGCATCATGGCCAATCTGCTGTTTGGTACCCTGTTATTGAAAAATGCAGATGCCATACAGAAACAGTTGTCGGATGCAGCAATCACTGCGGAGGCCAAGGCACAGTTGCTGGGTGAGCTTGCGGGCAGGGTAGTAATGCCCTATTCGGTACTCGCTGTTTTTCTGGCTTTGGTGGGTATAGTTATTTACAGGTCGTCGCTTCCGGATATTTCCTCGCAGGCTTCACATGAAGCTGATGGCGACACCGAGCTCTCCCGCGGGCGCACGAGCATTTTTCAGTTTCCGCACACAATACTGGGAGCGCTGGCTATTTTTACCTATGTTGGTGCAGAAGTAATGGCTGGTGATGTAATTACAATATATGGCAAAAATCTCGGTTTTTCCGAGGATACGAGCAAGTTTTTTACCACATTCGGGTTGATCGGACTGCTGGTTGGTTATTTTGTGAGCATTGTACTGATTCCGAAATATGTAATGCAGGAGCGCTGGCTGGCAGTTTCAGCTGTACTCGGCATTATACTTTCGGTGGTATCCTATTTTGCTTCCGGTTCAGTGGCCGTGGGTTGTCTGGCTGCGATGGGCTTTTCCAATGCCGTCATGTGGCCGGCCATATTCCCGCTGGGTATCAAGGATCTGGGGCGGTTCACCAACACCGGTTCGGCTCTGCTGATTATGGGTATTCTGGGTGGTGCGGTCATTCCGCCGTTTTATGGATGGCTGTATGAGCGTTCGGGACTGGGGCTCGATTTCCGGGCAGCATTCCTGGCGATCATGTTTGTTTGCTACGGCTATATATTGTTCTACGCGCTGCGTGGTTCGCGACCAAAGTAATACTTCAGCCTGTTAAACTATCCTTAAGCCGTCTGCTGGAATGTAACCAACAGACGGCTTTTGCGTTTATTTGTACTGAATTAAACACAAAACAACTCATGATCAGAAAATCACTCTTGCTGCTGGCGGCCCTCACTGTCTCGCAGTTCACTTATGCCCAGATTGGCGATGTGCTCAAAAAGGCCAAAACTGTTGTAACCGAAGCCACTGGCGGTACTTTATCGCAGGATGATGCTGGTAAAGGCCTGAAAGAGGCGCTCAATGTCGGCGTCAGCGAAGCGGTGAGTTTCCTCTCCGCCCAGGATGGCTACTTCAAAAGTCCATACAAGATTCTGGTACCGGAGGAGGCACAGAAGGTAGTTTCCCGCCTGAAAAACGTGCCCGGTTTTTCCAACGTGGAGGTCGATCTGACTGAGCGGATGAATCGCGCTGCCGAGGATGCTGCCAAAAAAGCAGGGCCCATTTTTGTGTCGGCCATCACTAGAATGTCGTTTCAGGACGCTCTGAATATTCTGATGGGGAATCAGGATGCTGCCACGCGTTATCTGGAAAAAACCACTTATCAGCAACTTTATAATGAGTTTAAACCTGTCATACAGGAGTCGCTGGATAAAGTGAATGCGCGTTCGTACTGGAAGAGTGCGGTCACAGCCTACAACAAAATTCCACTGGTGGAGAAAACCAATCCTGAACTTGATGACCACGTGACTAAAAAGGCGCTGGCCGGAATGTTCAGTCTGGTAGAAACCAAAGAAAAAGACATACGTTCCAATCCCAAACTGAGAACCAGTGAGCTGCTGAAAAAAGTATTTGCCCAACAGGACAGGAAATAGTCATTTCACCGTTATTCAGGTCAAAATTTGATTTGGACGAAAAAAGCGCGGAACTTTCCCGCGCTTTTTTCGTCTGTACTCAGATTAAACATAAAACAATGCGCTTTATCACACTTCTGCTGCTTTTTGCCAGCCACTTCACATCTTTTGCCCAGGCGGGACAGTCATCCCGTATCATTTCCGGTACGGTGCTACTTTCAGGCCCGGGATTACCCGGGCTCGAAGCATTGACCCGTACCATGACGCAGGACTGGAAACTTCGTATAGACTCCAGCAGTACTTCTGATAAAACCCTTATTCTCAATTCCGGCAGAATAACTGTTATGATTGCCCAGCTGGATTATCCGGTTGACCATATTGAAATACGGGCAGCCTCGCGCCTGGCCTGGAGATGGCCGGACGCTGAAACACAGGCGCTTAAACATACCTCGCAGGCTGTTATTTCTGTGGTAGGCGATGGTGTTTCAGGAACTGATATGCATATTGCTTTCTCCAAAGCTGCAGCAGCCATTCTTGCCTCAACAACCTCTGCAGGGGTATATATGAACGCCCAGTATCTGCTCGTATCTGCCGATTCATATCTTTCAGCAGTCAAAAATATGGTTGATAATCAGATACTTCCGCTATACTGCTGGATATACTTCGGGCGTCCTGGAGATGGCGGAGCCTTCACTTTCGGTATGGGAGAGTTTGGTTGTACGGATTTGGAAATATCAGGGTCTCAACAGCAGGAGTCTGATGTGCAGGGCACGCTCTATGATGCTGCCTGTTCCGTATTGAAGTACGGCGGACGTCAGGGAGAGGATGCGGTTATTATTACGGAGGAGGGACAGAAAATTCCTTACAAGACAGCGAGATCTTCATTTATTGAGGGTTTGGATGTGTGGCGTCTCGATTACTGATATGTCTTGCAGTTGCTGTTAAACACTGAGCGTGAGTCCTGTTTGACTGATAGTTTATCCGTCAAATTCGTCCTTTGATATATTTTTTCGGACATGCAGTAAAAGTGAACGTATCCTTGCAGCGCATTTCACATTGCTGTAAACCCGATGTCATACAAGTCAAGAACTATCCTGCTGTCGTCGTTCCTGTTCATTTCCTGCAACTTGTTTTCTCAGGAAATCTGGACGCTGGAGCGCTGTATCAATTATGCCAACGAGAACAATATCACCATTCGTCAGGCGAAGGCGAATGTGCGTACAGCTGCCCTGACCAAACAGCAGGCCAAAGAGTCCAGGCTGCCCAGTATCAGAGCCAATGTGGATTTCGGTGAACAGTTCGGTCGTACAATTGACCCGACCAGCAACCAGTTCAGCACTGATGCCACCTCTTTCAGCAGTATTGGCCTGAGCGGCGGTGTAAATGTATTCAATGGAGGTATTGTCAATCACAGTATCAAGCAGGCTGGCTGGAATCTGCAGGCGGCGATTGCCGATGCCGAGCGTTCTGTCAATGACCTTGGGCTGCTCATCGCTTCTGCCTATCTGAACATTCTCCTTTCTGAAGAACAACTCAATAATGCGGGAAAGAGGGTGGAGCAGAGTCAGGCCCAACTGGCTGTCACCCGGAAACTCATTGATGCAGGTACAGCACCGGAAGCCGAAAAATTCAATCTTCTGGCACAGGTAGCCCGCGATGAGCAAATCGCCGTTCAGGCCAGAAACAATGTTGACCTGGCCTATCTGACACTCAAACAATATCTGCAACTGGAGCCTGATTATAAC
>JBDLWO010000078.1:0-4194 GCA_039804245.1 Bacteroidota bacterium
CATGGCTCCCCGGTTGCGCGAAGCACACAGGAAGGGGCTTGATGAAGGTATCGAGAAAGGTATCGAGAAGGGCCGTTCTGAAGGTCGCAAGGAAGGCATCGAAAAAGGTATCGAACAAATACTGAAGGCATATATCTCGCATCACCTTCACCTTCCGGATGAGACCATCGCGGGGCAGTTCAGTGTATCGCTGGAGCTGGTGCAGCGGTTGCGGGCGGAGCTTTCTGCCTAGACGCACTCAATCCATTGTGTATAACAAGCAGTTACATCTGAACATCATTACTGCTCAACAAACGGCAATGTCTGCTGCTGTATCAGAAGCAATCAGCTGTGCTTCCCTAAGTCATTACTAAAAAATTCCGCCACAGGCTTTTGAAATTTCAGATAAAAATTCCATATTTTATTTGTTTTTTAAAATTATTTCAAAAATATTTAAACAAAAACCATGTTTTTCATCTGTTATTTTGGATTTTAATTTTTTCGACGATTTCCCTCATTTATTTTGTTGAAAAATATTTCAGAAAAAAATTCAGCAACCTCCTACTTTGGCTGCCCAATCTTATGATTCAAAGCCAAGCAAGTCGTGAACCCTACTGACATTCAAGATCCAGAGTATTTCCACAAAGTCGTGGATTGCCAGTATGCCTGTCCTGCGCATACACCCGTGCCCGAGTATATCCGCCTCATCGCCGCCGAGCGATATTCCGAGGCATATATGATAAACTGGGAGTCAAATGTATTCCCGGGTGTTCTGGGTCGCACCTGCGACCGACCCTGCGAACCCGCATGCAGGCGCGGGCGCGTGGAAGAACAACCGGTCGCAATCTGCCGACTCAAACGGGTGGCCGCAGATTACAAAGGCGACGTAAATTCGATGATGCCGCAGGGACCATTCAAACCCAATGGGAAAAAAGTAGCTCTGATCGGAGGAGGCCCCGCTTCTCTTACCGTAGCACGCGATCTGGCGCCACTCGGCTACGAAATTCATCTGTTCGACGAACAACCCGCCGGAGGAGGTATGATGCGCAGCCAGATCCCTTCGTTCCGACTGCCCGAAAGTGTGCTCGATGAAGAGGTGGGCTATGTGCTCAACCTCGGTATTCACACGCAATTCAACAAATATGTATCCAGCCTGCGGGAAGTGCTGGGCATGGGATACGATGCCATTTTTATTGGTACAGGCGCCCCGCGCGGACGCGATCTGAGCGACCTGCCCGGACGCGCCGAAGCCGGCACCAACGTGCAGATCGGTATCGAATTCCTCGCCAATGTCGCATTCAGCCACCTCGATAAAATCGGCAAACGGGTGCTGGTGCTCGGTGGCGGCAACACGGCCATGGACTGCTGCCGTACAGCCCGCCGACTCGGTGGCACCGACGTAAAAGTGGTGGTGCGCAGCCCGAAAAGTGAGATGAAGGCCTCTCCCTGGGAAATCGAAGACGCTCTCCACGAGGATATCCCGATTTACGAAAATCACGTGCCCAAAGCGTTTGTCACCGAAAATGGCAAGCTCGTTGCCATGACCTTCGAAAAGGTAAAGGCCGTTTATGACGAAAGGGGCAAAAGAAGCCTCGTGCCCACCGGCGAACCCGAAGTACGCTTCGATTGCGACGATGTGCTCATCGCCGTCGGTCAGGAAAATGCATTCCCCTGGATAGAACGCGACCTCGGCCTCGAATTCGACCGCTGGGAACTGCCCAGACTGAATAAAGATACCCTGCAGTCAACTCTGCCTCATGTATTCTTTGGCGGCGATGCCGCTCTGGGACCCAAAAATGTTATTACAGCCGTGGCACAGGGCCATACAGCAGCCGTTTCCATTGACCTGTTCCTCGAAGGGAAGGACGTGGAAAACGAACGCCCATCACCCATGACCAACCTGATTCACCAGAAAATGGGTATCCATGAGTGGATGTACGACAGCTCGGTGGCCAACGACAAACGTTTCAAGGTGCCTCATGCCGACAAATCGCAGGCTCTGCAGGACAGGCTCCTCGAGGTGGAACTCGGTTTCGATCCAGCCACCGCCTACAAGGAGGCCGAACGCTGCCTCAACTGTGACGTACAAACGGTATTTACTACTTCCCGCTGCATCGAATGTGATGCCTGCGTGGATATCTGTCCGACTGCCTGCATCACTTTCACGGAAAACGGAGAGGAAGATGACCTGCGCACGCGCCTGAACGCACCCGCAAACATTCTGTCACAGGATTTGTACGTGTCCACCGATCTGCCCACCAAACGGGTTATGATCAAGGACGAAAACGTATGCCTGCACTGCGGACTCTGCGCCGAACGCTGCCCGACTTCGGCCTGGGATATGCAGAAATATCTGTACAACACCGCCAAAGCAGGGAACATCAGATACACCAGATAACCAGACACCGCCTGAAACTCTTAAAGCAAATACCACTTACCCGTGTTAAACGATTTCGTCATTCGATTCGCCAATGTGAACGGCACCGGCTCGGCCAGTGCCAACACTATATTCGCCAAATCCGTGTTCAGGATGGGCATACCTGTTACACCCAAAAATATCTTCCCATCCAATATCCAGGGACTTCCTACCTGGTATGAGGTGCGCGTAAACGAAAAAGGTTACCTCGGCCGCCGCGATGGCATTGATTTTATGGTCTGCGTGAACCCGCAGAGCATGGCAAAAGATATCGCCAATGTGAAAGAAGGTGGCTACTTCATGTACGACAGCAGCAAGGACTTCCACCGCGAACTCACTCGCGACGACATTCACTACCTGCCCATCCCGATGATGCAGATGTGTATGGACAAGTTCGCCGATCCGCGGCAACGACAACTGCTCAAAAATATGGTTTACATCGGCGCTCTCGCCGCTCTGTTGGAAATAGAAGTGCCCGTCATCCATCAAATTATTGTAGAACAGTTCAAAGGCAAGGAAAAACTGGTGAATGCCAACTACGAGGCGCTTCAAATGGGTATTGACTATGCCAACGCTCACTTCAGCCCGTGCCCGCTGCCTGACGTTCGCGTGCAACGACGCGACAAGGTGGGGGAATGGATTCTGATGGACGGCAACAGCGCCTGCGGTCTCGGCGCCCTGTATGGCGGCGCTACTGTGCTGGCATGGTATCCGATCACGCCCTCCACCTCACTGGCCGATGCATTCGGTAAATACGCACGAAAAATGCGCGTTGACCCCGAAACCGGCAGGAATAACTTCGCCATCGTACAGGCTGAAGACGAACTCGCCGCTATCGGTATGGTCATAGGCGCCAACTGGAACGGTGCACGATCTTTCACCGCCACCAGCGGCCCCGGCGTCTCGCTGATGAGTGAATTCCTCGGTCTGGCCTATTTCGCCGAAATTCCCACCGTGCTCGTTGATGTACAGCGCGGAGGTCCGAGTACGGGTATGCCCACGCGCACACAACAATCTGATCTGATTTCAACAGCCTACGCATCACACGGCGATACCAAACATGTTATGCTCTTCCCGAGCACGCCCGCAGAATGCTTCGAAATGACCGCCGATGCCTTTGACCTGGCCGAACAACTCCAGACGCCCATCATGGTGATGACTGATCTCGACCTCGGCATGAACGACAATATGTCGCCCCCACTGAAATGGGACGACAGCCGGGAATACAAACGCGGCAAGGTACTTGACGCAGAGGCGCTCGAAAAACTGGAGCGTTTCGGAAGGTACCTGGATGTGGACGGTGACGGTATTACCTACAGAACAATTCCGGGAACGCACCCCACCAAAGGCTCTTTCTTCACCAGGGGAACATCAAGGGATGAATACGCAGCCTACACGGAAGAAGGTCCGGCATATGTACGCAATATGGAACGCCTGGCAAGAAAATGGGAAACCGCAAAACAGTACGTGCCCACCCCCGAAGTGTATCAGAAGGAAAAGAAAAGCCAGTTCGGTATGCTCTTCTTCGGAACCACCACCTGGTCGGCACTCGAAGCCAGGGATTTGCTGGAAACCGAAGGAATCAGTCTGGATGCCATGCGCGTAAGGAGTTTTCCGTTCAATGATGAAGTGCGTAATTTCATTGATTCGCATGAGCGCGTGTTCATCATCGAGCAAAACAGGGATGCACAGCTGAAATCACTGCTGGTTAATGAAATCGGGGTTGACCCCAATCAACTCATTTCTGTGCTGAATTTCGACGGATTCCCTATCACAGCGGATCTGATCAAACAGAAAAT
>JBDLWO010000079.1:0-4169 GCA_039804245.1 Bacteroidota bacterium
CCCAGGAAGAGGGGATCAGGTTGCCATCTGAGCCGGCAAAGCGGGTCCAGAACAGGGTATAGGAGCCTACGAAGAAGAAGTTTTTATAGAGTTTTTGCTGGGCAAAAAATTCAAATCCGTATGCTTCTCCGATTCCGTTGCCGGTCAGTTTTTCATTGCCAATGATACCAAAATCGGCACCCTGGTTACCGAGCGATATGCCTGTACGGGCAGAAACAGGGTAATTGGCGTATTTCTTATGGAATCCCTCAAGAGTCAGACGCAGGGTTTTGGAGGGCAGATACTCCAGTCCGGCCACCAGGTGATCGGAGCGCAGGTAGGGCAGATTCCGGTTTACAAGTGTGTTGTTTTCATCGCGGAAGCCCAGGGCAGGGTAGGGCGCTATCTTGTAATAACGGCCTGCGCTGGCACTCACCTTCCAGTCGGGCGCGAGGGCATAACTGATACTCAGTCGCGGACTCAGGGTTTGCTGCAGGGCATTTCCGTCGTCGGTGAAAGTGTTGCCATCGGCGCGCAGACCGAAGGAAATGCCGAGTTTTTCGTCAATAAACGTCCGGCTGATTTGTCCGAACAGTCCGTATTTGAAAAAATCAATAGCCGTGGTAAAGTTGGCGTTGATAGCGGGCTGGACAAGATTGCCAACCGAGTCGCGTATCTCCGGGCGTATGCGCGCCTGCGTGGAGTTGTTGTACTTGACATACTGCAGGCCGGCGCCCCACGACAGTTTCCAGCTGCCGTAGTACGTGTTGTGATCGAAACGGAGCTTGTTTTCTATTTCCTGGGATCTCAGCTTCAGGGTTCTTTTGGATTCATCCGATTGCTTGCCATCAAAATTGTCGGTGAACTGATCCAGCTTGTTATCGTACATATTGCGGCTGAAAGTCAGGTTCCAGAAACCGTTTTCCACGAGGCGTTTCAGGGTAAATCCCTGCGTATAGTTCCACTGATTGATACCGGGGTTGGAGCTGAGTACATACAGATTTTCAGGTGTGGCATCTTTGGGTGCTTCGAAGTAAAAATCATCAATTGCGCCGAGTCCGATGGCAGAAAGTGTGGTTTTTGAGTCAATTTTATGGGTGATTTTATACTGGAAGTCCCAGTAGTTGGGTCTGATGGGCAGTCCGATCGCGCCGAACAGGAACTCGAGATAGGAGCGGCGTGCGGAAGCGAGGAACGTGGTTTTGTTTCCGATAGGGCCCTCCGTAGTGAGCGCCACCTCTGTGCCGGATACGCGGAAGTTGCCCTGGACCCGCTCGGGATTTCCATCGCGCTGCTTGAACTGCAGTACCGCGGAGAGCGGATTGTCGTATTTGGCGCCGAAAGCGGAGGAGGTGAGTGTGGCGTCTTCAATGAACGACACGTTCAGCATACCCGTTGGGCCACCGGCAGCACCCTGTGTTGAGAAGTGATTCAGAACAGGAATTTCCACCCCGTCGAGGTAATATACATTTTCACTGGGTCCGCCACCGCGGATAAGCAGGTCGTTTCGGAAACTGCCGCCACCGGGTGTGCCGCCTACGCCGGGCAGCATACTCACCACTTTGGAAATATCGAAATTGCCACCCGGATTACTTTTTATTTCCTCCGTTGACAGATTTTTGATGGAGACAGGTGTCTCTATTGAGGCGATTTTCACACTTCTGTTTTCGGAAATGACTACCTCGCCGAGCTCGGAAGCAGCTGCAGGTTCCAGCTCAAAATTGAGAAAACTGGCATTTCCGGAGGTGATGACCACGTTATAGCGCGTCTGGGTGGTGTAACCTACGTAGGAAACAGTGATATTGTAACTACTGGGCGGGATATTGGATATCCTGAAATTGCCGTCCACATCGGTGGCTGCTCCGAGCTGGGCGCCCTCGATCTGAATAGTAGCGCCGATGAGCGGCTCCTGCGTGAGTTTGTCTTTGGCAGAGCCCGACAGCGTGCCGTTCTGGGCATTGATGGAGAAGAATGTCAGGGTAAGGAGTAGTGTGGCAAAAACACGCATCGGGTTCGTAATTTAAGACATTAAAAAGCAGTTTTAAAAACATCGGATTCCGGTTAAGGTTCATTCGGGGTTTTGTGATAAAGCATGGTTTATACAAAGCGAGCGAATGCATTATCAAAGCCATCAGACGTACTATAAAAATCTGAGAGTGCCCGGGCTGGAATATGAACCGCCGGATTACAGTCGGTCACTCCCGTTTGTATGTATGTTTCCAACGGCTGTGCAGATGTAGCAGTGGTGTTTTTTGTTCTGTAAAACAGAGATGGGGGAAGAATGACGTGTATCAGAATGATAAAAAGATGTCAGATTTTCTAAAAATATCAATAGAGAACAAATCTTTGCAACTCCAGTATGGGTGCGGGCATTTTGGCGCCCCGACCTTTGCATCAACAAAAATTATCTGATATGCATCACCAGAACGAAACTCCCACCATGACCCCCACCATGGCTCCCACCATGCAGACCAACCAGGCGCACAAGGATATTCCCGGAAATCCATCTGTGGCCAAATCCAGTGTGAACAGGCTCAACGATCGTTCCAACGGCCAGCCGCTGCGGGTAATGAGCGAGGAAGACTGGGCATTCTGGCAGCACAATGGCTATATTGTGATAAAAAATGCCGTCCCGCGCGAACAGGCGCTGCGTACGGCCGCCTTTCTCTGGGAATTTGAAGAAAAAGATCCGGGTAACCCCGAAACGTGGTACGCGCCTCCGCGCGCAGAGATGCGTATGAAGGAGCTTACCAACAGTGGTATGGTGGAGGTGTATAACCACCAGTACCTCTGGGATAACCGCCAGATGCAGCGGGTGTACGATGCTTTTGCCGATGTCTGGGGCACCGAAAAACTTTGGGTAACTATTGACAGGGCCAATCTGAACCTGCCCTCCCGTCCCGGACACGAATTCAAGGGCTTTATTCACTGGGATTACGACCCCGAAACTCGTCCGCAGAACGTACAGGGCGTACTGGCGCTCGCCGACCAGGACGATGAGAACATGGGCGGATTTCAGTGTGTTCCGGAGTTGTACCGCACCTACGACACCTGGAAACTGACGCAGCCCGAAGATCGCGACCGCTTCAAACCCGACGTGACCGGCTTCGAGCTGGTGAAAGTCAGGATGGAAGCCGGCGATCTGCTGATTTTTAATTCTACACTCGCGCACGGAATCCGGCCGAATATGTCAGAAAACAAGGTCCGGATGGCCCAGTACATCTCTATGATGCCGGCGGAGGAAGATAATGCACCACTGCTCGAGTGGCGCATCCGCTCCTGGCGCGACCGTGTTGCGCCGGAGGGCTACGCATTCCCCGGCGATCCGAGGAACTGGGAGCAAACCCGGTATTCCACGGCCGTATTATCTGATCTGGGCAAAAAACTACTCGGACTCGAAAAATGGTAAATCAACCTGTTGCAACACTGAATAACGGCGTAGTGATGCCGCTTCTGGGCCTTGGATGCTGGGATATGAACGGCGACGAGGCCCGGAAGGCGGTAGAATTCGCCCTGGAGACCGGATACAGACTCATAGATACTGCCTCCATGTACGGTAACGAAGAGGAAGTGGGGGAGGGCATCAGTCAGTCAGCTATACCGCGGTCCGGGATATTCGTCACCACGAAGGTGAACAATTCCGATCAGGGCTACGACACTACCCTGCGCGCCTGCGAGGTCAGCATGAAAAAGCTGAAGACCGATTATATTGATCTTTACCTCGTTCACTGGCCCATTCGCGGTCAGCGCAGAGATACGTGGCTGGCGCTGGAGCGACTGCTCAGTGAGGGTGCCGTACGCGCCATCGGCGTATGCAATTATACCGGGCCCTTTCTGGAAGAACTTGACGGATACGCCTCTGTGGTACCCGCGGTGAACCAGGTAGAGTTTACGCCCTATCTGTTTCTGAAAAACCTGCTCGATGATTGCCGTCGCCGGGGCATTTTGCTGCAATCGTGGGCGCCGCTGCTTCGTGGGCAGCGCTTCAGCGATCCGAAGCTGATTGCCATGGCAGGGAAATACGGGAAAACGCCTGCCCAGCTGCTGATTCGCTGGGGACTCGATCACGGTATTTCCACCATACCCAAGTCATCGTCGCCCGCGCGCCTGCGCGAAAACTTTGATGTCATGGATTTCCGGATCAGCGCCGAAGATCTCGCCTCCATGGATGCCTGGAACGAGGATTTCCG
>JBDLWO010000080.1:0-3254 GCA_039804245.1 Bacteroidota bacterium
ATATGCAGTTAATACCGCCGGGGTCGCAGAAAATGACCTCAAAATCAAGCAGATTGCCTACATCCTGAGCCTGACCGTCCACTACTGTGAGTGTCCAGTTGCCATTTACTGGTCCGGTAAAATTTTCCAGACAGCCGGAGAACGGAAAATAACTGCCCGAGTAGTTATTGTTACTGCCCCATGCCTGGTTGCTGTTCCATTGGTTGGAGAAACCGGGGTCGGGAGCGGGAGAATCGCCACAGGGCAGAAAGGTCACGTCCCAGGTGGTACCCACATTGCCCATGTGTGTACAAAACTGCCCGATAGGCCCAACGAGCGTCACTGATTGCCCACTTGGTGAGGTCAGTGAAATGGATATATCACACAGCGCTGTGTGATCAAAAGTTACATTGACACCACAGACCCCCTGGCCATTCTGACCAAGTGTATTGTTTGTTGCTCCCTGCACATTCATGATGAAGTCGCCTACAAAAAGATCCGGCATGAATTGCGGACAGTTGGTGCACTCACAATCCTGCGCCGAGACAATCGAAAGGAAAGATTGCAAACTTAAAAACGTGAAAAACAGGCAAATGCGAAACATTGTTACAGTCTGATGTTGAATGATTGAAGTATCTGTTCGGGCTATGCCGTCATTTGTTTTTCCTTCGAGAGCAGGTTACAGGGGCTCAAGGTCGTAATTTTCCCCAAATTGACAAGGCAATATCAATATTAATGGAAAATCATGGTTGATCTGGATAATATTTGTCAGGACTGTTCTACTTTAGCACCTGAATATGATTCACCAATTAAATTGCTGACTGACCTATGATGAACGATTATGTTAGGGACTACATGACCAGGGATCTGGTTACGCTTGGCCCCGATAGTACTCTCGCCGAAGTGCGCGAAATTATGCTAACCAAACATATACACCACATTCCGATTGTGGGCGGCGATAACGGACGAAAACTCGTTGGCATGGTCACTTCATGGGATCTGGTAAAACTGGGTAAATCTGCCGAGGAGTACGCAGGTATCAAAGTAAAGGAAATCATGACGGAGAAAATTGCTGCGCTCGACCCGGACCAGCATCTCGGCGCCGTGGCTGATATACTCATGCGCCATCTCTTTCATGCCGTACCTATTGTGAATGACGACCACGACCTTGTAGGTATTATCACCAGCACGGATATCATCCGGTACTCGCACGAAAAGGAATACCCCGACGATCTGGGCAAATTTGTGCAGGAAAATATGTAATTTCCGGTAATGGCCATTATTTCAGGCGCTCTCCGATTCAGAACCTTTTCAGGCTTTGTTCAGGGAGCGCCTGATTTCATTTTAATATGAGCTCTTTTAAAAAAGAACTGATTCTCATCGGTATCGCCTTCCTTGCTTTTATCAGTTTGGGTCTTCCCGACGGCCTCCTCGGTATTTCCTGGCCATTCATCAGTGTGAAAGCAGGCGTTCCACTCGATTCACTGGGTTCCATTCTGCTGGCTCTGCTCTTCGGTTTCATCTCGACGAGTGTACTCAGCGGCTATATCATGGCTCGTTTCTCGATGGGCTGGTTGCTTTCCGTCAGTTGTATTACAACTTCTGCCAGTTTGTTTATGTTCGCCAGCAGCCCCGACTGGCCTGTAATTGTACTGGCTTCTTTTTTCCTCGGCGCTGGCGCTGGCGCCATTGATACCTGTTTCAATATTTTCGCTTCCGTCAGGTTCAGTCCCGCAGTTATCAACTGGTTACATGCCTTTTATGGTGTTGGAGCAACTACAGGTCCAATCCTGCTGACCTGGCTGTTTACACGGCAAAAATCATGGGAGTCCGGATATTTTACTGTCGCGGCCATTCAGCTGATGCTGGCTGTTCTGTTTGTCGCAACAGTCGGGTTATGGGGCCGTCCGGCGGAGAAGCACGATCGGCCGGAAGCCGTTTCGTGGCGGGAAACAATGAACGTGCCAAAGGTTTGGATTGGTATTCTGCTTTTCTTTCTTTACACCGGATTTGAAAGCAGTATGGGGCAATGGACTTTTACTGTTCTGCTGAAGAGCCGCGAACTGACCGAGGTGGAAGCTGGCGCCCGGGCCGGATTTTTCTGGGCGAGTCTTACCGCTGGTCGTGTTCTGTTTGGTATAGTTCTGACCAGGATAGCAGTCAGGACTGTACTTGGTATCGCATTTCCCGGTATCGCTGCAGGTGTTTTACTGCTGTCACTACATTCCGGCCCTGTTGCCGATATACTCGGTATTTTAATGGCCGGCTTCTTCTGTGCACCGGTTTTTCCGCTGCTGATAACACTCACGCCGGTTGTTTTCGGAAATCGCCATTCATCCAATATTATAGGCTATCAATCATCGGCTGCCATGCTTGGTGCTGCATTGATTCCCGGTTCTCTGGGATTGTTGCCTGATTATATGGGCTGGTCGGCGCTGCCCGGTGTCCTGTTTGTGCTGTCTGTACTGATGGGATTGCTTTACCGTATAATGATTCGCTCCAAAGTGGAGCCAGGCGAGTGAACGACAAGTAACCAGGCAGAAATATGATTTTTGATCACAGAAATTATGATTACCTTACCTTGCTGCTCACTCGTATTTCTCTTCTGTCTTTCCAAACAATTGTTATGAGATTCACAGACTACGGTGCCCTGCTTTTTTGTTCTTTCTGTATTTTCATATTTTCGTGTAGCAAAGAGTTGAAACCACCAGTAAACGAATGTGGTGCTTTTATTGCTCCCGGTGTTTGGAAGGAGTTTCAATGCTACAACCTTGGCGCCAGCAATACAAGTGCTGACCCTTTTACACCAGGCTGGGAAATCATCGGTGGATACTGGCGGTGGGGAGGTACTGCAATGGCTGTAGCCGGTCCTGCAGGGCCGGACGCAACTGTATCCAATGATGGTGCAGCAGGCGGTTGGATCAATAGTCCTGCACCCAATGGCTCATGGTCTGACGATGTGAAAACGAGCCTCGACCCTTGCCCTGCTGGCTACAGGGTTCCATCAAATACGGAATGGGATGGAGTAATTGCCAATAATATACAGTCAAGTGTCGGTACTGACTGGACAAACAGTGCTACCAATTACAGTACGGGCAGAAAATTTGGAAGCAAGCTTTTTCTTCCAACAGCTGGCGACAGGTACAACGTCAATGGCACGTTGTTCGGCCGCGGTTACCATGGCTACTATTGGAGTAGTACGGTGAATGGCTCGCTTGATGCCTGGCTTCTTTATTTCGACAGTGGTCATGCAGGCACATACAGTATCAGCCGTG
>JBDLWO010000081.1:0-33322 GCA_039804245.1 Bacteroidota bacterium
ACAACAATTTACATTCCGTGCTCCACCAGGTACCGCTCGGCATCCAGCGCTGCCATACAGCCAGAGCCGGCTGCCGTTACCGCCTGGCGATAAATCCGGTCCTGCACATCACCGCAGGCGAAAACACCTGGTATATTGGTGAAACTGCGTCCGGGCTGCGTAACAATATAGCCTGTGTCATCAAGGGTAAGCCAGCCATTGAAAACATCGGTATTGGGTTTGTGACCGATAGCCACGAAGAAGCCTGTGATTTCGAGTACGCGCTCTTCTCCGGTTTTGGTATCCTGCAGTCTTACGCCCTCGACACCATCCGTTCCGAGTACCTGAACGGGTGCACTGTTCCAGTGAACGGTAATATTTGGTGTGTTAAGCACACGTTCCTGCATGATTTTGGAAGCGCGCATTTCATCGCGGCGCACAATCAGGTGTACTTCGGAGCATATTTTTGAGAGATAGGTAGCTTCCTCGGCGGCAGTATCGCCACCGCCCACCACGGCTACTTTCTGACGGCGGTAGAAAAACCCGTCGCAAACGGCACAGGCAGATACGCCCTTATTTTCCAGCTCGTGTTCGCCCGGTATTCCGAGCCACTTGGCACTGGCGCCGGTGGCGATGATGATTGTGTCGGCATGAACTTCATGCCCGCTTTCCGACCAGGCCTTGTGAACGGGTCCGGTGAAATCCACCTTGTTGATCATTTCGTTTCGGACGCTGGTATCGAAGCGTTCGGCCTGTTTTCTGAAATCTTCCATCATTTCAGGACCCATACGGCCTTCGGGATACCCCGGATAGTTTTCCACGTCGTTGGTGGTGATAAGCTGGCCGCCGGGCTGAGGACCAGTGTAGAGCACCGGCGAGAGACCGGCACGTGCAGCGTAGATTGCGGCGGTATACCCGGCAGGGCCGGAACCGATAATGAGGCATTTAACCTTTTCCATAAAATAATCTGGCCGGAAACAATTCCGGTTTTAGGATGAACTGTAATTCAAGTCAGATGCTGTGCTTGAAAGACAGTCACAGTGTCTGAAAGGTTGAATTATTTATGTTAAAGAAAACTCAAACCGGACACATCAATCGAAATCAATCTCGGTGTTATCGCCGATGTTCAGGCTGAGTTGTATTCCCTTGATACTGGCATCGCTGCCGATGACGGAGTGTTTCAGTACTACTTCATCGAGTGCAGCAAAACTTCCCACAATACTGTCCTGTACGATAGAACGGTGAATGGTGGCATTATCTCCGATGGTGACGTGCGGCCCGATGATGCTGTTACTGATGGTACAATGCTGACCAACCGCCACGGGCTGTATAAATATGGTGTTCTGGAATACGGGCAGTTGTCCGCCACCCGATGGTTGCCGGAATCGCTGATCGAGGAGTACAGCGTTGGTTTCAAGCAGTACATCTTTTCTGCCGCAGTCGAACCAGTTATTTACCGGTATAGCTTTGAATTCGATTCCCTGATCTATCATAAACTGCAGGGCGTCGGTGAGCTGATATTCACCCACCGTCCGGATATCATTTTTTATCAGATAGTCAATTGAGTCGAGCAGATCCTTTACTTCCTTTATTTTATACAGGCCTACGATAGCCATATTGGACTTGGGGATACGGGGTTTTTCCACTACCCGCTGAATCATCCCGTCATCTCCGTATTCGGCTACTCCGAACTCCCGCGGGTCGGTCACTTTTTTTACGCCGATGCAGGAGTGTTCGCAGGCAAGCATCTGTTCGAGGTCAACTTCAAAAATCGTATCGCCGAATGCGACAAATATTTCATCCTCGTCCCTGATCAGTTCGCGTGCGGTTGCAATAGCATGCGCAGACCCCTCACGGGTTTCCTGGCAAACGAAGGAGGCGTTCAGGTCAGGATAGGTCTCCTCTATAAAACCCTTGATTTTATCGCCGAGATAACCGATAACAAAAACGAAGTCGGTAAGTCCGGCTGATCTCAGTTTATCTATGATGAAGCAAATAATAGGCTTGCCGGCTACGGGCACCAGCGGTTTGGGTTGCGTGTAGGTATGCGGCCGCAGACGCATACCCGCGCCTGCGACGGGGATGACTACTTTCATTCGTGCTGCAAAGTAACGGCAAAAAAAGCAGAAGCCGCCTGTAAAAACAGGCGGCTTCCTGCGTAGCTGTTACAGATACGCGACTTTAAAACTCAAAGGTTAGTTAAGTATCACTTTTTGCGTCACAGCTCCCTCTTTGAACTGTACTCTTGCGAAATATACGCCTGGTGCGAGGTTGTTCCTGCGCACTTCGAAGCGGCTGCTGTTCATGTCCTGGTAAGTGGCGCAAACGCGACCTGCGATGTCAACCAGTTCGATGCGAGTCATTTCGTAACGGGCATCTGTTTTCAGAACGAAGTAGTCGGAAGCCGGATTGGGGGCGAGCGACAGACCTACCTGGCTGGAGGACAGTTCTTTTGTACCTACCAGTTGGCAGTCGGCCGAAAGACCCAGTACTGCGCAGGCGCGTGGAGCGAAGTAGCGCATAACTGTATCAATGTAGGAGTCGTGGGTAGCTGCCAGCGTTTCGCAACCCGGGTCAGTTGTAAGGTTGTACGGGTTGGAGCTGGCAGAGAATGCCCATGGGCTGGAATCATTTCCGAAGAAGGGGTAGAAACCTTCCAGGTCGCCGTTAATTGAACGTGCCTTTTGAGAGAGCAAATCGTTCAGATTGGCATTCTGCATAGGCGCCTGTAAGCCTGCTGCAGTAAACATCGGCTGAGCACCGCAGCTGCCGGAAACTTCCACAACCGGGAGGTTCAGCGGTGGCGGAACGAGTACCACACCGATATTGCACGGAGCAAACGGATCGCTTGGATTGTGGAAAGAGATAAACGGCAGGTCGCCTGAATCAATCCAGCTGGAATCACCCAGTGCTCCACCCAGATTCACACCCAGTGCGAAATCAGAGCTGTATCCAACATGGTTCGGGTAGCAAAGTGTGTCGCCGGCCGGGTAAGGCAGACCCGGAATACCGGGGTTGCGACCCACTTTGGTGCCATTGATATCGCCGCTAAGCAGTTCGATGACCATCGGGCCCTGTGGAGTCAGGAACTTGGGGATATAGGTGTCGGTAATAGTGTCAAGCGTGGCGGATGCCAGCGAGATATAACCACCGGTACCAATACCCCACATGGTGATCTTGTCGGTGTTAATTTTGAATGGGTTGCCCGACTCTGCTACCGATTTGCGGAAGAAGCGTACGCAGGTACGGGAATCCTGTACACCGCGGTAGGCAGCATTGATGAGGGTGTAAACGCGCTCTGTCTGTGTGCCGGCGATCGGGTTCCAGCCCAGGCGGTAGTCGGCGCAGGCAACAACGTAACCCATTCTGGCGAGGCGCTTGGCCATTTCCACATCGGAGGCATCTTTTCTGGTACCTGTGCAGCCGCCATTCACCAATGGGGGCAGGAAGTTGCCGGAGTGCAGCATGATTACCAGCGGACGAGCTGTTTCTGTATCGCCTTCCGGCTCGTAGATATCGCAGCGGAGCGCTTCCGGGATGGCCTGGCCCAGGCCGTTCGGGGGAGGAGACAGATAGAGTACTGTGGCATTCACGCCATAAGTAACTGACTCCGTCACCTTAACGCTGGAAAATACCTCGTCGAAATAGCGGCGCTGTGCACTGGCCGAAATAACGAATGCGAGGCAAAAAAACAGGAGTAGTTTGAATTGCTTCATGATAAAAGTGGTTGGTTTATAAATCAATTGCAAGAAAGGAGAATCATTTTTTTGAAAAATCGTACAGAATTGTGGCATAAGCCATGGTTCCGATTCGCGGTCCGCCGTATGTCTGCGACACCTGATTATTCAGAATATTCGATGCTCCGATTTTAATCGTCGTGTTAATTTTGTCGAAAGTGGCGTTCACCTGCGCGTCCAGCAGGTCGTAAGTGGGTATCCGGCCTGTGAACTGCGGAGAGCCCTCAAAGGTGAAACCCTCTATCCATTTGTAGGTGATATTGAAGCCTGTTTTTTTCAAACGGGCAAAACCGAGATTCACCGGAACATCTCTGCCCGAGAGACTGATGTTGTACTTATGCTCAGGGGTATTGAACGCCGGAATAATAGGATCATCAGCAAAGGTCTTGTTCAGGCGGTTCCAGGAATAATTGCCTGCCAGCATGTAGTATTTGGAAAAATAGTAGTTCAGTCCCACGGCCAGACCCTGTGTGGTCACTTCATTTGTAGAGTTGGCTGCTACCCTGTACGCTCTGGTGTTGATCGGGAAACCGGTCTGTGGATCAAAATCGGAGTCAATGCCAATGTTGTATCCGATAAAGTTATTGTAAAAACTGTAATAATAGCCCGCATCCACGTAAATCCTGTTGAAAAGTGTGGTGCGATAACCAATTTCGTACGTTTTTACTTTCTCCGGCTGGATCGGCGCAGCATCGAATCGTACTACAGGAGTGTAATCGTCGAGGTATTTTCTGAACGACTCTACTGTAATCAGATCATAGAACCCTTCGAGGTTACCCAGCAGTGTTGCACGACCTACATTCAGATTCAGGTACTGATCGGTAAGCGTTGGATTGCGCACCGCTGATGAGAAGGACAGGCGCAGGTAGTTGTTCTCTTTGGGTTTCCATACCACCGAGGCTGCCGGAGTGGATATCCAGTTGAAGTTCTGGTTTTTATCAACCCGCGCGGTCAGATTTGTAATAACACGGTCGTCGAAGAACTTTTTTTCAATACCCCCGTAGATACCGAACTCCATATTTCTGATCGGCTCCGTACCAGCAGTATCCTTGAAGATAGTACCCTCCGATTTGGGCGTATAAAGCCTGCCGGAAGCGCCGATACGTATTTCGTCTGTCCATTTCGGAGTGAAGCGATGCTCTCCGTTTACATGGTAAAGGGCCGATTTGTCATAAAACCTGGTTCCGCCCTCTGTTGACTTCAGCGAGGTTATCCTGTCGAATTCCTGCTGGAATTCGGGGGTCCCGGGAACAAGGAATGCCTTTGTAGAGGCCTCCTGCGGATCTGCCTGGTTGGCCAGTTGCTCCACAACCTGATGCCACTCCGCCAGCTTGTCCTGATTATTTCTGATCCATTCCTCATTGGCGGTGTAGTTCAGCACGACAAACGGGAAGGTGTCCACAAAAATAACCTGCGGATCAGGATAGCCTGCCTGGCGCATCTGCGGATAAATCTCATCGCCCCAGTAGCGGTTATAGTTCTTGGACCATATTTCGTCGCTCTTTACGGCACTTTGCAGGCGCAGAGCAGTAAAGTAGGGGTCAAATGAACGGCCAGCATCTTCATGGGTGGCATACATCCTGATGAAATACTTGTCTTTCTTCCTGAACTCCAGACGATTCTGGAAGAACCTGATACCCCTGAGACTGAAGCGGTTGTCGCCCTGATAAACAGTTGTACCGGTACCGAAGTTGGAAGCAATAATCAGTTCAGGCGAATCGTACTCCAGCGATGGTTTGGTGCGTATATGGTACGCAATACCCGCTTTCATGTTTTTCGTGTTATAATCAACGAGATCTTCCTCTCTGTAGCCCGTCCGGTGGAATACTCCCAGACCGGCGCGGCTCTGCGACAGGTTCGCCGGATCGGAGAAATCGCTGAGCGAATAATACTCATCACCGTAAATATTCACAGCATCGAAGCGTCCGGGATTGTCAGCGCCCGAGTCGCTGCCATCTACTGGTGAATAATTCTGCGCTTCCCAGTCATCGGCACGCAGATAAAAAAGGTTCACTTTCAGCGCTGAAGCGAACTCTCCCTTTTTGTTTTTGAAAGCCTCTGCCCAGCGAACAGCGGTCTCTGCCAGATTCCGGCTGCCATATTTCACGCTGGCCGACAATCCGCGATGAACAAAGGGGTTCTTCGTTTCCATGGAAATAACCCCGTTGAATGCGTTCGGGCCGTAAAACGCCGAACTGGCGCCCTGTACCAGATCCACCTTGAGTACATCCAGATCGCTGGCGCCCAAAAAATTACCCAGGGAGAAGTTAAGGCCCGGCGCCTGATTATCCACACCATCGATGATCTGCAGCGAACGCACCGGACTGGTAGAGTTGAAGCCCCGGGTATTGATGATCGTGAAGCCAAGCGAGGCCGTAGTGAGATCAACGCCCTTCAGATTGCCCAGTCCGTTGTAAAAACTCACAGCAGCAGTCTGCTTGATCGCAATGGCATCCAGATTTTCTATCGTCAGAGGCGCTGCCTTCTGTTTGTCGTCAATACGCTGACCCACCACCACCGCTTCACTCATGATGATCGTGCTGGTACTCAGGCGTATTTCAAGACGGTCTCCGGCAGTGGCAACCTTCACCTCCTGACTTTCGTATCCGGTATAGGAGACATTCAGCGTGGCTGGCAGCGACTCGACACGCAGAGAAAACTGACCCTCGTAGTCCGTCTGGGTTCCGCCTTTTTGTCCGGCAACAAGAATTGTCACTCCGATCAGGTCTTCACCTGTTCCGGCATCCCGTACCCGTCCTTTTACTGTTACCTGTGCACTGAGTACAGAGAACGAACAGAGCAGGCACAAAGAATTGAAAATCAGAATTTTGTAGAGTCCCCTCATACAGTTTGCTTGTTTTTTCAGAAAAAACTATTTCAAAAAACCGGTTTTGTAAAACCCTATTAGTCAGGCAAATAAAGAAAGAAAATTTGATTTCAAATAAAAAAAGGTTGCATTATGCCCGAATCTACCGGATAACAGCCTGTTTTATTGCAAAAAAACATTTTTACCGGAGCAGATACAGAACAATAATCCGGGTCCGGAACGCATTGGCACAGCGCTCGCGTATCTGCGCGCACCTGCATGAAGACACATTCCGGCAGCGGAGGGCTGTACAAAAACTGCGTATCAGAAGTGAGAGGTAATCAGCAGATCGAGGTCGGTGCTTCGTATCTGGAAGCGTTCACCGATGTGAGCGTTGGTCAGAGAACCCCGATAGACATACACGCCGTTGCGAAGTCCCGGCTGGGAAATAATGAGCGGCAGCACCCCCCCGGCTTCGGCCCTCAGCAGCATGGAGGCAAAAATATTGCTGATAGCGAGAGAGGCCGTTCGCGCCACCCGCGAGGGGATATTGGGTACGCAGTAGTGGATCACCCCATGCTGTACAAACGTAGGTTTTTCATGGGTGGTTGCCCTGGATGTTTCAAAGCAGCCGCCCTGATCTATGCTGATATCCACAATTACCGATCCGGGCTTCATCCGCATGATCATTTCCTCCGGTACGATCAGCGGACTGCCTCCGCTGGCGGAGTGGAAAGCTCCGATGGCCACATCGGCGGTTTGTAACTGCTCCTTCAGATGGCCCGGATTTATCACCGATGTGTGCAACTGCCGTCCCAACTGACTCTGTAACTGCATCAGTTTATAGACATTGTTGTCGAATATACGCACCTCGGCCCCGAGTCCCTGGGCCGTCCGGGTAGCAAACTCGGCTACGACTCCGGCTCCGAGTATGATAACCTTGGCGGGCGGCACCCCCGCGATACCTCCCAGCAGTACGCCCTTTCCTCCGCGGGTGTTGGATAACAATTCAGCGGCAATAAGAATGGCACTGGTACCCGATATTTCGCTCATGGCATTTACGACCGGGAAATTCCCCGTTTCGTCATCGCGGATATACTCCATGGCAAGAGCAATCACGCGCTTTTTCTGCAGTTGCGCTATATATTCGGCGTCCATCAGGGGCAGGTGTATGGGAGAAACAATCACCTGACCGGGTTTCATCAGTTCAATTTCGGCATGGGTAGGCGGCGCCACTTTCAGCAATACATCAGCCTTGAAAACCTCTTCTGTATTGTGGGCCAACTGTGCACCGGCCTCGGCATACTCATAGTCGCTGAAACTCGACTTTTCCCCGGCTCCGTTCTCAACAACCACCCTGTGCCCGTGAGCAGTCAGGGTGGCAACAGCATGGGGCACAAGTGCCACGCGATTCTCCTGAAGGGTTGTTTCCTTTGGAATGCCGATGAAAAGGCGCTGCTGCCGGGGGTGTACATCCAGCATTTCCGGCTGAGTATGGTGGTATGGTAAAGATTCCATGGATTTATCTGATCCTGATTGCAAATGTACTGCCTAAAATGAATGAGGAGCAACGGAATTTTACGTTAATTATCACATGCTCCGGAATCATCTCCTATTTTTGCATCCGAAACACCCCTGTAACCTCCTGTCATGCTGCAAAACTGGTTAAAAACGATCCCCGCCACGCTGGTCAAATTGGCTGGCCAGCAACCCAAGAGCACCCTCGGACCCAACATGCTGCTTTTTCATGGTCAGTTTCCCGACCTGAAAAAAGTGCGCGCAGCTATCATCGGAGCTGGAGAAAAGGAAGCCAACGCTGTCAGGGAGCAACTTTATCGCTACGAAAACCCCTTTCCCGCCCATTCAGTAGCTGACCTCGGAAACCTGCGAAAAAATGAAGCCGCCTTCCTGATTCCTGTTATATATGAACTGCTGAGCGGAAAAATCGTTCCGATCATCATTGGTGCAAAAAATGAACTGGCCCACGCCCAGTTTCTGGCATATCAGGATACCAAAGCGCTGGTCAATATGGTAGTGGTGGATGAAACCTACAGGGGGCAGGAAGTATATAATGCCATTTTACACCCGCGGCATCCACTGCTGTTTCACTTCGGACAAATAGGCCACCAGGTACATCAGACGTCTGCTTCAGACATTGAAATGATGCAAAACAAGTACTTTGATCTGATCCGTCTCGGGAAAACGCACTCGGCTCTGGAAGAGACCGAGCCTGTCATCCGCGATGCCGATCTGGTGGCATTTCACCTGTCGGCTGTCAGGCAGTCGGAAGCACCGGGAGTGGAACGACCAACTCCCTCTGGCCTGTTCGTCGAAGAGTCCTGCCAGATATGCAGGTACGCAGGCATGAGCGACAAACTGACGTCTTTCGGTGTATATGGTTTTTCTCACGAACGCGACCGGGAAGCACAGACTGCCCAGGTAACAGCACAAATACTCTGGTATTTTCTCGATGGATTTTTCAACAGGAAAGGCGATTACCCTGCCTCTCAGACCGGACTCACCGAGTATATTGTCTATCTGCGAAAACTGAACTACCAGATTACCTTCTGGAAAAGCAACAAAAGCGGCCGATGGTGGATGCAGGTACCCGTGAATACCACAAGCAAGCTCGAACGACACCGCCTGATACCATGCTCGCTTCAGGACTATCAGGCTGCCTGTCGTGAAGAACTGCCCGAGCGACTGGTTCAGGCACTGGAAAGATTCTGAAAAAGGATACTATGACTGCTGTACCAGCGCCTCCAGTCGTATCCCTCTGGAGCCCTTTATCAGTATCAGCGTATGATCACCCAGTTCCTGCCTGTCGAGCCACTCCTTCGCTCCGGCATTGTCGGCAAAGTGCAGCGCTCCGCAATCTTTGTATGGCGTTTTGCCGAATTCAGGGCCCACCAGTACCAGCTGATGTATTTTCATGCGGGAAGCCAGCCGCACAATGGCTTCATGCTCCTTGCCGCTCTCCTGACCCAGCTCCAGCATGTCACCCAAAATGGCAATCTTTCTTTCCGCCGACATGGATGCCAGACTGTCAAGAGCCGGCCTCATACTGCTCGGGTTGGCATTATAGGCATCCAGCAGCACTGTTGCGCCCCTGAAGCTGATAATCTGCGACCGGTTGTTGGATGGCGTGTACTGCTCCAGGGCATCCCTGATTTTCAGAGCCGGTGTCTTGAAGTATATACCGAGGGCAATAGCAGTCATGATGTTGTTGAAATTGTGCCGGCCATACAGGCGGGTTTTAACTTCCACCCTCGGCCCCTCGTCCGATATGAACGCCGCATGAACGAATGGCATGAACGCGAGCAACTCTATTCCTATGATTCCATTATGCGGGAGCTCCTCAATTGCTGACATTTTGTACCCGACTTTCATCCGGTTGTTTTTGGCCATGGCTGTGAGGTATCGCTCGGACAAATTGAGGAAAACACAGCCACTGTTGCGGCGCAGATAGTCGTATAATTCTTTTTCTGCTTTTTTGACCCCTTCCAGACTGCCAAATCCCTCAAGGTGTTCTTTACCGATATTGGTAATGAGTCCGTGAGTGGGCAGCGCGATACGGCACAACTGATCTATATCGCCGGGCTGATTGGTACCCATTTCGATGATAGCCACCTCGGTACCGGGCGGCATGGCCAGCAGGGTGAGTGGCACGCCGATATGGTTGTTGTAATTCCCTTTTGTGAAATGGCAGGGATAGTGGCTGCTCAGCACTGCGGAAACAAGCTCTTTTGTAGTTGTTTTGCCATTCGAGCCGCCAATAGCCACTACCGGAATGTCAAATTGAAGGCGATGATGACGCGCCAGATGTTGCAATGCCTCCAGCACGTTGGGCACCAGCAGACAGCGCTCGTCGGTCTGATATGAAGGATTGTCTATAACGGCATAGGCGGCACCCTTTTCAAGGGCATGTGCAGCAAATTTGTTTCCATCAAAACTTTCGCCCTTTAATGCAAAGAACATACAGCCCTCCGGAAGATTTCTTGAGTCGGTACTGACAAGCGGATGCTGCTGATATATGGAATAGAGCTGTTCGGTAGAAAACATCTGAGAAAAGGCGAGTGAGGATGCAATCTCGGGATATGTTGTTTAAGAAACTGTCTGCCCCGCCGGGCCAGCGGTTTTCAGGCGGCTTCCATGGCATGGCAAAGATATTTCAATAACTACCTTTTTCCTAACCTGAATAACATTGTTCCATAACTTTGCGGCTTCAATGCAAATAAAACCATTCATACCGGGCACAATCAGTGCTGACGAAGCCCGGTAAATTCAATTTATCATGCAACCGAAAGATTTTTTAAAGAAACTCGGCCTGAAAACACGCAATCAGGGTACCTGGACCGGCCTGAATGACATCAAAGGCAGCCGCCGTTACATTGACTCGTTTTCCCCTGTTGACAACTCATTTATCGGCTCTGTAAGCGTTACCACCCGCGAACAGTACGATCAGGTGGTTCAGTCGGCCGAATCTGCATTCAGAATATGGCGCGAAATACCGGCCCCCAAACGCGGCGAAGTCGTTCGTCAGTATGGCGAGGTGCTGCGCCAGTACAAGGAGCCACTCGGACATCTTGTTTCCTATGAAATGGGCAAAAGTCTGCAGGAGGGCCTCGGTGAGGTACAGGAAATGATTGATATTTGCGATTTCGCTGTCGGCCTTTCCAGGCAGTTATATGGCCTGACCATGCACAGCGAACGCCCCGGCCACCGTATGTATGAGCAGTGGCATCCGCTGGGTATCGTCGGTATCATCTCCGCTTTCAACTTCCCGGTAGCCGTATGGTCGTGGAATGCCTGCCTGGCCTGGATTTGCGGCGATGTGTGCGTATGGAAAGCCTCTGAAAAAACGCCACTCTGCGCCGTAGCCTGTCATAACCTGTTCCAGAAAGTACTCAGGGCCAATGACTTGCCCGAAGGTATCAGTTGCATCATCAATGGCGACTACAAAGTGGGTGAGTTCATGACCAAAGACCACCGCGTACCGCTTGTTTCTGCTACAGGAAGCACCCGCATGGGCCGTATTGTCGGCCAGGCAGTGGCTGCCCGTTTCGGACGAACCATCCTCGAACTCGGTGGAAACAACGCCATTATCATCACCCCGTCTGCCGATATGAAAGTGGTACTGGTAGGTGCCGTATTCGGAGCGGTTGGCACTGCCGGACAGCGCTGTACCACTACCCGCCGACTGATTGTACATGAAAGTGTATTTGAACAGGTAAAAACCACGCTCGCAGGCGCGTACAAGCAACTGCGTATAGGCGATCCGCTGGACGCCTCCAACCACGTGGGCCCGCTGATTGACAAACAGGCGGTAGCCAATTACCTGCATGCCATCGAAGAAGTAAAAAAGGCAGGAGGCAAATTTGTGGTTGAAGGCGGCGTGCTGTCGGGACCAGGCTATGAAAGTGGCTGCTATGTGAAACCGTGCATTGCCGAGGTGCAAAACCACTGGGATATTGTTCAGCACGAAACGTTTGCCCCGATTCTTTATCTCGTAAGCTACAAAACCATCGAGGAGGCTGTGGCGCTCCAGAACGCCGTGCCCCAGGGACTTTCTTCCGCCATCATGACCAACAGTTTGCGCGAGGCAGAATTATTCCTGTCGGCAGCCGGCTCCGATTGTGGCATTGCCAATGTCAATATCGGCACCTCGGGCGCCGAAATAGGCGGTGCCTTCGGTGGTGAAAAGGAAACCGGTGGCGGCCGCGAATCGGGCTCGGATTCCTGGAAGGCCTATATGCGCCGTCAGACCAATACGATCAACTACTCAGAAAAGGTGCCGCTCGCACAGGGCATCAGGTTCGATTTCTGAATGTAACGGGGCGCCCGATTCTGTCAGGCGCCCCGTTTTTCTCACTGAACCAGTCCAATCACGGTTTACATGCAGACAAAACCAGACATAACGCTGCCCGCAGATATTCGACTGCTCATTGACAATTTTTATGAGAAGGTAAAAAATGATGCGGTCATCGGATATATCTTCAACGATATCGCCAACATCAACTGGGAACATCACCTGCCGGTCATGTACGCTTTCTGGGAATTCCTCCTGCTCGACAATGCCGATGCATACCGCGGAAATCCGATACAGAAACACCTCGACCTGCATGCCAGACACGCGCTGAAAGCCGCTCACTTCGACCGCTGGCTGGCGCTGTTCCGGTCGTCGGTGGATGAACTGTTCGAAGGGCCCACAGCAGAAAACGCCAAATTCAGGGCCTTCGCCATCAGTGAAACCTGGAAGCCCAAGTTCGATGGACCTTTCGCTCACGCACCTGCGGATGCAAATCAGTGAGTCTCTTTTTCTTCCAGATCTTTGAGCAGTAATTTCAGTGCTCCTGCCGACAACACTGTCTCGATAATGGTGATAATCAGGGAGGCCATCATCAGTAGCAGACTGAATGCAAAGAGTGCCGTCGCCCAGCCCTGTTGACCCTCGTAAATCAGAAACATGGTCATCACACAGAACAGCAGGCTGGTGACTGCAAACACCTGCATCCAGCGAATCAGCCACAAACGGCGCCTCAAACTGTGTATCTGCTTCAGAAGGTCTCTGTCGCGCTGTTTCTCATAATCGGAGACAAGGCTCCTGATCAGATTGGCAATGGCCAGAAATTTGTTGGTATAGGCAATCAGCAACAGAGAAATTGCCGGAAAAAGGAGGGCTGGTGTTTGAATAGTCAGTTCCATATACTCTTGTTAAACCCCGAAAAGCCGCCGTTTGTTGTAACAAGCAAGTATAACGTCATGATAAAAAATGTCATTTTCGACTTCGGGAACGTACTTCTGGATCTCGATCTGCCTTCCATCGAACGCAACCTGCGTACCCTGACGGGTGAAAATTACGAACAGGCCCGCGATCAGTTAACCCGGAACCGCGTCTTCGAACTGTACGAAACCGGAGGTATGGATTCCTCAGAATTTCTGGATCAGATACGCATGACAATACCCGGACATCCCGACCGGGAAGTGATAAAAGATATCTGGAATGATATTTTCGTTGGAATGCCTGCCCACCGATTCTCCATGTTGCTCGAACTCAGGCAAAAGTACAAGGTCTTTCTGCTCAGCAATATCAACGAACTGCACGAACAATGGATTGCTGATTACATGGTCAGGGTACACGGCATCCACGATTACGAAAGCCGCTACTTCGATGGTGTGTATTTTTCTCATCTGATCCGGTTGCGAAAGCCTGATCGGGCCATTTACGAGTACGTGCTGGCTGATGCGGAACTTGTTCCGGCTGAAACCGTCTTCTTTGATGATGTGGAGGCAAATATCGAGAGTGCGCGGGCAGTTGGTATAGAGGCGTTTTTACACCCGGTGGGGTCGGAAATAGCCGACCATGTCAGAAAAACATTGCCTGTTTAACCGATTTATTCTATTTTTGTCAGAAAACCTCCCCCGATTTGTTACCAAAATTCACGCTTTTCTTCAATCCGCGTTCATCATGACAACAACAAACAGTTCCGGCAGCGGGAAAAAAAGGGAAACAATTCTGCTCATTGCCGTGGCGATAATCGGTATAGGCGGCCTGGCTGTCCTGCAATTTTCGGGTAAAGAAAAAGGAGCCGGCCAGCAGTCGCTCCTGCAGGCAGAGGGCCAGCAGAACAGGGTGGATGCCCAGGCGGCCGCCCCCGTGCAGCGCGTGCCCGGCGAGCTGCTCCGCACAAGTGAGTACCCGGAGGCCGGGCGGCCCTTCAGGTTTTATATGAGCAAATCCAGCCAGGGCCCCGAATACAGCCTCGACCTGGGTGACGGCAGCAAGAGAAAGGTGTTCAGAGACGGGTTCGTCTCCCACATATTCAGCAAGCCGGGGCCATGTACTGTGACGCTGTATGCAAAGTACGACGGACAGGAAATTCAACTCGATACCATGATCAAGGTGGTTGCCAAGGAAAAAATCGTGATACCGGTAGGGCCTGCTGTTGACTTCTGAGGCCTTCCCACCGGTATCACTGAGCAGGTTTATATGGAACGCTCCGGGTCAAAGGCCTCCAGATAATCGGCCACGCGGCGCAGGAAGGAGCCACCGAGCATGCCGTCCACAATACGGTGATCATAGGAGAGCGACAGGAACATCATCTGGCGCACTGCTATTACGTCTCCATACTCGGTCTCCAGTACTGCCGGCTTCTTGCGAATGGCGCCAATAGCCATGATAGCCACCTGAGGCTGGTTGATAATGGGAGTCCCCATGACGTTGCCAAACGTACCTACATTGGTAATAGTGAACGTACCACCCTGAATTTCTTCCGGTTTCAGCTGATTCTGACGAGCGCGACTGGCCAGGTCATTCACCACCTTCGTCAGTCCGGCCAGGTTGAGGTAGTCGGCGTTTTTAATAACCGGCACAATCAGGTTTCCGGTTGGCAGCGCCGCTGCCATACCGATATTCACATCCTTTTTGACCAGAATACGGTTGCCGTCAACAGAAGAATTGATCATCGGGTAGTCGCGCACAGCACGTGCAACGGCCTCCAAGAAAATGGGCGTAAAGGTGATATTCTCTCCGTATTGCTTTTTGAACTGGTCTTTGATCCTGTTGCGCCAGTTGACGAGATTGGTCACATCCACCTCTACAAAGGAAGTTACATGTGGAGATGTATGCTTGCTCATCACCATGTGATCGGCAATCAGTTTTCGCATGCGATCCATTTCCACAATTTCAAAGGCGCCGCTGAAAGACACCGCAGGCGCTGCAGGCGTGGGTGTGGGAGCAGGAGCAACCGGCTGCAGTTTGGGTTGGGGCGCCTGTCCACGACCAGCTACATACGCGAGAATATCCTTCTTGGTAACCCTGCCATCCTGACCGGAACCGGGCAGTGCATCGAGTTCGGCTTGTGATATATTCTCTTCGCGGGCAATCGTACGCACAAGCGGGGAATAGAAGCGATCCGAAGCTGGTGCAGTAGCGGTTACCGGAACAGGCTGATACGGCACAGAGACACTTTCCTTGTCGCTACCAGATACCGCTGCAGGTGCAACGGCGGGGGATGCAGCCGGCTGAACACCTGCGGCCTCCGTCTCTATGATGGCAATCGCCTTGTTGATGGCGACAACATCATTCTCGCTGAACAGAATTTCAACGATGGTGCCGGCAACAGGCGAGGGCACCTCGCTGTCCACCTTGTCGGTAGCAATATCGAGCACCGGTTCGTCGAGTTCAACCCGGTCGCCGGGCTTCTTGCGCCACTTGAGGATGGTGGCCTCCATAATACTTTCGCCCATCTTGGGCATCACAAGTTCAACGCGAGCCATGTGTAGTGTGGTTTGTCGAGCGAAGAGAGCTCGTTTTGGTTAAGCGCTGCAAAGATACGGCAGGTTTCATGTTTTTTTCGGGTAAATTGACTGTAATGGTCAGACACAACGCATCGAGCCCTGCCAAGCCGGGGTATATAAAAATGTGTTTCAGACAGATACATCCCGGGTTACAATAATTTTTTATTACTTCGCCCCTCAAACATCGTTCATTCTATGGATAAAATGCGTCTTCCCCTGCTTTTACTGGTCTCTACTTTCCTGAATGCCGCCATCTCGGCACAGACCTCCCTTTTTGTTCCCCGTAATATCCTGAAAGCCTATGAAAAAGGCTACCGCAGCTGGGATGGCAAACCGGGGGCCAAATACTGGCAAAACAGAGCAGATTATACTATTAATGCCTCCCTGGAGCCCAAAAGCCGCCGCCTGAGCGGAGAAGAGACTGTTACTTATTTCAATAACAGCCCGGATACATTGAAAATGATCCGCATCAAACTGCAGCACGACCGCTACCGGAAGGGGGCAGGCCGCGCAGGCGATGTAACCGCCAGCGATGTAACAGATGAAGGTGTGCATATTGACTGGGTAAAATACAACGGAACGACCGTTGATGAAAAGCAACGCAGGCGCTTCACTACCTTTATGGATATCCAGGCCAAAGACAGTCCCGTGTTGCCCGGTACTTCCGTCTCCATTCAGATCAAATGGTCATATACGCTGCCGGCCGGCGAAGATGCCGCGCGCGAGTGCGTATGCGACAGCTCCAGCTTCTTCGTACCCTACTGGTATCCGCAGGTAGCTGTTTACGACGACCTGAATGGCTGGGCCTCCTTCCCATACACAGGCCTGCAGGAGTTTTACAACGATTTTTCCAACTACGATGTGACAATCACCATGCCCGCCGGATTTCAGGTATGGGCCACCGGCGAATGGCAGAATGCAGCCGATCTTCTCACTGACACCTATTACCAGCGCTGGAAAAAAGCACAGACCAGCACTGATGTAATTTCCGTTTTCACGGAAAAGGAACTGATCGCAGGTGGTGTATATAAAAACAGACAATCCAATGCCTTCCGCTTCAAGGCATCAGACGTACCTGATTTCGCCTTCGGAACCAGCGATCACTATAACTGGGATGCCACTTCCACGATTGTGGATGATAAAACCGGACGGCGTACATTCGTAAGCGCAGCGTACATGACCAAATCAACTGACTACCCGCAAGTAGCCCGTATAGGCGCCGATGCTATCCGTCTGATGAGCACCTACCTGCCCGGTTATCCGTTTCCATACCCGGTCATGACAGTGTTCAATGGTAATGACGGCATGGAATTCCCGATGATGTGCAATGATGTCAGTACGGCGCCCAACTCGCCCATGACCCTCACCGTACACGAAATCAGCCATACCTATTTCCCTTTCATGATGGGAATCAATGAGCAGGACTATGCCTGGATGGACGAAGGATGGGCTGCTTTTTTTGACGTACTTATTTCGGACTCCCTCTCCAATCACCAGCTCGGACGCCCCAGACCCTATTCGGCCATCGCCGGTACGGAAGACGACGTACCACCAATGGTTCGTTCCAGAAATCTCGGCGCCGCATACAGAAACGCCGCCTATCAAAGGCCTCAAAATGCCTACTTCACCCTGCTCGACCACCTCGGATATGACAGATTTCATCAGTGTATGACTACTTATATGGAGCGCTGGAAAGGGAAACACCCGGCGCCATTCGACTTCTTCCAGACATGGAATGAGGTTTCCGGCGAAAATCTCGACTGGTTCTGGCGTCCATGGTTCTTTGAGTGGGGATACCCCGACCTCACGATTCAGGGAGTTATCAGAGATGAAGCTGCCAACTGTCAGGTGATCGTAATAGGCAGAAAAGGAAACATCCCGACGCCGGTACAACTCAGGGTGGAATATTCCGATGGCACAAGCGATAATTTCCACCACACGGCGGGCATCTGGAAAGACGGCAAACAAAACCTGAAAATACGCATTCCACAGGGCAAATCAGTCAAAAAAGCTACACTCGGCGTCATGACCATACCTGATGTGACACCTGCTGACAATACCTGGGAGGCAGGCAGATAATTATCATCACACCTTCAATTACTTCCCATGCAGAACAAAGGAATAACGCTGGCCCTGTACGGCGTACTCTTCGTAATCCTCTTCTCCTCTGTTTATCTCTATTGTCAAAAACGGAAGGAGCAGATAGAAATGGAAAAAGACGGTCTGGAAGTGGATAACGAAATCAATAAAACGTACCGTACCGATATCGGAACAAGCACCCCGACGGAAGGCGGTTCTTCCTTCTCTGAAAACAGCGCCGATACTGAAAAGCCGGCGCCTGCTGCGAAGGAAACCAGTGAAGCCGGTCCGGCACAAGTAACCAGGCCGGCGCCCGCAACCCCGGCAAAGACGGACTCGCCAAAGGCAGAAACACCCAAACCGGCCCCCAAACCGGCGCCGGCAGCAGCCACGAAATGGGTGGTGCGCGCCGGCACCTTCATGTACGTGGAAGGAGCCCGCGAACGTCTGGAGGAAGTCATCAATGCGGGATTCCAGGATGCTGAAATAATCAAAACCAAAGACGGCAAGTTCACCGTACTGGTTTCCAGAACCGGCGACAAGGCAGCCGCACTGCGTACCGTCGAAAAACTGGAAAACAAAGGCGTGGAGGCAGCCATATTCGCACAATAAACCCGTCTCTCATGCCCCTGTCTGTTCTGAACATCGACCTGGCCGATGTGTTCGCCAAACCCGACCGCGACAGCGAACTGCTCACTACGCTCGCCTGGGGCGATACCGTGGATGTGGAAGAAATAACCTCCGGTTATGTGCGCATAAACACGGTAAAATTTGAGAAAAAACCGGATGGCAGCATTTTGCCCACCCCGACTGCCGGTTATATCTGCCCTCCAAAATCATCCGGCATCAAAACCGCCGATGTATTTATTCCCCGCTCGCAGAACAAGGTACTCAAGGTCAATTTCGTGGATGTACAGCAAGGCGATGGTGCGGTTATCGAAAGCCCCGACGGGAAAATCATACTGGTGGATGGGGGCGATAACCAGTTGTTTGCCCGCTACCTGGCCGCCCGGTTCAGGGGAAGCAATGAGGAAAATCCGCAGCCCATTGATTGTCTGCTTGTCACACACGGAGATGCTGACCATTTCAGCGGACTCACCGAAATTTACAAGTCGGAAAGCCATTCTGACCCGCTCAAGCGCCTGTTTATCGCTCCCGAACGCGTGTATCACAACGGATTGGTAAAGCGCCCATTATCTGTCAACGGGAAACCGGTATCCGAAAAAGATATGCTCGGAACAACCGTCAAATCCGGAAAAGATACCATCATAACGGGTCTGGCAGAGAATCTGCTCGAGGTGCCCGACAAGGAAATGAATAAAAATTTCCTCGCCTGGAAAAAAGCCCTCACAGCCTGGAACAAACGAAAGCCCGTACAATTCCGCAGACTTTCTTTCGGCGACGACAAGGCGTTCGACTTTTTCAACACAGGTGATCTGAAAATTTCTGTACTCGGGCCTTTCCTCACAGAAAAGGGAGCCGTCAGGGGACTGAAGTTCCTTGGGGCCCCACCCAAAGGGCCACGTACCGGACACGAATCCATGAGCACCGATACCGCCTCATTCAAAGGCCTGTCGGCCTCACACACCATTAACGGACAATCGGTTGTATTCCAGCTGAAATACGGCGCCTGCAGATATCTGTTCACCGGCGACCTCAACGATGAGGCCAGCCGCACACTTGCTTCCAGACATATCAGCAAGGAAATCAATCTTGAATCTGAAATATTCAAGGTTCCTCACCACGGATCAGCCGATTTCTCCGGTGCTTTCCTGAAATGCGCAGCACCGGTGGTGAGTATCGTGTCGAGTGGCGATGAATCGGCCAAAAAAGAGTATATCCATCCAAGAGCCAGCCTCATGGGCGCACTGGGCAGGCACGCCCGCGTGGAAGAGCCCCTGATTTTCGTCACAGAACTGGCAGCATTTTTCAATGTAGAAGGCTGGTCAAGACTCACTGATGCCAAAGAGGACAAAGATCGGGGACCGTTCTTTGCGTTCAGTCGGATAGCCTATGGCATCGTGAAAACCCGTACCAACGGGAAACGGCTGCTTGTATATTGCGACAGCGGAAAGGCAGACCTCAAGGAAGCCTATTGCTACCTGCTGGAAGAAGGAAAAGATCCGGAGCCTGCACCGGTGAAAAAAGCGTAGCCCAAACCAGATAATGATCGTACATTTCAATCAAAATTCGAGCGGTGGCTGCTAACATGGAAATATCGGGCATTTCAAAACAATTCGGTACCGTCAGAGCGCTTGACAACGTCTCCTTCAACATACATCCGGGTGAAATTTTCGGCCTGATCGGCCCTGACGGCGCCGGAAAAACCACTCTTTTCCGAATACTGGCAACACTCCTGCTTCCCGATGCCGGATCTGCCCGTGTAGCCGGACTCGACGCTGTAAAGGATTACCGTACCCTCCGCCTGAAATTGGGCTATATGCCCGGCAAATTCTCCCTCTATCAGGATCTGACCGTGGAGGAAAATCTGCGATTCTTTGCATCGGTCTTCGGTACCACCATTCAGGAAAATTACGATCTGGTAGCCCCGATCTACTCACAGATAGAGCCCTTCAAAAACCGCAGGGCCGGCGCCCTGTCCGGAGGCATGAAACAAAAACTGGCTCTGAGTTGTGCCCTCATCCACCGGCCGGAAGTGCTGCTGCTCGATGAACCCGGCACCGGAGTTGACCCCGTATCGCGACAGGAGTTCTGGGAGATGCTCGGCTCCCTGCGCAAAGAAGGTATCACCATGCTCGTGAGCACACCCAATATGGACGAGGCCGAACTCTGCGACCGCGTAGCGCTCCTTCAGGAAGGCAGAGTTATGGCTGTTGACACCCCCGAAGGCGTGGTACGCGCTTTCAAATACCCGTTATGGGCCGTTCGATCCGCCGAAATGCACCGCCTCATTGAGGACTTGCGGCAATTCGAGGGCGCCGCCGACTGCTATGCTTTCGGATCTTTTGCAAGGCTGAAACTCTTTCCAGCCGATGATGACTCCGAAACAGAGATGCGCATCCGCGCCTATCTGGATGAAAAAGGACACCGGCAAACAGAACTGCTGCCGGCAGCAGCCACTATCGAGGACTGTTTTATCGAATATATGAAGCAATAATGGCAGCAGTAATCACTACCGACAGGCTCACCCGGAAATTCGGCAGTTTCACTGCCGTTGACGAGATATCGTTCGAAGTCATGCAAGGTGAGATTTTTGGCTTCCTCGGCGCAAACGGTGCAGGGAAAACAACCGCCCTGCGTATGCTGACAGGCTTGCTTGCCCCCACCTCGGGTATAGCCAGTGTAGCAGGCTTCGACGTGTGGAAATATCCCGAAATGGTCAAAAAACGCATAGGCTACATGAGCCAGAAATTCAGCCTGTACGAAGACTTGTCCATTCGAGAAAATATACGCCTCTTTGGAGGTATCTACGGACTGTCGCGGCCGGCAATACGCACTAAAACCGACGACCTGCTCCGGAAACTGGACCTCACAGGTGAAGCCGACAAACTCGTCGGTTCACTCCCGTTGGGCTGGAAACAAAAGCTCGCTTTCTCGGCAGCACTGATACACGAACCCCGCGTGGTTTTTCTGGATGAACCAACATCAGGCGTTGATCCACTCACGCGCAGGCAGTTCTGGGAACTGATATACCAGGCTGCTGCAGACGGCGTGACACTCATGGTCACCACACACTATATGGAGGAAGCGGAATACTGCGACCGCCTCAGTATGATGGTGGATGGACGAATAGAAGCACTGGATACTCCCTCACAACTCAAAAAACGCTACAATGCCGCAAATATGGACGAAGTTTTCAGGGCCATTGCGCGAAAAAAATAAACATTCCGACCGGGATATTGTACCTGTTCAGCTTTATCCCCCGACAACAAATACTCCGATATGCAGATTCGTGCCGCAACAACTTCCGATATGCCCGCCATTCACGCCCTGGTGTACGAACTGGCAGTTTATGAACGCGAACCGGAAGCAGTAAAAACCAATCCTGAAGAATACCTGCGCGATTTCCTCGACGGCCGTTTTGAATGCCTTGTGGCAGAAGAAAACGGCGAAGTGGTGGGTATGATGCTGTTTTTCGAGGCTTACTCCACCTGGAAAGGGCGTATGCTTTACCTCGACGACTTTGTAGTGAATGAAGCGTGGCGGGGAAAAGGGGTAGGACAACTGCTTTTCGACCGTTTCATTGAAGAAGGCAAAAGCAGAAACTGCAGATTGGTAAAATGGCAGGTACTCGACTGGAACGAACCCGCCGTGAATTTTTACGAAAAAAACAACTGTATTATCGAGAAAGGCTGGTGGAATGTAAAAACTGTTCTCCGAAACGATGAATAAAATCGCGAACAGGCTCTAAAATCAGCTTATCTTGTGCCGTTAACGCAAGGCCAGGGTACATCGCCTTCATTTGTTGGCCAAACCATTTCTGACACATGACCTCTCGCACTTTCATCCTCCTCGCTCTGCTGCTGTCGGCAGCCCCGGTGTTCTCACAACGCCCTGTTCCCGCAAAGGCACAAACCGGAAATATCCTCATCACCGGCGCCACAGCACACCTGGGCAACGGTGAAGTGATTGCCAACAGCGCCATCAGCTTCGAAAATGGCAAACTGTCTATGGTGGCAGATGCAGCCACTGTTCGTCTCGACCGTACGAAATTTTCAAAAGTCGTGGATGCTGCGGGCAAACACGTGTATCCCGGATTCATCGCACCGGGAACCCGACTCGGACTGGTCGAAATTGACGCTGCGCGCGCCACAGTTGACTTCTCCGATGTTGGCGCATACAACCCGAATCTGAGAACACTCGTGGCCTATAACACCGATTCCGACGTGCTGCCCACCGTCCGCTCAAACGGCATCCTGATGACACAGCCGGCGCCGGAGGGTGGTATCATTTCCGGCACATCTTCTGTTGTGCAGCTCGATGCCTGGAACTGGGAAGATGCCGCCTACAAGACAGATGACGCGATCTGGCTGAACTGGCCGTCCGCACGCTCCGGAAGCAGTAAAAACGAACAATACGACAAGGAGGTACAGGACATACGCCGCCTCTTCGATGAGGCAAAAGCTTATGCCAAACAGGCAAGTCCGGAAACAAAAAATCTGAAACTGGAGGCCATGAAGGGCCTTTTTGACAAAAAACAGTCGCTCTTCATAAGAACCGGCAACGCGCGCACCATACAGGATGCCGTACTCTTCGCCGAAAGTATGGGAGTCAGTCCGGTCATCGTTGGCGGAGAAGAAAGCTGGCGAATAACCGACTTCCTGAAATCCCACAATACGCCGGTAGTACTGTTTCCTCCGCAGAGCCTGCCTCGCCGAGACGACGATGACGTGGATCAGGCATACAAAACCGGCACTCAACTGCACGAAAAGGGTATTCTCTTCACCATAACAGGTATCGGCGGCTGGCGACAGCGCAATCTTCCTTTTCAGGCAGGTCAGATGTGCGCTTACGGACTGCCCAGGGAAGCCGCCGTAAGTGCTGTCACGCTGAATGCAGCCAAAATTCTAGGGATCGACAAAACTTGCGGCTCCCTCGAAGTCGGGAAAGATGCCACACTGTTCATCAGTGAGGGAGATGCACTCGATATGCTGACGTGCGTGGTCACGCAGGCCTTTATCCAGGGCCGTGAAATCAGTCTCGACAACAAACACAAACAGCTGGCACGCAGGTTCTCGGAAAAATACTGACGATTACGCTATTACACCCCCGACCCGGTACTTGTCTATCTGCCTGTGCATCACCCGAAACCAGAGTGGTGGTATCAGGGCCAGCAGCATCATGCCCGGATAACCGGTCGGCATCTGCGGACTGTTATCGAAATGACGCAGTATCTGATACTTCCTGTTGGCCATGAAGTGATGATCGGAATGTCTCGACAGTTCCAGCAGCATCAGGCGACCGATAGGGTGGTTGGAATTCCAGGAATGGGCCGGCAGCGTGCGCTCGTACCTGTCTCCTGTTTTTTTACGCATCAGACCATAATGCTCGATGTAATTCACCGTTTCAAGTAACAGAACACCGATGGCAGCACCTGCCAGGAAATGACACAGCACGAAAAATCCGAAAAACAGATAAATCGCAGAGACAAACGCCAGCTGGATTACCTGAAACCGCAGCATCTCGTTCCGCCACGACCAGAACGGCAACCCTTCCTTTCCAAGCCGGTCGGCCTCCAGACGCCAGGCCGACAACCAGCTGTCCCGGATTGTACGCACATAGAAACCATACAGCGTTTCTCCGTAGCGACTCGTGGCCGGGTCATCCTCTGTTGAAACATTCTTGTGGTGACCACGATTGTGCTCAATGAAAAAATGCATATAAAGTGTTGAAAGCAACAGTATCCTGCTCATCAACTGCTCATAACGGGTATTCCGGTGTCCCAGCTCATGAGCCGCATTGATACCCAGCACACCACAGGAAAGACCGAACGCAATAGTCATGCCCACCCGCGCATGCAAGGGAAGGCCCTCCTGCCCGATCTGAACGAGAAAATATACCAGAATCAGATACTGTACCGGCAGCAAACCGTATATAATCAGATCGTAAACACGGTTGCCCGTGGCTGCCTCCTCCCCTTGTTCAGACAAATTCGCCTCCGAACCGCGGGAAAAAAGCTCCATAAACGGCAAAACACCAAAGAGCAGTGCCACTGCAGAATACGACCATACATCCGCAGACCTGATTGACAAAAACACAACTGCCGGCGTAACATAAACCAGCAGGTACTTCAAGGCGCCTGATTTCATGATGACTTGTCAGCTTTTTTTCCGAAAAGTACAGGTGTTGCCCCATTATTGCAAATGAAATAATATTTAAAGCAGACTTTTTGGATTATTTATTTGCAGAAACCGCCAATAATACTACCTTTGCGGCCCGTTTCTAAAAGCAGACACCACAATGAATGCATTCTCACCGTACTCCATACCTGTCAAAGGCCTGAAAGTAGGGTTTCATTCTTTCAATTTCGTGGTTGACGGCTCCTTTTTTGCTCTTTTTGAAGACTCCCCGATCGGCGATTCATCGCTGGAGTTCAGGGTTGAGCTCGACAGGCGGTCCGATATGCTGCTTTTTGACTTTGAAATGTCGGGGTACGTCAGAACTGAATGTGACCGGTGTACTGCCGATATCAATATGCCGCTGGAAGATGAGCGGCAATTGATTGTAAAGTTCGGAGACGCCGAGGGAGAAACAGAAGATGAGGTAGTTTTCATACACCCCGAGTCTTCCGATTTTAACCTCGCCAGTTACTTGTACGAGTTCGCTGTATTGTCTTTGCCAATCACGAATGTGTACGATTGTCAGGAAGATTCCGAACCGCCCTGTAATTTCGAGGTGCTCGGGCGCCTCTCTCGGGACGGAGAAGATAATAAAGGCTCATCTGTATGGGATGCGCTGAATCCGTTGAAAGGAAATTAATTGATTCATAAGCGGCTGCCATAACAGCCACAACGAAAATAGGTCATGCCAAATCCTAAATGGCGGCACTCGAAGCGCCGCAAGCGCGCGCGCCGCACACACGACAAAGCTGAAATGCCAACACTCGGCTCCTGCAAGACGACGGGCGAAACCCACCGTCTGCACCGCGCTTACAGCGTGGAGGGCGCTATCTACTACCGTGGCCATGTACTCGTACCGGCCAGGGAGTCCGCAGCTGCGCAGGAGTAATCTCACGCCGCCGGAATCGCCTTTTCAGGAACTTGAAGGCTCCAGTCCCTACCGGGATGCTATGGGGCTTTTCCTGTTTTACAAAAAGAGCTTCTCACAGGAATTTCTGAACTCAGTCACCAACATCCGTTCGCGATGAAGCAGATCATCAACACCCCGTCAGCTCCGGCCCCCATCGGCCCGTATAACCAGTCAACCCTGTTCAATGGAATACTCTTTGTTTCCGGACAGATAGCACTCGATCCGTCAACCGGCGAGCTGGTGCTCGACAATATTGAAGCAGAAACGCACCGCGTACTGCTGAACGTCAGGGCAATTCTGGAAGCGGCTGGCAGCAGCCTCGAAAAAGTTCTCAAGGCTTCCGTATTCGTGAAGGATATGAACATGTTCAGCCGGATTAACGCCGTTTATGGCGAATATTTTAATCCGGAATGGGCCCCGGCGCGCGAATTGGTGCAGGTCGCCGAACTTCCACGATTCGTAAATGTTGAAATATCTGTCATAGCTACTGTCTAACTTTTTCCGGTCATGAAAAATGTTCTTTCCTGTATTCAGCCCACCGGCGATCTGCACCTCGGAAACTACTTCGGCGCCGTACAAAACTGGGTTCGACTGCAGGATGAGTATAACTGTACCTATGGTGTGGTGGACTACCACTCCATGACGATGCCGTACAATGCCGCCCAACTCCGCGAAAACACCTGGAAAATGGTGTTTTACCTGCTCGCGTGCGGCATCAAACCGGAAAATATTTTTGTCCAGAGCCTCGTTCCCGAACACGTGGAACTTTCCTGGATTCTCGGTTGTACTACCAGCTATGGTGAACTCACCCGCATGACGCAGTTCAAGGACAAAACAGACCAGCTGCGCGAAACTGACAAGGATTCGTTCGTCAGTCTGGGCCTGTTCGCATATCCGGTGCTTCAGGCTGCCGATATCCTGATTTATCACGCCGATTACGTACCGGTGGGGAAAGACCAGGAGCAGCACCTCGAACTGTCACGGAATATCGCCCATCGCTTCAATCACCAGTTCGGCAAGGATTATTTTATTCACCCTGAACCACTCTTTACCGAAACTCCGAAAATCCTTTCTCCCGCCGACCCCAACCGGAAAATGAGCAAGAGCCTTGGAGAAAAACACTACATCAATCTGTTCGGCGAAGAGGACCGCGTGCGCAAACAAATCAAATCGGCAGTTACCGACACAGGCGACACGCCAGCCGGTGAAATGAGCGCCGGTGTTCAGAACCTCTTCGAACTGCTGCGCGCCTGTGGTCATACCGATGCACATAACGCACTCATGGCCGATTACTCCGCCGGCACTCTGAAATATTCTGCTCTCAAGGAAGCTGTGGCCGATGCTGTGGTCGGACTCGTGAACCCGTTCAGGGAAAAACTCGCAGCCCTGCAGGCCGATAAAAAAGCCGTCAAGGAACAAATCCAGGCATCTTCCGCAGAAATACGCAAGCGCGCGCAGAAAACGCTGAAAGAAGTAAGGGAAATAACAGGACTGGGCTCTCTCCGCTGATGCCTACCAGCTCTCGGGTTGCCGGCGCATCCGCTCGCGGCGACTGCGCAATTCATCCTCAATGCTGAGCCGCGTGTGTACCAGCTGACCCTGCGCACCAAACCGCATATAAGTGCGTACCAGCATTCCGGCAAACGCCAGTATGCACATAATAGCTGCAATAAAGGATACAACAGAAAGTATCTGGCTCTTCACAGACCAGGCGAGAATGCCAAGAAGCATCCACCCTGCTCCAGCAGCCCCAACCGCAACAGACAAACTGAGTGCTCTTTTCTGTAAAATCATCCGGGTACACACCAATGCATGCAACTCTATCAGGTGCTCTGTACCAAAATCCTTTGGCCCCAATTCTCCGAGCAGTCCCAGTTCGTCAGATGCTTCGTGCTCCAGACGATCAAACAAATCGGCAGGCGCCTTTTTTCGCTTGAATATATACATGAGTCTTAAACGCTTTTCCGGCACTAAGGTTGAATACGTTTATTTGACCTCAGGGTTTGCGTGGAGAAAAACAAGGGTATTACCTTTGTCAGCAAAAGTAATGTAAAATGGATACCATATTCTGGATTTGCGTCAAAATAATGCAACTGATGAGTAGTGCCCTGGGTATTACCTATCAGCAGTTAAACGTGATTCTGTTCGTTATTCTCCACCCGGCCATAACCGTAATTCTGTACATGAAATACAGAAAATACAAAAAACTGTGGGAGGAAACAGCCAATTCACAACAATAAACTGCCAATTATTCTGAATAATGACCATTCAACAGGCACAGGAAACCGTTGACACCTGGATACGAACCATAGGGATCAGGTACTTTTCCGAACTCACCAATACCGCCATTCTCATGGAAGAAGTGGGCGAAGTAGCACGCCTGATGGCGCGGATATACGGCGAACAGTCGTTTAAAAACAGCGAAAAGGCTGCTTCCGCACAGGAAGATCTGGCCGATGAAATGGCCGACGTGCTGTTCGTACTCATCTGCCTGGCCAACCAGACCGGAACAGACCTGACGGATGCCCTCCGTAAAAACCTCGAAAAGAAAACAGGCCGCGATGCCGAACGCCATGCGCGTAATGAAAAGTTACAATAGTGCCTCCCTGTACCAATTTCCCTCCTGCGACGTTTTGAGCTAATGAATACAATGAAACAATCTGCCGCCTCCTTTATTTTCGCTTTATGGGCAATCTCGGGATTTTTTTCACCCCTGTGCGCACAGGCGCCCGCGAAGTTCCCGGAATCCCCCAACGAATTCGTCGCCAAACTGGGTGAATTCATGACCCAGAACAAACGTCCCGACATGGAGGAGTCCTACGCCGTCTTCAACAAAATGTACAAATCGGGCATTTTCAGTGATACCGATATCAAAAGAATCATACGGCTCTCCAATATGCTTGGCGCACAGAATCTGGCGCCTTTCCCCTATTACAAAAATTATATTGATGCCGTTACAGGCGCCAAATCGGATCCCGATACGGCCCTGTTCACCCGGTGGCATGTATTCTCCGAATCCGTAATCGCCGGTATTGAAAAAGGCCGTACCAAGCCAATTGGACAATACCTCGAATTTTCATCCGATATGATGAACGGGAAAGCCCTCAAAAGCGGCGAGGGCGGTTCTGTAACATGGAAAATAAAGGGCGGGTCCGTAGATTACGAATATTCCGATAAAATACCCCGCATTGTTTGCAACGACGTTGATCTGATCGGTGCCCGAAAAACAGACTCTGTGGTCATCATGAAAACATCAGGCGCCTACCTGCCCTACGACAACGTATGGCGGGGGAAAGGTGGCCGGGTTTCATGGGCCGAAGCCGGTATGGACTCCTCCATTTACGCCGTACTCGGAAACTATAAAATTGAAACGAACAAACCGCTGTTCTACTGCGACACAGCCACACTGTTCTACCCGCTGTATTTCAACCAGACGGGCGTACCCGGCCGCTTCGAGCATAACGTGGTTATCAGACCGAAATCTGCTACCTCCAAACCCGACTCCCTGTCCGATTTCAACTTCCCGAAGTTTGAATCCTTCGACAAAAAACTGCGCGTCAACAAACTGGGCGATGGCATTGAATACACAGGCGGTTTCCGACTGGAGGGCAACTCGCTCTACGGCTTCGGAAAAACAGGCGAACCTGCCAAAATGACTATTTATAACAAGAAAAGACAGCGTATTTTTTACGGAGAAGGCGATCTTTTCATTATAAAAAGAGGTGTCAGCGTGGTAGCACAGGGGGTGGATGCCAAACTGTACATGGATACAGACAGCCTGTTCCACCCGGCAGCCAGTTTCCGTATTGATATCCCCAAACAGGTCATTTCTCTGGCAAGAGGCGATAAAGGCTCCGAACGAAACCCGTTTTTCTCCTCGTATTACAATATGAACCTCAATACCGAGCGTATTTCCTGGTACCTGAACAAGGATTCTCTCGAAATCGGGGTGAATATAGGCGTACGAGGCACCAAACAGACGGTGAGCTTCGAAAGCAGCAATTATTACGATGCCAGCAAATACCAGGCTATGCAAGGACTGGCATCGCAAAACCCCATCAATGTCCTGTATATCGTGTGGCTCGAATCGGATCAGGACAAGGAGGATAACGGCAGGCTTGTGTCCGACAATGCCTTCGCCTTCAAACTGAACTCCAAATTTGATTACTCCAGTATCCAGACCCTGCTGGCCCAGATGGTGGAAGACGGATATATCAACTACTATTTCGACAGGCACCAGATCGAGCTGCGCGACAAACTGGTGCACTACGCCCTGGCCAGCCAGGGAAAAAGGGACTACGATGCTATCAACATTGTGTCTGAAAGTTCCAAATCCAATGCAAAGCTCGACCTGAAAACCAAAGAAACGGAAATTTATGATGTGCGAAAGGTTGACCTGAGCAAGAGACAGAAGGTGGCGCTTATTCCTGATGAAAGTGAACTCACCCTGCTGAAAAACAGGGATATGAAGTTTGGCGGACGGCTCTACGCAGGTATGTCGCTGTTTCAGGGAAGAAATATGTTCTTTGACTATGAAAATTTTCAGGTGGAATTCGACTCGGTGCGACACCTCGATTTTTACGTGCCTACCGGCGAACTCGACCAGAATAAACAACCCGTTGCCAACGCCATGAACTCACACCTCGAGTATGTGAGCGGTGCGCTGCTGGTTGATGCCCCGGGCAACAAGTCCGGCAAGGAAGACCTCGGTATTTTTCCGTCGCTGCAATCGAAAAAACATTCCTACGTGTTCTACGACCGCAAGGACATTCAGGCGGGCGCCTACACACGCGACTCATTTTACTTCAAACTCGATCCGTTCTCTTTTAATGGCCTCGACAGCTACACCAAAGAGCAGCTTCAGTTCAAAGGGGAACTGTTCCCGGCTACCATTTTCCCGAAATTCCGTGAAACGATTGTGGTCCGCGATGAAGACAAATCATTCGGATTCGTCCACCGGACACCTCAGGCCGGATACCCCACCTACACCAAAAAAGGCAACTATACCGGTGAACTCGATCTGAGTAACCGCGGACTGAAAGGGAAAGGTCTGCTCGAATACCTGACCGCCGATATAGAATCGGAAGACTTGCTCTTCAAACCCAAACAGACCACCGGAACTGCACGAAGGTTTTCTATGACCGAAGACAGAAGCAGCGCCGTCAAGGTACCTCAGGCAAGAGGGGAAAATGTATCAGTTAACTGGCTCCCGTTCAAAGACTCCATGTATGTGGAAAGCCGGGCCAAGGCATTCGATCTGTTCAGGGCAGAGGGATATACACACAAAGGGACACTCATTCTGACGCCATCAGGCCTGAAGGGAAAAGGTGAATTCGAATGGGATGAAGGCAAATTAACTTCCAGGCTCATATCATACGGGCCGTTTCAGGCTAAAGCCGATACAGGAAATATTGAAATCAAGTCGCTCGACGGCAAGGGTATCGCCTTCGATTCGCGCAACGTTAACGGAAACCTGGATTTCGATGCACGCTTCGGACAGTTCAAAGCCAATACACCCGAGGCCAACACAACCCTGCCCTACGACCAGTACAAAACTACCATGAACGAGTTTACCTGGGATATGAAGAAGCAGACGGTAGAATTCAAATCAGATCCCAACCGGCCCGGTCGCTTTACCTCTACCGACAGAGGGCAGGATTCACTCTCCTTTGAGGGCAGAACTGCGTTATACGACCTGAAAACAAACCTCCTCAAAGTGGGCGGAGTAAAGGTGGTTAAAACAGCCGACGCCTTCGTTTATCCGCCAGATACTGCCGATATATATATTCTGCCCGGTGGTAAAATGAGGCAGATCCATGCCGCCCGTATCGAGGCCGATACTGCCAGCAAATACCACACTATTACACGCGCAGAAGTAACCGTACTCGGAAGAGATGCCTACACTGCCACCGGCTACTACCAGTATGATATTCCCGGCTATCAGCAGGAAGTATTTTTCAACAATATCAAGGGCGACCGGCAAACCGACAAAAACTACAAACGTACCATTCTGACTACCGCCTCCGGTGACATAAAGGAGGAAGACCAGTTCAGGATGGATGTCAAGACACTGTTCAAAGGGCAGATGATCCTGGAGGCCAACAAACAGAATATGCGCTTCGAGGGATACGCCAAACTCGATGCCGACAAACTTCCCGCCGTACAGTGGTTCACACACCAGTCGGTTGTGGATAAAAACAACCCGGTAATGCGGATAGAAAACTCCAAAAATGCAGACGACGACCCCGTGGTAGCCGGTTTCTACCTGTCCCGCGAAACAGGAGAAGGATACCCCCGCGTGATGCTCCCCGCACTGCAGCGGATAGATCGCCCGGTACTTGATTGCAAACATGTGTACAAATATGACCCCAAAACCGATCGTTTTACTTTCGGCGACTCACTCAAGGTAATCGGAAAATCGGAAAAGGGAGCCAGAATGATCTTCGATAACAGGGTAGGGACGATCCAGGGCGATGGCCCGCTCTCTGTTTGCCCGGGCCTCGAATGTATGCGAATCAAAGCCGCAGGACGCCTGAAGTCAGACTATAACACTGTCACAGACTCCACCGAATTTGAACTAACCGGCGAAATTATGACCGCGGTGGAACTCCCCCTTCCCAAAGTTATCCTCGATCTGCTGATCAATGATATCAAGGCAGCAACTTTTGATGCACCTGTGGCGATATACAATACGAATGTGGCTTATTATCAGCCCGTTATCAGGGAGTTTGTCAGCGATGAAAAAGATATGGAAGAAATGACGGCAAATCTGAGACTGAATGCCATACTGCTTCCCAAAAAAGACGATAACTTCACTTTCGTCTTCGGCAGGCAATCGGTAAGATGGAACTCCGAATACACGGCTTTCATTACCATGGATGATAAATTTCCGCTCGTAAGTATCGCCGGACTGCCCATCAATAAAAACCTGACTGCCTATATATCGTATAAAATGCCCGGTAGCGGAGAAGACAGGTTCTCTCTCTACCTGAAAGCAGCACCGGATCTGTGGTACTTCTTCGACTACCGCCCCAACGATGAAGGAGGCGCCGATCTGAATCTGGCTTCCAGCAGCGACAAATTCAACTCGCTCCTGGTTTCACTCAAGGAAAAGGACACGAAAATCAAAATGCCCAACGGCAAAACGGTAGAGGTGGCACTCGTGGCCCCGGCCAGTGCAGAGGCGCTCGTCCGGTTCGTTCAGTCAGGCAGAACAAAAGAATAATCAACCGAAAATAACAAGCGGCGGCAACACTTCACAGTGTTACCGCCGCTGCTGTCTCATACATTGACAGTATCCAGTGTGATCACCGGACAAGTGGGTAAATCTTGAGTCATAAGCAAATACGGGAAATGTGGAAGATGTGGATTAAACAAAAACGGATGAACCGGCTTTGACTCGGGGTCAAATGTATAAAAAGACATATTTGTAATTACAATGATTTGCAATGTTTTTTTACCAACATTTTTCAACAGCCGTTTACCTTTAAAATGCGCCGTTTACTCAAAAAACAACACGAAAAAGCAACCCGGAATGACATCTTCGCAGGCTCCGGACCCTGCCTCTATCCACCGCTTTTACGTCGGCCCCTCCACCTGTCAAGTGCAGGATTTTTTTGAAAAAATGGTATTTTGCAAATTTTAGCGTAGGTTTGTACTTTATTGCACATTCAGTAATTAACAAGCTCATCAACTCTGCCGATGTCTGTAC
>JBDLWO010000082.1:0-8473 GCA_039804245.1 Bacteroidota bacterium
TGAATCCTGTATGACGATGGTTTTGTAGTAGTTACCTGTGCGGTCGTCCATAATAACCGTACCACCGATAACCAGATCCTGGTTAATCAGATCGTATGCTCCATCCACCTCATGCAGCGACTTGAGCTGGGAGATAGTGGCATTGGTCGGAATATCTTTGCCGTCACCACCCACCGGAGGCTGATCGAATTCTGTTTTTACGCATGAATTCAGGGTGAAGGTGAGCATTAATACAGCAAGCAGGCTGTTCTGCAGGTTGAGTTTATTGTTGAAAAACATAATGATGATGTTTTTTGTCGTTTGTCAATATCTGATTGATTCAGGTTTATTTGCGTACGCTGAGGGAAATGAAGTAGTTCAATCCGGGAGCATACTGAACTTCCGAGATGTAAAGTCGGGCGTCATCCGGCTCGCGGCCAAAGGCGTTTCTGTAAGCCTCTCTGCCCGACACGATGATGTCCCTGTTGTCCAGAATATTGTTGACTCCCACGTTCAGGTAAAGGAAAACATCCCCGATTTTCCAGGATTTGCCGGCGAAAAGGTCGAGGGTGTAGGCAGCCGGCGCTTTTTCCTGTTCAACAATTGTATTCCAGATATCCGAACCCGGTGTCAGTGCCAGAACGGCCTCAGCGCGTCTTCTGATCGGATCATAGGCGAACCAGAAATCATCGCGCCAGTTGAATGTGATGTTGGCAAACCAGAAACGGCGGCCTTCATACTTGACGTTGAAGGTGGCTGCCGTCTGCGGTGTACGCGGTACAAGGAAGTTATCCTGATAGAGTGTTACATTCTCGAATGAAACGTAGTCCTTGTTATCAGGGGTATAGGTCATTGTCGGGCGGTTGGTGTAGCGGTAGTAGCCCAGATTGGCTGCACCACTGAATACCCATTGCGGGACAGGTTTGTATTCAAAGGCGGCCTCGATTCCTGAATGCGTTCTGTTGATTCCGCTCATCACCAGAGTCGCAAATTCTCCCACCGTTGGTGAGAAGTACAACCGCGCTTCAAATTCATTCTCAAAGTTGGTCAGATAACCTGTCAGTCGGGCCCGCACAAGCGGTGAACGAAGCAAATAGCCACCTTCTATGCTGTTAATTCCGTAAACATCTGTGTTTGGTGCCACCGTATTCCTTTGGCGCGGTGAAATATAGACATCACGGAACAACGGCGCCTTGGTGCCTTTGAAACCATTGGCATACAAGTAGTTGCGACCGTTCAACTTGTAAGTGGCTCCTCCCTTCAGACCATAAGTATAAAATGAATTCACCTGCGAATCGCCATAGGAGTCGTTTGGGTACCTGGGATTGATCATATTCCCGGTACGCCAGAAGGTGTTATTTCCCACCTCCGCTGCACCGAATAGTGACAACTTTCTCAAGTTGGTTTGTGCCTGCACCCAGATACTTCCGTTCCGGATATTTTCATCGTAGTTGTATCCAAAAACATCACCCTCATATATTACATTTCTCGGGTTAATGGCGTCATTGTCTTCAAGAAGCGGCTGTCCCGGATAATCCTGTGATGCAAATCGGTTGATATCAAGCCAGTAATCAGCACCGAGCAGGTCGTCGAGTACCTGGAAGTTCTGACCCTTGTACCAGCGGTAGTTCACACCCGACTGAAGAGAGGAACGACTGTTCAGCTGCTGATTCAGCACGACATTGAAACCGAGTTCCTTGCTGTCGGCCCGCTGGTCGGCCACGATGTACTGGGCTCTGTTTCCTGTCACCGTATTTCCGGCAATACCTTCTGCGTTCTCGACTGTGAACCTGTTCCGACTGTTTTCATCGTAAAACTGCGTCCAGTTGATCTGGCGAAGGGCTTCATCGTTTCGCAATGCATCGGCCCACTGTGCAGAAAGCGTGGAATCAAGAATGGCTGATGGCAGTCTTCTGTTATAGTCGGGTGCCGGGTTGGAAGCATCGAACCAGTCGAGTCGGGTATCTCCTCGTTTTCCGGCTTGTCCGTAAACTGAAGCCGTCACGGAAGTACCGGCCATAGGCGCCCAGTCGTAACGCAGCATTCCGATGGGCTGGTTTGAATGACCTATGTTGGCATTGCGTTTCTCTCCGTTCTGGTAGCCCCAGCTCGGGTTGTAACGGTGTGTACCGGCGAGTTCAAACATTTCCCCGAACGAATCGCTCACTTTGCCGCGTATGGAAGGGGCTCCCAAAAACGTCAGGTTTAGCGCGTGTTTCTTGTTAATCTTCTTGTCAACAGAAAGAAAATACGAATATCCGTCGAAGAATGTACCATCAAAATATCCTTCCTGCGCCCAGCGGCGGCTTCCGGAAAGACTGACAGCCCATCCACCCGGCATCAAACCGGTATTGGCAGTAAGCATCACTCGGTTCGTGTAAGTACGGTTGCTGATGGCATAACTCGCCCTGATCTGCTTTCGCTGATTGCTCGCGCGCGTGTCTATGCGCGTTGCGCCACCAATCTCTGAAAAGGTAAATTCGGAAGGATTAAGACCCACAGTGCTCTCCCTGTTGCGGAGCACATCATTCAGACCGCCAATTTCACCAAAAACAGCGAAACCTGTTTCGGGGTCATTGATATTCACTCCGTTCAGAAAAAGGGGAAAATGTTCGGAGTCATACCCTCTTTCGCGGAAACGGAAAATTCCCCAGCCAAATCCTGTTACCTGCTGGAAAATATCCCTGTTTGCGTTGAGCAGGTTGGCCACGTCGCCCGAACCTTCTGTTTCTGTGTCGGCCTCCTCCAGTGTCACCGTGGGCAGATCGTTAACATTGGTGATACTGGCAGCCGGATCACGCTGCAATGTGATTTCCTGGGTATTGGCGCCTGCACGGACATTCCACTTGATTTCTTTTGGGAAATACCCGGAATGGGTGATCAGTACAGACTGGCCGCCTGTCGGAACGCCTTCAAGGCGAAACTCTCCTTTCGCGTCGGTGGCCGTGAACTTGCCCGTACCGCTCACAACAATGGCCGCATCTGAAAGCGGAGTGTCATTGTCTGCGTCGCGTACGGAACCGCTGATAGTACCTGTCTGGGCAAAAGCTGTTGCCGCAAGCAGGATGGTTAATAATGTGGTCGTTAATCTGACAATCATTCGGAAAGGTTGAATTGACATGGTACCGGGCCGCTGCATCACCTGACACAGTTACCCAAAAAGCGGTCAAAGGTAGTGAAAGGGATTATACAACCGGCGTAATTTTTCGGGCGGGGGCGGGGACGAAATATGACAGGAGCAATCATTACTTCAAACCGGCACAACAAACAAGCCCGGATACCAATACAGGCACCCGGGCTTTGAATTATTAATTTCCGTAACCGGAATTACTTCTGGATAACCAATCTTACGTTTTGTGACGTTCCTGCACCCGTTATCCGGAGCGTGTATCCTGCTGATGGCAAGCTGCTGTAATCAAGAACTTTTGTCAGGCTTCCACTGCTGAAATCAACTAACTCAGAGCGCAGACGCTGGCCCAGTGCATTGTAAAGGGCAACTTCCAGTTCTCTCTGTGGCTCTCCGATCAACTCTACCGTGAAAAGACCTGCTCCCGGGTTCGGATAAACCTCGAAATCACGCAGCCACGGTACATCCTGAACTCCAACTGTTATTACGTTGATTGTCTGCTCCAGGGTTGCGGCACCGCAATCATTTGTTACAGTCAATGTAACTGTATATGATCCCGAGGTGCTGTAAGTATGTACCGGATTGGCTTCATTGCTGGTAGTGCCATCTCCAAAATTCCAGGAGTAGGCATCAGCACCCTGTGATGTACTGGTGAATGAAACTGTCCCCAATACTGCACTGTAATCAAATCCGGCAACCGGCGCTCCGATGATGGTCACATATCCGGGTTGGGTGGATGTGCTGGACCCATAGATATTGGTAGCCTGCAGTGTGACGGGATATACACCCGGTGTGGTATAGGTAACCGACGGGTTCTGTTCGTTTGATGTTGCCGGAGTACCTCCTTCAAATGTCCACTGCCAGGCTGTCGGATCGCCAGCCGACTGGTCTGTGAACTGAATGGTTACACCTGCACATCCCTTCTGCGCATCAGAGGAGAAGGATACCAGTGGTGCACTTCCTTCGATGGTAATAACCTGTGTGAACGTATTTGTTCCACACTCGTTATAGGCTGTCAGAACCACGGTGTAAGTACCCGTAGCAGCGTAGGTGTGTGTGGGATTCTCTTCCTGACTGGTTGTTCCATCTCCGAAATCCCAGTCGTAAGTTCCGCCATTCTGGCTGCTGTTGTTGAATATAACACTCAGACCGGCAGTCTGGCTGGTAAACCCGGCCGTTGGTCCGCCTGTTACAGTGATACTGGCTGTTGCTGTACTGGAACCGGCTGAATTGGAAGCAACGAGTGTCACTGTGTAAACTCCGGGGGCATCCCAGGTTACCAGTGGATTCTCTTCTGTTGACGTTGCCGGCGTTCCTCCTTCGAATGTCCATTCGATGGATGTCGCGTTATCACTCGATGTGTTGTCGAACAATACGATGAATGGCGAGCATCCGATCGCACCGTTAAATGTGAATGCAGCAACCGGAACGGTAACAATGGTAACCGTCTGTTCCACAAATGTAGTTCCGCAGTCGTTTGTTGCGGCCAGTATGACGGTGTAAACCCCGTCAGCAGCGTACGTGTGCGTAGGATTGGCTTCGTTGCTGCTGTTTCCATCGCCGAACGTCCAGGTGTATGTGGTTGCTCCTGCTGTTGTGTTGGTGAATGACACCGAGTTCTGAACCTGACTGTAGGTAAAGCTGCCAGAAGGAGCTCCCTCCACTGTTATATAATCGGCACGAACCAGTGTATCCGAACCACCGCTTCCAGTTACTACCAGGGTAACATCGTAAGTTCCTGGATTCAGATAGATAACCGCTGGGTTTTCATCCGTTGAAGTGGCCGGTTCTCCTCCCTCGAATGTCCAGAACCAGCTGGTTACATTCTCTGAAGAAGTATTTTCAAAGACGACCTGCAATGGTCCGCATCCGCTCGTATTTCCAGCTGTGAAATTGGCAGAAGGTGCCGTAGTCACGGTTACCGTCTGTGTTGCCGTAACGGTTCCACAATCGTTTGTTGCACTCAGTACCACTGTATATACTCCGTCAGCAGCGTAAGTGTGCACCGGATTGGCCTCAGAGCTGCCGCTGTTGTCGCCAAAATCCCAGCTGTAGCTGGTAGCGTTGGTACTGCTGTTGGTAAATGACACCACTGCACCGTTTGAAGTACTGCTGAAACCCGCCACCGGAGCAGAACCTACCTGTATGAAGTTGACAAATACCACTGTATCAGCACCCGCGGAGTTGCTGGCTATCAGGGTTACATCATACTGTCCGGATGTATTGTAAACTACCGTCGGATTTTCAAGTGAAGAGGTATCCGGCGTTCCACCCGGGAACGACCATGCAAAAGTGGTGGCATTGTCGCTGGATGTATTGTCATATACCACCGTCATTCCCGGACAACCAGTGAGCGGCCCGGCAGTAAAGTTGGCGGAAGGAGGCGTTGTAATGGTCACTGTCTGTGTAACTGTGGAGGAACCACAGGCATTCGTAGCTGTTAACACAACCGTGTAAACCCCATCAGCAGTGTAAGAATGGATTGGATCAGTTTCTGTGCTCGTGGAGCCATCACCAAAATCCCAGGAATAGCTGGTTCCGTTGGTAGTCGAATTGGTAAAGGTGGCTATCAGACCACTCGTTGAACTGCTGAAGCCGGCTCCGGGCACAGTCCCGATCTGTATCGTTGCTGTAGCTGTATCCGTTCCTGAAGTATTGATTGCAACAAGTGTAGCAGTGTAAGTACCCGGCTGGTCATAAACTACTACCGGGCTTGTATCGGTTGATGCCGGAGGAGTTGCACCCGGGAACGACCAGTTGAAAGAAGTGGCCCCGATGGATGTATTGGTAAACGTTACTGTCTGCGGCGCACAACCCGGACTTCCCGATGTGGTGAATGATGCCTCCGGAGCGGGAATCAGCGACACCGTTTTCGTTATGGAAGTACTGCCACACGCGTTGGTTGTTGTCAGCTTCACAGTGTAGGTACCGCCATTCGCGTATGTGTGGGTCGGATTTTGAAGCGTACTGGTTGTTCCGTCGCCAAATTCCCACAAATAGGAAGTTCCATTCACGCTGGTGTTATTGAATGACACTGCAAGCCCTGTACTCGTAAAGTTGAATCCCGGCGCCGGTATCGTACTGACAGTTATGTAACTGGTACGGGTAAAGGTGCTTGAACCTGAACTGTTGTAGGCAACGAGTGTGATGGAATATATACCCGGTACAGAATAGTAAACCGTCGGCTCTGGCTGATTGGAGGCCGCTGGTGCTCCCCCGGGGAATGACCACTGATATGTTACAGCATTTGATGATGATTCATTCACCATATTCACCTGCAAGGTGGCACATCCACTGGTTGGCTCAGCCGAAAACATGGCAGCCGGGGCAGTGGTAACCGTGTAGGTTCTCGTCACCGAACCACAATGGCTCGTGGCAGTAAGCGTTACCAGATAAGTACCGGCTACTGAATATGTATGCACCGGATCCTGTTCAAAACTGTCGAACCCGTCACCAAAGTCCCAGTAATAACTGGTCGCATTTTGCGATGTATTGGTGAAATACATGGTAAGATCATCAACCGTATAGGTATAATTGCTGATCGGTAGCGGATCTGTCGTGATCGTCTCTGCGTGTGCATTGGTATTCCCGGATGTACCTGTGATCAGAAGTGTCACCTGGTGCGGACCGGGTGAAGTAAATACAACTGCAGGATTCTGCTGGTTGGAAGTTGGCGGTGTTCCTCCGGCAAATGTCCAGGCCCAGGCGGTAATAATGCCGGTTGACTGATCAGTAAACTGTACCGGCTGACCCACACAACCAGGCTCGGGTGTCCATGTAAAGGAAGAAACAAGCGGTGGGCCCTGTGAGCAGGATCCCAGACAGCCATTATTGATACGCGCCTGCATGAAAGGATTGATCTGGCTCTGCGACTGGGCGCTCCATGCTGTTGCATTAGATACAAACGGACACATTATGAACTCACCGGTAGTACAGTTATCGTGCGTAGCGCTGAAATTATGGCCAATCTCGTGTGATGTCATACAACGCAGAAAATCATCATTATTTGTGAAATCCTGCAAACAATGATACTTCACGGTATTACATACTCCATTCAGATAGGCGATACCTACAGTACCTCCGTTAAAGTCACGGTCGGTCCAAAGTTCTCCGATATCAAAATTTACACCGAAGCCGCCTCCTTGTCCCCAGGCCTGAAAACTGCCCAACAGGGTGCCGGCATCATTGGAACCACTCCACGGCCCCGGAAATGTATTGGCAACATACTGTGTGACTATATTGAAGCACAGATCATGATTGAACGAACCCGTATAGTCGCCCTCAACCATATTGATTACTGAAATATTATGAGCTTCAACCGCTCCGGTCGAGCCGTATTTGGCAAGCATCAGCTGATCCGATGCAATCGCCAGCTCAAGCTCATATACACCCAGTTGCTCCGCTTCATCCTCATGATCACGCTCCAGCTCAGCAGCTTTTTCCATTGCTTCTGTTACGCCACATGAAACATTCGGATCGTGCTTTACGTTCGAACGCTCATAAACCACGAACAAATTACGCGGTGCATCAGGCTCCAGATAGTACAATGGCTCAATGTACCACGTCAGGCCGCTTTGCTCAACATAACCCATGATAAAGTCCTTGTCAATTGTCAGTCGAACTTTGCCACCACCCGCTTCATAGCCCTTGAAGGCGATATTGGGCTGCTGAGTGATCTCACTGACCCCTTCAGGAGTCTCTACCCGGAGTGTGTAATTCTCAGACAGCAACTGGCTGGAAGTAAGGCTCAGCGACCATTGAAGCTCGCCAAGCGACAACACCGGATTGCTTTCCGTGTTGTTCTGAACAAGATTGGCCAACGACTGGGCATCAATTTCAAACACCTCATAACTGGTGAATGACTTGAATAGCGTTATTGAGGTGTGAGGTACTTTTACCCCTGCAAAGGTCTGCGCATCTGCCTCTACCGGAATTACCGATATCACAGAAAGCAAAGCCGCAAGGCAAAGCAGTTTGAAACGTTTCGTCATGATCTGACTTTTGTTTGAATGTAAAAAAACTGGACGAAATTGCATTTGTTAATCAGGCGGAATGATGGAATGGATTAATCAGGAAAACTGTCACCCGGGCAGTCGATGATACCCAAGAACTTGTTCAGTATTTTCTGCCCTTGGCAAAAATAAGCGTATTTTTCTCAGTTTTTGCCTTTTTGAAGGCGCATAGCCGGAGCTACGCAACTGAAAAAAGGTGAAAACTGCCGAAAATAAGCCATTTTCGGCTCGGCAAGAGAATCCTGAACAAGCTCTGAAATTATTTCGGGCGAAATTAGAACAGACTGTTATAATTTCTGAACCAAATGTGAATAAAAAATGTAAAACACACGCAAATATCCGGAATAACTACTTT
>JBDLWO010000083.1:0-10178 GCA_039804245.1 Bacteroidota bacterium
ACTGCAGCTGAAGGAAACAATTTTTCAGCTTTCGTTTTTACCGAAGGAGGTACGATCAGGCGAGCGGGATTCAGCGCGAGCAGTGTTTCAATATGAAAGTGATCCGGAAATTGCTGCGTGACAATGATCCAGTCGTACAAAGGCACTTCACTGAGGGGAACAGGCGCTTCGCGGTGCCACTGTGTGTTGAACCAGCCAAAATAATCCACCTCACTGCCTGTGAGCCATGGATCCACCAGGAAAGTCGTGCCGCTTAGCGTAATTGCCCAACTGTTATCTTTGTTCAGTCGCTGAATAGTTGCCATCCGATATTTTTTTACCGACAAATGTAACAAATTCAGGCAGGCAGCTACTAACTGGTAAAAAATGTTCACATGAATCAGCGAATCCATATTTTCCTCTATGTTCTCTTCATTAGTCTTGGGGTATTCCAGTACTTCAATAGCAGAGATCTCATGGATTGCTTTGCCAATCTCGGAATTGCGCTGGCTTTTGATCCGTTCGACAATAAAATTGCCTGGAAGGATAGAAAATTATGGCAGAAGGCTGTGCTTTTTGTGCACGTCGGAGTAGTTGTTATGCTGTTCTTTGTCGCCAATATGCCTGCAATTTACCAGGGAATTTCTGATGGCTGGAACGGACGCTGAACAAACTTCTTCAACTCATAACTATCCGGACAAGGATACGGAAAATGAGTTTCTGCTGCTGCTGAACAGGCATCGCGGCATAGTTCATCGCCTCGCACGCGTGTATGAACCTGATGCGCATGCGCGAGCCGATCTCGTTCAGGAAATGATCCTTCAGCTCTGGCGGGCATACAACTCTTTCCGGAGCGACTGTCAGTTCTCTACCTGGATGTACAGGGTGTGCCTGAATACGGCCCTGACTTTCATCAGAAAGGAAAAATCCCGTGGCAGGATTTTCCTGAATGAGTATGTACAAGGCCTGCCCGAGGAAGCGCCTGACCACAACAATGAGCAGATTGAAATGCTGTACAATGCCATTTATACCCTGTCTGATGCAGACAAGGGCATGATATTCCTCTATCTGGAGGGTTTCTCGGGAGCAGAAATTGCCGTCCAGCTGGGAATATCAGAGGTAAATGTCAGGGTAAAACTCAACCGAATCAGGGATAAAATACGTCAAAAAATCTCGATATGAACGAAGATAAAGACCAACTGCGTGAAATCTGGAACAATAGCCAGTCAACAGAATCAGAGTTCGGATCCGATGCTCTGCACAGGAAAGGTGCCATGAGCAGCATTGAAAGAATTCGCCGTAATATGCGAATAGAGTTTTACGCCCTGCTGGTTTCGTTCCTTGTTGCGGGATTTGTTCTGTGTATGTATCCGCCCCGACCAGCGTTGGCCTCTGTTATATGGATGATGATGGCGCTTCTGCTTGCCGCAACGTCCTACTTTGTTTTCAGGGTAATGCGTTTTTATAACCGGTCTCAGGGTATGGAATTCAATACCCGCGAAAGTCTTACCTGGTTTGTCTATGAGGTCAGGCTCTTGCTGGAAATGTACAGATCCTACGCCATTACCGGTATTTTCGGAGGCTTTTTTATCGGACTTCTTCACGGGATACAGGAAAACACGGGAGGAACAGGAGCACATGAATCTGCAGGTCCAACGCTGGTGTTTTCCAGGGCGCTGGTGGTGATTCTGTTTACCTATTTTTTGGTGGAACTGTGGTTATACTGGTTTTACGGACGGCATGTCAGAAAAATAGAGCGGATACTGGCAGACCTTGGTCATTGATGGTCATTTCGTCTCCGACTGTAAATCAGTTCATCCATCAAACCAGTTCGCTCCATAACGGCATTTGCCTCCAGCCTGACACTACACCCTGCGTGCGAGGCTGGAAACTGTCGCCACCATAAATAATATGCCCAAGTACTGATGGATTGCCGGAAATCCGGTTGAAATAGTCAATATTTTTGAAGAAGTCCTGCTGTATTGTTCGCCCTGATTTAATTTCGACCGGAATGATTTTGCCGCCTTCTTCCAAAAGCAGATCAATTTCGTTACCAGCGTTATCGCGCCAGTAATAACACTGCGGACGGATACCGCGGTGAAAATACTGCTTGAGCGTCTCCACAATAATAAAGTTCTCAAAAAGGGCACCTTTCAGAAAATGTTCATCCAGCTGCTCCTGTGTCCGGATACCCAGTAGAGCGCACACAAGACCCGTATCGTAAAAGTACACCTTGGGAGTTTTCGTCAGGCGCTTGTTGTAGTTCCTGAAATAAGGCTGAAGCCTGAAAGCGATAAAACTGGTTTCCAAAATGGAAAACCAGCGCTTGACAGTGTTGGCATCCACTCCGGCTTCAACCGAGATGGCGCTCAGATTGAATAATTGCCCGATCCGGGAGGCGCACAAGCGTATAAACAACTGAAACTTTCCCAGATCAGCTACATTCAACAATTGTCTGACATCCCTTTCTACATAATTTTCAATGTAGGAAGGATAAAAGTCGCCGGGCAATACCTGCTGATCGTATATTCTGGGATATGTACCCCTGAATAACAGCGTTTCGTAGTCATCAGGCACCATTTCAGCGTTCTGAAGCTCCTCTGCAGAGAAAGGCAACAGATACAGGTTGGCTGCTCTTCCCGCAAGGCTCTGACTGATACGGGCGGAAAGCTGGAAATTTTGAGAACCAGTCAGGATAAATTCACCATTTCTCCGTGTCTCATCTACCACTACCTGAATGCAGGAGAAAATATCAGGTGCATATTGGGCTTCATCTATAATTACCCCCGATGGAAGGGAGCGAATAAATCCCACAGGGTCTTGTTGCGCAAACTGACGAGACTCCAGATGCTCCAGATTGACATAACGGTAATCTGGAAACACACTTCGTACCAGCACTGTTTTGCCAGATTGCCGAGGCCCTGTCAGGCTGATCACCGGCATTTTTTCTGCAAGGCTGCGCATTTTTTCGGAAAGCAAACGATTTATCATGGCGCAAATTTACCGAATTTCCATACAAATCCGACATGCCATGTCGGATTTGTATGGAAACGGCAATTTCAGCTCTTCCGAAATCAGTCGGGTATCCGGGTAACTGAGCACTTAAATCCGTCTTTCACCGGATAACTTTCCCTATCAGGCGAATCTAACATAAAATATTGAATTTGCAGGGAATATTTACTTACAGAGCATTGATACTACTGCTTTCCGATTTTCCCTCAACGTAATTCCTTACCGTAATCCTTATTCACAAATTATTTTAACATTTGCAGAAATATCTGCCAGCACAGTTCGTTTTAGAGTGATACTGTATTTCACAACCCGAAAACGACTCCTTTCTGAAAATGATCCGACAAACGCTCTCCCTTCTCTGTTTTACTTTACTGATCTCTCTTTCTCTGTTCTCCTGCAAATGGGCCGGCCGCTCTGAAAAGCCGGTTTCCATCAATGGAAAGCAGGACAATTCTGATAAAATGGAAATGCCAACCCTGCCTGTCGGCGGCGACTACGCTGCAGACTGGAAATCTATAGACAGCCTCGAACAGGAGGGTCTTCTGCGTTCTGCTCTCGAAAAAACCGGGTTGCTGCAAAAACGTGCAACCGATGATAAAAACGGCGCCCAGATAGTCAAATGCCTCCTTTACAGGGGCAAATTCACCACACTGCTGGAGGAAGACGGACTGGCAGTTGCCATGCTCATGATGGAAACCGAAACATCGAAACTGCAACAGCCCGAAAAATCGGTCATGCAGAGCCTGCTCGGTGAAATGTACCCCAAATATCAGGCAAACAAGAGATGGGAAATAAGCCAGCGAACGCCTCTCGAGGGAGATGAGGGCGGTGATATTCTCACTTGGTCGGGTGCGCGAATAGCCCAACAGGCCGCCAACCTGTACGCAGCTTCCATAGAACAGGCCGATCTGCTGAAGACGGTACCCGTTGAGAGGTTCCGCGATGTCCTGAACCCCGGCGAAAATGACTCCATCGGAGGCCAGCCGCTGCGTACAACGCTCTACGATCTGCTCGCGCACAGGGCTATCGAATATTACTCCAGCGACCTCAACTTCCTCACTGAACCGGTTTACGAGTTCGTTCTCGACCATGATTTTGCTTTTGCCCCCCACCGGGAATTCCAGAACAGGGTGTTCGACAGTAAAGATGGATACTCGGGGAAATGGAGAGCCATCGGGCTGTTCCAGCAATTGGTCAGGGAATACGACATGGAAAAACCGGGCGATCAGACTGTCAGGCGCGCACGCCTGTACGATGCCGATCTGGCACGTCTGGAGTTTGTATATGCCAACTCGGTGCTCGATGACAAAACCGACCGGTACCGAAAGGCACTCGAAGCGCTTGATATCGAGTCACGTGACAACCCGATGAACCCGGAAGTGGTTTGCAAACTCTCCCGCCTGCTTCTGGAAATATCTGATAATAAAGCTGATAATGCCCGTCTGGCTGTCGGAAAGCTCGAAGATGCCATCAGTCGCTTCCCGGCTACCCTCGGTGCCCAACGCTGCAAATCGCTTCTCGCTGAAATCCGCAGGTCGCAACTGAGCCTTTCAGTCGAAAGTGTAAATCTGCCCGACCGGCATACGCTTGTTTCAGTGGGTTATACCAACCTCAGCAAAGTATTTGTCAAAGTTGTTCAGGGCAATTTCAACGATAATATTGAAGATACCTGGGGCAATCAGGAGTATATCAAAACACTGAAACCCGTCAGCCAGCTGATCTGGACACTCACCGACCCGGTGGATTATCAGCCACACAGGACGGAAATCAGTGTGGATCCGCTGCCGGCAGGCAGATACTGGCTACTGATTTCCGACAATCCCGGTTTCGACGAGAAAAAAGGCACCTTCGCTTATGCCGAATTCATTGTGTCGAATATCGGCAATTCAGCACTCCGGCTGGAAAACAGAACAAAACTTGTTTTCTGCGACCGCACCACAGGAGCTCCGCTTCCCGGCGTGAAAGTGGATTTTTTCCGTACCGATTACCGCAACAACGAACGCAAGCTCGTACTGGCGGGATCATCCGTTAGCGACAAGAACGGAGTAGCCGAACGTGTCAAATCAGGCAGCCACGAAATGCTGACCGCCAGGGCTTCTCTCGGGGCCGATTCGCTCTGGCTCGGCGGTACATATGATTACGATGGTCGCAGCAGGTGGCGCCCTGATCCCAGTGTGCGCTTCTTTACCGACAGGGCAATCTATCGCCCCGGTCAGACAGTGTATTTCAAAGGAATTGTATATCAGGACGATGAAAAGGGTAAACCTGAAATTCTCCCGAACAAAACTGTTACTGTCCGGTTTTTTGACGCCAATAACACAAAAAAGGGAGAGCTGAAATTGAAATCGAACGTTTTTGGCACGTTTAATGGCGCTTTCGCAACACCAACGGGAGGTCTCACCGGGAAAATGCGTATTGAGGTGACAGATGGCGCCAGCGGATCGGAGTATTTCAGCGTGGAGGAGTACAAACGCCCGCGATTTGAAGTAAAGTATAACCCGGTGAAGGGCTCCTTCCGCCTGAACGATACTGTCATTGTTACCGGCGAAGCCCGGAATTATGCCGGAAATGTGGTGGACGGCGCCCGGGTACGCTACCGGGTGGTCAGGGAGGCCCGTTTCCCTTATTTCTTCGGTTGGTACAGAGGATATTACCCCACTTCTCCTTCCAGCGAGATTATAAGTGGAAATACCACCACCGATGTCAACGGCCGTTTTACTGTATCTTTTAACGCCACTCCCGACCAGAGTATATCCCGGAAAGATCAGCCGGTTTTCAGTTACACAATTTATACCGACGTGACCGATATCACCGGCGAAACACGCAGTCAGGAAATGACCGTGAGGGCCAGCTATCAGTCGCTGGAGGTAAACTGGCAACTTCCCAGGGAGGCAAATGTTGCCAGTCTGTCGAAAACTGCACTGACTACCACCAACATGGCCGGTGAGCCCGTCAATGCACAGGGGAAAATTACCTTCCAGAGACTGGTGGAGCCCAAAAGGTTTTTCCTGGAGCGTTACTGGGACAAACCGGACTTCCCCGTCATTTCCAAACCCGATTTCGAGCAAAAATTCCCGAATCTGGCCTGGGACGATGAAGATAACCCGCAAAAATGGGGCAGGGAGGATTTCACCCGATCTGTGAATTTCAATACCGCCGAACAAAAGACAGTTGATCTCAATGAGGGCAAAACGAAACCGGGCTGGTACCTCTTCAGGCTCACAACCACCGATGAATTCGGCGAAATAATCGAGCTTGAACGTATTGCAAGGGTATTTGATGACCAGAGTACCTTCTATAATCCGGGGGCCCGACTCGAGCAAAAAACAGCAGAGCCGGGCGATAAAGTGACGATGCTGATGGGTGGCAAACCTGCCAATCTGCACTTCTTCGTCGCCAGCGGGAAGAATGTAGCCATACAGTGGATAAAAACCAATGGACGGGAATCCTTTTCTTTCCCGGTATCAGAGTCAGATCGGGGCGGTTTTTCTCTGGCTGGATTTTGTGTCTGGAATAACCGGTATTATGTGTTGAATCAGTACCTCGATGTGCCCTGGTCCAATAAAGACCTGCAGATCAGGTACGAGACTTTCCGCGACAAGCTCGCCCCGGGTGAGAAAGAAACCTGGAAAATTCATATCAGTGGACCCAAAAAAGAGAAGGTAGCCGCAGAAATGGTAGCCGCCATGTACGACGCCTCGCTGGATCAGTTCGTTCGCCACTACTGGTCGGCAATTGGCTACCCATATAATGGCATGTACCTGCGTGCTGAAAACCAGACTGGTTTCGACATGACCAACGGCTATGTGTTGTCTGAAACGTCCATTCCCGGTTTCCCTGACCGCCACTACCCTGCACTCAACTGGTTTGATTTTCCTTTCTGGGGAGGGTATGATGGCGTTGTTTACGCCATGGGAAGAGCCAAATCGGCTGGGGAGAGATTTGAAGTGGCATTAGACATGATGGCGGCATCTCCACCCGACGAGACGGATACTGTAATGAGCTACGTTGATGAAATTGCAGAAGATGAAAACCCGGAAAGTGCGGAAAGCTACCCAGCAACCATGCGCCGCAACCTGAATGAAACCGTGTTCTTCTTCCCTGAACTGCGTACCGATTCACTGGGAAATATTATTATCAAATTCACCATGAATGAGGCGCTTACCAGGTGGAAGCTTCTCACGTACACACATACGAAAGACCTGGAACAGGTTATTTCCGAAAAAGAGATTGTTACGCAGAAAGAACTCATGGTGATAGCCAATCCGCCCCGCTTCCTGCGCGAGGGCGACGAGATTGAGTTCTCGGCCAAAGTGAGCAATCTGTCCACAGAAACACTCACTGGTACTGCCACGCTCAACCTGCTGGATGCAGCCACACTGCAGCCGGTTGAACAGGCTTTCGGACTGGCGCGCAACAACAGGGTAGCAAGATTCAGTGTGCTGCCCGGACAATCGGGCGCTGTTTCATGGCGTATTCAGGTGCCGGAAACGTATAATGGGGCTGTTACCTGGCAGATTTACGCCGATGCAAAGTCGTTTCGCGACGGCGAGGAAAGTACGATTCCGGTAGTGAGCAACAGAATGCTGGTTACCGAAACATTACCCATGGCACTTCGGGGCAATCAGACAAAAAGCTTCTCCTTCGACAACCTGAAAAATAATACAGGCGGCTCGCTCAATACACACAAATATACCCTCGAGTTCACCGGCAACCCGGTCTGGTATGCCGTACAGTCGCTCCCCTATCTGATGGAATACCCCTACGAGTGCTCCGAACAGATTTTCAGTCGCTATTATGCCAACTCTCTGGCCTCAACCGTGGTGGAGAAGATGCCCAATATCCGAAACGTCTATGAGCGATGGAAAGGCACCGACGCCATGAAATCAAACCTGAGCAAGAATCAGGACCTGAAATATGCCTTGCTCGAGGAAACACCCTGGGTACTGGAAGCGCAAAACGAAGAGCAGCAGAAACAGAATATTGCCCTGCTGTTTGATCTGAACCGAATGGCCGACGAACGCGCACGCGCACTCAAAACACTGGCCGAACGACAGTCGCAGGACGGTGGATGGGCCTGGTTCCCGGGTGGCGAACCCAGCTGGTACGTAACGCAGTACATCACTACTGGATTGCTGCGTTTGCAAAAGCTGGGCGTAGCAGAAACAGAGTCGGCTCAACTGCTCGAACAAATGACCGACAAGGCACTCGGCTTCTGCGATGCAAAACTCAGGCAACAGTACAACGAATTGCTGCGCCTCGCCAAAGAGGGCAAAATCAGGATGGAAGATGACCACCTGGACGGAATGGCTATTCAATACCTCTATATGCGCTCCTTCACCACAGCCCCCGACCGGCCGTCGGTGGAAGCCGCCTATTATCTCGATCAGGCACAGAAATACTGGCTCGGAAAAGGACTTTATCAGGAAGGAATGATTGCACTCGCGCTGCACCGCTGGGCTTTCGGCGCCTCCGAAACAGCCCCGAAAATAGTGAACAGTCTGCGCGAACGCGCTACGGTGAAAGAAGAACTGGGTATGTACTGGCCTGTTGACTGGGGCTACTACTGGTACCAGCTGCCCGTGGAAACACAGGCACTTATGGTGGAAGTATTCGGCGAAGTGGGTAACGATAAAAAAGCCGTGGACGAACTTCGGATCTGGCTCCTGAAAAACAAACAGACCAACCGCTGGGAGTCAACGAAAGCTACCTCCGAGGCCGTTTACGCCCTGCTGATGTTTGGCGACAACTGGATAAACAATACCCGCCCGGTTCAGGTTACTATGGGCAACAAGCCGCTCAGGGTGGAAGAATACGAAGCCGGAACTGGTTACTTCAAGCAAAGCTGGACAGGCGAACAGGTGAAAAAAGAATGGGCAGACATCACAGTGGCGAATCCGAATACCAATATTGTGTGGGGAGCTGCTTACTGGCAGTACTTTGAAGATCTCGACAAAATAAAGGACTTCAAAAAAACACCGCTGACCATTGTGAAACAGTTGTTTCTGGAAGAAAATACACCCGCCGGACCCGTTTTGAAACCAGTGGCTGAAGGTCAGCAACTGCAACGCGGCGACCGTTTAAAGGTAAGGATTGAACTGCGTGCCGACAGAGCCATGGAATTCGTACACCTTAAAGATATGCGCGCTGCCGGCTTCGAACCTGTAAATGTACTGAGCGGATACAGATTCGGGGGCGGACTCGGCTACTACGAGAGCACACGCGACCTGGCAACCAACTTCTTTATAGACTACCTGCCCCGCGGAACCTTTGTTTTTGAATACCCGCTGGTTGTGTCGCTGAGAGGAAGTATGAGCAACGGAATTACCACCGCACAGTGCATGTACGCACCCGAATTCAGCAGTCACTCAAAAGGAATCAGAGTTAGTGTTGAATGAACAATAAGTTTTGAGCATTGAGCGCAAATACATTTAAAAGTGCTACCTTTGCGGCGCAATTTTCATTACTGTCAATTAAATTCAATCATACAATGGCTAAGAAACGCATTGCCATCAACGGCTTCGGCCGTATCGGTCGCCTCACCTTTCGCAATCTGATGAAAAATCCGAATGTGGAAGTGGTAGCTATCAACGACCTGACTGATAACCAGACGCTGGCCCACCTGCTGAAATACGACACCATGCATGGCAAGTTCGACGGTACTATTTCTGCCGACGATACCTCTATCACGGTGAATGGCAATAAAATTGCTGGCCTCGCAGTGAAAAATCCGGCCGAACTGCCCTGGAAAGACATGGCTGTGGATGTTGTTCTCGAGTGCACAGGTATTTTCCTCGACCGTGAAAAGGCGGGTCTGCACCTGCAGGCAGGCGCGAAGCGCGTGGTACTTTCTGCGCCTCCCAAAGGCGATGATGTACCTACATTTGTTATAGGTGCCAACGCTGATAAAATGGGCAGCGATGATGTGATCGTTTCCAATGCATCCTGCACAACCAACTGTCTGGTGCCCATGATCCTGGTTCTTGACCGTGCTTTTGGCGTCGAGCAGCTCTTCATGAATACCATTCACGCCTACACTTCCGACCAGAACCTGCAGGATGGCCCGCACCGCGACCTGCGCCGTGCACGCAATGCCGCCCAGAACATTGTTCCGACCAGCACCGGCGCTGCCAAGGCCGTTGTCATGGTGGCTCCGCACCTGAAAGGCAAAATCGAGGCACACTCCA
>JBDLWO010000084.1:0-26111 GCA_039804245.1 Bacteroidota bacterium
TTGCAAAAGTTGAAACAAACCGCTAATTTTGTATCCGGATTGATGAGTCTGGAGCAGTGGATGGAGATATATGATATCATCACTGCCTATCTGGGTAGTGTGTCACCCGAATTCAGACAAAAAATCAGAGACATGAAATACGATTTTGTCACACCTGCAGAGAAGGAAGCCAAGGCTTTCGAGACCAATTACATGGCTCCCCGGTTGCGCGAAGCGCACAGGAAGCGTATTGAAGAGGGCATCGAACAAATCCTGTCGGCCTATATCTCGCATCACCTCCACCTGTCGGATGAAGCCATTGCCGGGCAGTTCAATGTGTCGCAGGAGCTGGCGCAGCGGCTGCGGGCGGAGCTTTCTGCCTAGGCGTACTCAATCTGTTAATATGCAATATTTCAGGTGCTGCCAGCCAGCTACCAGTTCCTATGGGTAGCTGGCTGGCTTTCTTTGAGGTTTGCTCACCATTTAAACTGGTACGTACAACGGGCTGCATAACAAATGCTCACGATAGCTGATCCGTGGCACCCACTTGATCCGATCAGTAAAATCGCGAAATCCAGTCCCCAGTTATCCTGGTTCAGACGAGGGGCGCTGTGTCTCACGCATTCACCGCCTCGCAGGCATCTACCAGCGTCTTGACGGCTACGAAAACCATCTCGCGGCCCTCTTTGGTGACGAGCGCCTCGGGGTCGTCTTCGTCTTCCAGAACGGCGTCCTCGGCGAAGGCAAGCAGGTCCTCCTGCGGGGTATTTTCAAAGAAAACGTTGAGGCGATCGCGGAATTTTTTGCCGGTGGAGGCCTCCATCAGCTCGTAGTTCTGTTCCTCGGCGACGCCAATCTGCTCCTCGGATATTTCTGGAATATCACCGTTTACGTTGGTAATGGAACGCCAGGCGATAAGGCACAGGTACTGCAGGTATCCCTTCTCATCTTCCGTGAGCAAATCAAACTGCTCGCTGAAAAGCCAGGCAAATACCACAGGCTGAGCCTCGGCAAAATCCTCCATCAATTTCTCATAGTGACCGTCTTCCAGATCACCCAGCTCTTCTATGACGGCATCTATGATATCTTCCGAAACGAATTTCATGATATGGCATGTTTATGAAGCGGCACACAGACCGCGACAGCAGTGCAAAGGTACTGATTTGATATACTCCGAAGGAAATATCCGGCGCCCTGACGCATAAAAACCTATATTTGCGCGTCTGTCAACCATCATACGCTCTGATTATGCTCCGCGCTGCCCTGCTGGATATGTACAATGGCGAACCAAACCGGGGCATTCCCATGCTTCGGGGTATCCTTGGCCAATATGCAAGCCTCTTGTCTTTCGATCATTTCGACGTGCGCGAGCGCTGCGAAATCCCCGATCTGTCGTACCATATTTATATCTTTTCGGGTGGCCCCGGCGACCCACTGGAAGAGGGTGGCGACTGGCAGGCTCCTTTTTATCAACTTATGGAGGATCTCTGGCAGCACAACAGATACGCAGGTGACGACAAAAAGCAGGTGCTGTTTATCTGTCATTCGTTCCAGATGGCCTGTCACTACTTCGGGATAGGGGAGGTATCCAGGCGCTTCAAAATGTCGTTCGGAACATATCCTGTTCACAAAACGCACGACGGGAAGGAGGAGCCCCTGTTTGTCGCCTTGCCCGATCCGTTCTATATCGCCGATTTTCGCCGTTTTCAGGTCACTAAACCCGATCAGGCCCGTATCAGGGAGCTGGGCGCCAAAATACTGTGCCTCGAAACCCTGAGTCCGCACCACCACCACGAGCGTGCGCTGATGGCCGTCAGGTTCAGTCCGGAGATGATCGGCACGCAATTCCACCCTGAAGCCGATCCCGATGGTTTGCTGACCTATTTCGCCGAGGAGGAACGAAAAAAATCTATCGTGGAAGAGCACGGAGAGGCCCGGTATCATCACATGATTCACGATCTGTCGAACCCGCAAAAAATCAGGCTCACGTTTGAAACTATCGTGCCTGCTTTCCTCGACAATGCGGTGGAGGTGCTGCACATGCCTGATCCGGACACCGAACGGGTACTTCACAGCTGACTTCAGGCAATTGAGATTGCGCCCAAACTCGCCCCTTCTTGTCGTCGGGGCTCAAAAAGGGTGCTTTCAGCCGCCTCCAATGGGTAAAATCGGGAGTTTTTTAAAGGCCGGTTACAGGGGCAACAAAAAATTATTCATATACCTTCAGAGGTGCTTCGTTTCTTAAGTCAAACGTGTCCCGGGAGCTGGTGTGACTACTCTTTCGCCTGACTGTCCATGATAATCGTGACGGGGCCATCGTTCACGAGACTCACCTTCATGTCGGCGCCGAATTCGCCGGTTTGTACCTGTATGCCGGTTTCGGTGCTCAGCATGGCCACGAACTTTTCGTATAACGGAATGGCCTGTTCCGGTCGCGCCGCCCGCATGAAGGAGGGGCGATTGCCCTTTTTGGTGCTGGCATACAGGGTAAACTGGCTCACCACCAATAATTCCCCGCCCACATCCTGCACGGACAAATTCATCTGTCCGTCCGCGTCGGAAAAAATACGCATACTGCCTGTTTTTTTGCAAAGCCACTCGGCATCCGCTTCCGTATCGGCGGGCTCGATGCCGAGCAGAATCAACAGTCCCGTGCCGATGGAAGATTTTACCCGCCCGTCAATCGTGACCGATGCCTCTGAAACCCGTTGAATTACAACTCTCATGGTAAAATGACAGGGGCTTTTGACGGAAAAAACCGACTTTTGCCCCGAATGGTGAAATAAATCACCGCAAAACTATTCAAATCATGTCTATCGTAAAAGAGTTCAACGATTACCGCTCCCGCATGAACGACCGTCTGATGGCGGAAGACAACAAGGTTATCAAACGCTTCTGGAGTCTCGATAACCAGACCTATCAGGAGGGAGCACTCGATGTGAAGACCAAGGAGATGCTCGGATTGGTAGCTTCCATGGTGCTGCGCTGCGATGATTGTATCAAATATCACCTCGGCAAATGCCATGAACTCGATGTCACCACCGAACAGATCTTCGAGATTTTCGCAGTGGCCAATATGGTGGGTGGCTCCATCTGTATTCCGCACACAAGACGAGCTGTTGAGTACTGGGATGCACTTCTGGCAGAGAGCAACGGACAGGATTAGCAGTACAAGCGTTAATCATTGTCAAATACGCCCTGAAAATGAAGCGACAGTCATATCTTTGCTTCATGCGGCGTATTGCGGCCATATCATTGCTGGTAGTCTTTCTGGCTTCCAACACCGAACTTCACGAAGTGATGAAGCTCGGTGCGTTCGTGTCGCATTACTCGGAGCACAAGGCTGAAGATCCCGGCCTTTCGCTGCTTGGGTTTATTCGCATACATTACGAAGGTGAGGTAAAATACGATGAAGATTACAGCAGAGATATGCAGCTGCCATTCAAGACTGCCGACTGCGTTTCTTTGTCAGCTCCCTGTACATTACCCGTTATTTTATTACCCCTGGTCCGCTTCAGTCCACCTGTTTCAAGGAGTGAGCGCAATTTCATTTCGCGTACTGCACATTCATTGTCAGGCTCAACCGATATCTGGCAACCTCCCAAGGGTGCATGGCTCTCCTGAATGATTGCCGGTAATCACCGGTTTGTTTCTATTTCATTCTTCACCAAACGTATTGTTGCGGCGGGCAATAGCACCGGTCCGTGGCCCCGCTGCGTTTGGTTATATACACGAAGCTATGCTCGACAGAATTATTAACTTCTCTGTTCAAAACAAACTCATCATCAGCCTTTTCACGATATTTCTCGTAGGATATGGCGCTTATGAGGCTACCCGGCTGCCAATAGATGCCGTGCCTGATATCACCAATAATCAGGTACAAATCATCACAGTAACACCGTCTTTGGGTGCCCCCGACGTGGAACGCCTGATCACGTTCCCCATCGAACAGGCCAACTCCAATATTCCCGGATTAAAGGAAATACGCAGTTTCAGCCGCTTTGGTCTCTCCCTGGTAACCGTCGTTTTTAACGATGATGTGGATATTTACTGGGCGCGCCAGCAAATCAGCGAGCGCCTGCAACAGGTACAGGCCGATATACCCGATGGTATCGGTCAGCCTTCCATGGCGCCGGTTACGACCGGCCTCGGCGAAATCTTTCAGTATGTAGTACGGGCAAAGCCCGGCTATGAAGACAAGTACTCGCTCATGGAATTGCGCACCATACAGGACTGGATTGTGCGCCGGCAATTGCTCGGGACTCCCGGCGTAGCCGATGTATCTACCTTCGGAGGGCTTCTGAAACAGTACGAGGTGTCTGTTATTCCCGACAAACTGAAGGCGCAGAACCTGACCATCAGCGATGTGTTCAGTGCCCTGGAAAGAAACAACCAGAACACGGGCGGAGCCTATATCGAGAAGGGCCCGACCGTACTCTATATCCGCAGCGAGGGCCTGGTGGGCGGAATGGCCGACCTTGAAAATATCGTACTGCGGAGCGAACCGGGTCGCGCACCTGTACGCATACGCGATGTGGCCACTGTAGGCACCGGATCGGCTACCCGGTACGGCGCCGTTTGTTACAACGATCAGGGCGAGGTGCCCGGAGCCATTGTCATGATGCTGAAAGGAGAAAACTCCTCCGACGTGATCAGAAATGTCAAGGGAAAAATTGCTGCCATACAGAAGACATTGCCTGAAGGGGTCGTGATTGAAGCGTTTTTAGACAGGACCAAAATGGTGAATAATGCCATCTCAACGGTGGAAACCAATCTGCTGGAGGGCGCCCTCATTGTGGTCTTCGTACTGGTGTTCTTCCTCGGCAATGTGCGCTCCGGACTGATTGTAGCCTCGGTTATCCCGCTGTCCATGCTGTTTGCCGTGATTCTCATGAACTACTTTGGGGTGGGTGGCAACCTGATGAGCCTGGGCGCTATAGATTTCGGACTTATCGTGGATGGCGCCGTCATCGTGGTGGAAGCTGTAATGCACCAGATCACCCACAGCAAACATTTCAGGGAGGTGGACCGGCTGTCGCAAAAACAGATGGACGAAGAAGTGCGCCACGCTTCGTCGAGAATCATGAATGCGGCCGTATTTGGCCAGATCATCATTCTGATTGTGTATCTGCCCATCCTGTCGCTCGAGGGTATCGAAGGAAAAATGTTCAAACCGATGGCGCAAACAGTGAGTTTCGCTATCCTCGGAGCATTTGTACTTTCACTGACTTACGTACCGATGATGAGCGCACTGTTTATCAACCGGAATGTTTCACATAAAAAAACACTCAGCGACAAGCTGATGGAGCACCTGGAACGCTGGTACCAGCATATACTGGAGCGTATCCTGAACTTGCCCAAAACGGTCATCGGTGTTTCGGTAGCCCTGCTTGTCGTCTCCCTGTACATTATGTCAACGCTTGGCGGTGAGTTCATTCCGGAACTCGAAGAGGGAGATTTCGCGGTAGATACCAGGGTGCTGACGGGCAGCAATCTCAATACAACGATTGAGGCCACCCAGCAGACAGCCGGTATTTTGCTGAGAAATTTTCCGGAGGTGGAAAAAGTGGTGACCAAGATCGGAAGCGGGGAAATTCCCACCGACCCCATGCCCATCGAAGCGAGCGACATGATGGTTATTCTGAAGGATAAAAAAGAGTGGACTTCTGCCAAAACCTTTGATGAACTGGCCGAAAAAATGAGCGCAAAAATAGCGGAAGTGCCGGGGGTGACTGCCGGATTCCAGTTCCCGGTACAAATGCGTTTCAATGAACTGATGACTGGCGCCCGACAGGATGTGGTCTGCAAGATTTTCGGGGAAAATCTCGATACACTGGCTTTTTATGCGCAAAAACTGGGTAATATCTCCAATACAGTAGAAGGGGCTACTGAACTCTATGTGGAGGCGGTGAATGGTATGCCGCAGGTGGTTATCCGCTATAACCGGGATGCCATGGCCCAGTTCGGACTCGATGTGGAGACGATCAACAACACCGTGAATGCCGCTTTCGCCGGTGCAGTCGCCGGAAAGGTGTTTGAGGGAGAACGTCGCTTCGATCTTGCGGTGCGCGTGCAGGGTGAAGCCCGCCGTACACTGAAAGACGTGCAGAATCTGCCCATCGCTACCTCCGGCGGTGCTCAGATTCCGCTCAGCCAGGTAGCCTCGGTGGAAGAAATTGAGGGACCCAATCAGATTCAGCGGGAAGATACCAGGCGCCGGATTGTGGTGGGTTTCAATGTGCGTGGCCGCGATGTGCAGAGTATCGTGGGTGAGCTGCAACAGAAGGTAGAGCGGGAAATCAAACTTCCGCCCGGTTACTATATTACTTACGGAGGAGCTTTTGAAAATCTGCAGGCCGCCAAAGAACGTCTGATGGTAGCCGTGCCAGTGGCGCTGCTGCTGATTTTCCTGATGTTGTACTTCGCATTTGGTTCGGTCCGGCAGGGTATATTGATTTATTCGGCTATTCCGCTGTCGGCTATCGGCGGTATCGTGGCGCTGTGGATACGCGGCATGGCATTCAGTATTTCTGCAGGGGTAGGCTTCATAGCCCTGTTTGGTGTGGCAGTACTGAATGGTATAGTACTGATTTCAGAGTTCAACCGACTGAAAAAGGAGGGTTGGGACGATCTGCGGCGTATTGCAGTCATGGGCACCAAAATCAGGCTTCGCTCGGTGCTGATGACAGCGCTGGCGCCATCACTCGGATTTATCCCCATGGCCTTCAGTATGGGCGCAGGTGCGGAGGTTCAGCGTCCGCTGGCTACTGTAGTAATCGGTGGTATCGTTTCTGCTACATTGCTGACACTTTTCGTGCTGCCGCTGCTGTATGTTTATTTCAATTCGCCGATTGAAAAACCGCATAAAAAACGGAAACACAGGCATCACACAACGGTGATACTGATATTGCTGGCCGCCGTGACATATCTCGGGGCCCAGCAGCCGGTCAGTTTCGAAAACGCCATCAATACAGCCTGGGAGAATAATCCGGATGTGCGCTCGGCGCAGTTGAATGCGCAGTATTACGAAACCCTGAAGGGCACCTGGAAGGATATAGCCAAGACGGATTTCAACATGGAGCTCGGACAGTTCAACAGCTATCAGTTTGATAACAAACTGGGTGTTTATCAGGGATTCGCGGCGCCGGGTGTGTATAAAAATCAGCGCAGGGTGTTCACCGAAAATCACCTGGCTGCCGAGGCCGGCACACAGGATGCCCGTCTCCGTCTGCGCGCAGAAGTGGGTTCGCTCTATTACGAGTACCTGTTTCTATTAGAAAAACAGCGGGAATTGCAGCGTGCCGACAGTATTTTCGGACTGTTTGAGGAAAAAGCAGCGCTTCGCTTCAGTCAGGGTGAGCAGAATGTTCTGGAGCTGAACAGCGCGCAACTGCAGCACCGCCAGGCAAGTCAGCAACTTTTTCTGGCTCAGAGGGATGCCGAGCGGGTGTTATGGCAATTTAATACCCTGCTCAATGCCGGTACGATATATACTCCCGCGCCGGAAACACCTTCGCTCCCGGCCGGCTTGCTGATGCCTGCCGACACGGCCAAACTGTCCTTCCTTCCATCGCTGGAAATCCGGCGACGTCAATTGGCCTCGGTCAGGTGGCAGAAAGAGCTTGAAAAGGCCAGAAACCGCCCTGAATTCACGGTTGGAATCACCAACCAGAGTGTTATCGGATATCAGGTAGTGAACAATCAGGACCGCTATTTCGACGGATTACACCGATTCTGGTACCTGGGTGGTGGCATTTCCGCACCACTGTTTACCAGGGCACAGCGCGCTCGCGTGGCTGCATGGGATGTGGAAATCCGCCGACAGCAGAATGATCTTGCCTGGGCACAGACGCAGGTCACTTCGGAGTTTGAGATAACGCGCCGCGCTGTTATGACAGCCAGGGAGAGTCTCGAATTTTATGAAAAACAGGCACTCCCGGCCTCCCGGAGTATTATTCAGGCGGCTGATGCACAACTTGCCGCCGGAGAAATTGATTATCTGCAGTGGGCCATGCTCGTCCGTCAAAGCCTGGAAACAGCACAGCAGTTCATCGAAGCAAAAAATAACTATAACCAGGCGGTGATACGCCTCCAACAATTTGATCGTCAATGAAATATCTGATCTGCACCATAGCCGCTCTTTCTTTCCTTGCCTGCGGCGGCAACCAGTCGAACCAGCAGGCATCTGAAGCTGAAATACTCCCGGAAACACACGTTTCACTGTCGGGAGAGCAAATGCAAAATGCAAAAGTGGAGACCGGAACGCCTGAAAAGGGCGAAATCTCGGCTACACTCCGCCTGAGCGGAACCATAGATGTCCCTCCCCAGAATATGGTCAGTGTGAGTTTCCCGCTGGGCGGCTACCTGAAATCAACCAGACTGCTTCCGGGCATGCGCGTGCGCAAGGGCGAGGTACTGGCTGTTATGGAAGATGCCCAGTTTATTCAGCTACAGCAGGACTACCTGCTTGTCCAGTCAAAACGCGCGCTTGCCGAGGCAGAATTTCAACGCCAGCAAGCGCTGAATGCCGGTAAGGCAGCCAGCGACAAGGTGCTGCAACAGGCAAAAAGTGAGTACGAAACCCAGCGTATCACACAGCGGGCCCTGGCAGAAAAGCTGCGGCTGATCGGACTGGAGCCGGAAAAATTATCGGAGGAAAATTTATCACGTACCGTGAGCGTTTATTCTCCCATCAACGGTTACGTATCCAGAGTGGATGTCAACATCGGGAAATATACAGCTCCCACGGATGTACTTTTCGAACTGGTCAATCCGCAGGATATTCACCTGAACCTCACCGCCTTTGAGAAGGATGTGCAGCAACTGGCTATCGGGCAGCGGGTCACAGCCTGGACAAATGACAAACCGGAGAAGAAATTCCCGGCTTCTATCATTCTGGTCGGAAAAAATCTGGATGAAAATCGTTCAGCCGAAGTACATTGCCACTTCGATCGCTATGATGAGGCTCTTTTGCCGGGTATGTACATGAATGCGGAGGTATCGGTAAAATCGGAGAATGCGTGGATTGTGCCTGAAGGGGCAGTGGTTCGCTGGCAAAACAGGCATTATATCTTCACTGAAAACGGAGAGGGCGTGTTTGAGATGCTGGAAGTCACCCCGGGCATCAGTCAGGGAGGGAAAATCCAGATCACGCCTGTTTCGGATATTACCGGCAAAAAAGTGGCACTGTCTAACGCCTATACACTGCTGATGAAACTGAAAAATCAGGCGGAAGAATAGAAAAACGATAGTATTGACATACTGGAACCAGATAAAACAAATTGCCGGACGTATGTGGAACACCGTCCGGGCTTTCGTTCGCCGCAGGCCGGGAGCAGCCTTTCTATGGGCAGCTCTCGGCCTGTTCTGGTTTTTTTGTCTCCCGTCACCGCTTTTTAATGAACCCCTGTCGATTGTTCTGGAAGACAGAAACGGGGAGTTGCTCGGAGCACGTATCGCCACCGACGGACAATGGCGTTTCCCGGAGGTGGACACATTACCGGATAAATACGCTGCCTGCGTGGTGGCTTTTGAAGACAGACGTTTTTACTGGCACCCCGGTGTTGATCCGGTCGGCCTGGTGCGCGCAATGTGGCAAAATCTGACGGGTGGCCGTGTGGTGAGTGGCGGCAGTACCCTGACTATGCAGGTAATCCGGATGATGCGCGGCAATCCGGACAGGACAGTGCCAGAGAAGCTCATGGAGATGTTCATGGCCACACGCCTGGAGCTCACACATTCCAAGGACAATATTCTTGCGCTGTATGCCTCTCATGCGCCTTTCGGGGGGAATGTAGTGGGTATAGAGGCTGCATCCTGGCGTTATTACGGCAAGCGCCCCGGTTTGCTGAGCTGGGCTGAGGCAGCTACACTCGCCGTCTTGCCCAACAGTCCGGCTATTATCTATCCGGGCAGAAACCGCGATGCCCTGCTGGCCAAACGCAACAGGCTGCTCGACCGGCTCCGTGCCACCGGCGAGATCAGCGAAGATCAGTGTTTCTATGCAAAAGAGGAGCCACTGCCCGAAGCACCCCTTCCTTTGCCTCAATTGGCTCCCCATTTGCTCGACCGGATGGCTCTGACCGAAAAGGCCGGCGGTAAGGCCCGTTTCAGAACCTGTACAGACCGCCGTATGCAGGAGTGGGTAACGGAAATTCTGGTTCGCCGTCAGGAAAACTATCGTGGAAACGGAGTATATAACCTCGCTGCAGTCATCCTCGATGTGCCAACCGGCGAGGTGCTGGCGTATGTGGGGAATGTACCGGGATGCGGTAAAGAGCACAGCGAATCAGTGGATGTAATCCGGGCCCCCAGAAGCACGGGCAGTATCCTGAAGCCCTACCTGTATGCACTCGCGCTCGAGAGCGGCAACATACTGCCCTCCAGCCTGCTGAAAGATGTACCCACACAGCTGGGACAGTACCGCCCTGAAAATTACTACGAAACGAATGATGGGGCGGTACCTGCCCGAAGAGCGCTGATTCGTTCGTTGAACGTGCCCTTCGTGCTGCTTTTACAAAAGTACGGATTGGAAAAATTTCATTACAACCTGCAGCGACTCGGCCTTTCTACCCTTGGCAAACCACCTGATTATTACGGTTTATCGCTCATTTTGGGTGGTGCAGAGGCCAATTTGCTGGATATCACCAACACGTATGCCTGTATGGGGCGCTCGCTCGGCGCTTTTTACGATCGCGATGGCCGCTATTCCGCGGATGACTTCAGAAAGCCTGTATTTCTGCATCAGAAACCGGTGAAAAAGATTATAAAAAATCTGACAGAGCACAGCGACCTGCTTTCCGCCGGATCTATATGGTTTACATTCGAGGCTATGCGGGAGGTGGAGCGGCCCAATAGCTCGGGGGAATGGGAGTTATTCCGCGCCGGACAGCCTGTGGCCTGGAAAACGGGCACCAGTTTCGGCTTCCGCGATGCGTGGGCAGCCGGAGTCACGCCCCGATATGCCGTGGGGGTATGGGTAGGTAATGCCGACGGGGAGGGCAGGCCCGGACTTGTCGGTGTTGAGTTCGCGGCGCCGGTTTTGTTCGAAATATTTGACCAACTCTCGTCGGATACCCGCTGGTTCGACCCTCCTTATGATGATATGAAGCAGGCGCCCGTTTGCCGGAAAAGTGGCATGCTGGCAGGTGCATACTGTGAATCTGACACCACATGGATACCCGAAAGTGGAATAAACTCCGGTGTTTGTACCTATCATCAGTTGCTTCATCTGGATGCTGCCGGGCAATGGCAGGTGAGCAGCGACTGCGAATCTCCGGCACAGATGCAGCACATGCCGTGGTTTGTATTGCCTCCCGAGGAAGAATTTTATTTCAAGAGTAAAAATCCGTGGTACGAAACGCCACCACCTTTTCGGCCCGATTGCGCAGATGCCCGGAATATATCGGGAACCGCGCCCATGCAACTCATGTATCCCAGAAATCTTACCCGGATATATGTGCCGGTTGAACTGGATGGAAAACGGGGAAGTACCATTTTTCAGGCAGCGCACCGGAATCCGGACATGGAGGTTTTCTGGCATCTGGATGGGGTGTATCTTGGCAGCACAAAGGTATTTCACCAGATGGCACTGCAGCCATCGGTTGGTTCACACCAGCTTGCACTGGTTGATCGCGACGGATACAGGATTGAACGCACATTCGAAGTAGTAGGGAAAGAGCGCTGATGAAACAGGACTTTAATTGCCCGTTCACGAGCTTTTACAGGTAATAATTGTCTGAAAATCCTGACAACAACAAAAAACCCGCCCGTTCGTTTTTTTGTTTCAGTACAGGTACAATACATTTGGCCGGTTATTTCAATACACACAATAAGATTCCATGAAGGATAGCGCAAAAACGCACGACGGTTACCTGAAATATGAACTGAAGAATTTCGAGAAGATGCCTGTGAAGATATGGGAGGACTCGCTGGAGGCATCGCGGCATGTGGCGCGTTCCATCGCGCTCGCCATACGGCAGAAACAGCAGGACGGGGAAAAAATTGTGCTTGGTCTGGCTACAGGCAGTACACCCATCAAAGTCTATGAGGAGCTTGTCCGAATGCACAAGGAAGAGGGGTTGAGTTTCAAAAATGTTGTCACATTCAATCTCGATGAGTACTATCCCATGCAGCGTTCGGCACGGCAGAGTTACTGGAGGTTCATGCACGAATATCTGTTCGATCATGTGGATATTCCGGCGGAGAATATTCACATTCCTGATGGAACAGTACAGATGGAGCAGGTAGCCTCCTATTGTGAGCAATACGAAAAACAGATTAATCTGGCCGGGGGTATTGATATTCAATTACTGGGTATTGGTCGTACCGGACACATCGGTTTCAATGAGCCGGGAGCCTGGGAAACATCGCCCACACGCATGGTGCGCCTCGATCACCTCACCCGCCACGACGCAATCAAGGATTTTCAAAGTGAAGACGATGTGCCCTACCGCGCCATTACGATGGGCGTAGGCAGTATATTCAAGGCCCGTACAGTATATCTGATGGCCTGGGGACAGCATAAAGCCAGTATCATCCAGCAGGCAATAGAGGGAGAAATTTCCGCGCTGGTACCGGCGACATTTCTGCAGAAACATCCGAATGTGAAAGTGGTGCTCGACCGGAGCGCCAGCGAGGAACTCACACGTATGCGCGCACCCTGGCTCGTGGGTATTTGCAACTGGAATGAGGATCTGATATGCAAAGCTGTGGTATGGCTGTCGCAAACCACTGGTAAACCCATCCTCAAACTCACCGATGAGGACTATAATGAACATGGCCTCAGCGAACTGATCATCGAGCAGGCCAACTCCTACGAGCTGAACATCCAGATATTCAACCGCCTGCAGCGCACCATTACCGGCTGGCCGGCTGGCAAGCCGCATGCCGATGACACCAGCAGGCCGGAACGCGCCAAACCTGCCAAAAAGCGGGTGATCGTGTTCAGTCCGCACCCCGATGACGATGTGATTTCGATGGGTGGCACTTTTCAGCGACTGGTTGATCAGGGCCACGAGGTTCACGTTGCCTATCAGACTTCAGGAAATATCGCCGTGCACGACTACGACGCGCTGCGTTATGCCGAATTTGTACTTGAATTCGGACAGGTAAACCAGTCAATGTCGGAAGAAGAAGTAAAACGTTTCAAAAAAATCATTCAGTTTCTCCACAGGAAGAACGACTCCAGCGAGGATATTCCCGAAGTACGCAGTATCAAGGGTCTCATACGCCGCGGTGAAGCGCGTGCAGGTGCGCGATTCACCGGAATCCCGGATGAGCGGATCCATTTCCTGGATATGCCATTTTATGAAACCGGCCGTACCCGAAAAAAGCCGCTGGGGGAAGAGGATATACGTATCGTAATGGATCTCATCGAGCGTGTAAAACCACACCAGGTGTATGCAGCGGGTGATCTGGCCGATCCTCATGGAACTCACCGGGTGTGTCTCGATGCCATCTTTGAGGCACATCGCCGCCTGAGCAGCGAGCACGACTGGATGAAGGACTGCTGGGTATGGATGTACCGCGGTGCCTGGCACGAATGGCCCGTCTATGAGATTGAAATGGCCGTACCCATGAGTCCGCAGCAGTTGCGCAAAAAACGGCAGGCAATATTTATGCACCAGAGCCAGAAAGACCGTCCGCCATTCCCCGGCGACGATAACCGGGAATTCTGGCAGCGCGCAGAGGACAGAAACCGGGATACTGCCAGCCAGTATAGCGCTCTTGGCCTCGCCGAATACGAAGCTATGGAAGCTTTTGTCCGTTGGAAAGGCTGATAATGATCCTGTTTACGGGAAAATGCGCCGGAATGCTACACTATGGCGCCTGTGTGCTGAAAATGGCTTAGCAGCACCAGCACAAGCCAGTAGAAGGGTATGGCAAATACAAAAGCATCGAACCGGTCGAGCAGTCCGCCGTGACCCGGGAGCAGGGAGCCCGAGTCCTTGATCTCAAGGCTTCTTTTGAGCATGCTTTCCACCAGATCGCCGATTGTTCCGAAAATCACGGCTGTCGTTGCGAGTGCAAGCCACTGAGCGGGCGTGTATGAATCAATCACAAAAGAAAGTACCCAGGCGGTAAGCAGGGCCAGTATGCCTCCTCCGATGAAACCCTCCCAGGTTTTTCCCGGAGAAATGCGCTCATAGAGCTTGTTTTTGCCAAATCTGGAGCCAAATACGTACGCCCATGAATCGTTCGACCAGATCAGCAGCAATAAGCCAAATACGCGCCACGGGTCGTAATTTCCTGTGCCAAAAAATTCGCCGGCCGGCATGGAAAGGCAGGTGAGCAGGGAGAATGGCAAACTGATATAGAGCAATCCGGTGAGGTAGTAGCCCGCGCGCTCGAAAGGCTTTTCAGGATGCAGGAATAATTCCATCGCAAGAAATACAGGTGCTGTGAGTACTGTCATAACAATCCCGTAGAAAGAAAATGCTCCGTCGAGCAGGCCCAGTGAACTCCCTGCGAGCAATAAATATACACTGGTACCCCATGCGGTGCCGGTTATTCGCCTGAGCCGGTCGTGCTGGTCGTTTTTGAATACCAGACCGGTCAATTCCCACAGGCAGCCCGCAGTAACGAGTGCGAACAGCGCGAAAAAAGAGTTTTTTCCTCCGAAAACACCGCCCAGCATGACAGCGCCGAAAATGATACCTGTTATTGTACGTTGAATCATAGCCTGCTCTTGTTTAAGTTAGTCCTTGCCTACTGTCACACGATGCCATAACTCGGCAAAGGACTGTTTGTTTTCCTCCAGATGCTCCTGGTTGCGGTTATTTTGTTTCACATCCCATTCGCCTTGTTCATTTTTGAACAGAAGGAACGGGAAAACATAGTTGTTGCCGTGCAAGGTTTCACCCATGATGCCGAAACGCAGATCGTTCACCTGCAGTGTATCTCCGTTGTAGGGAAGTACATTATAGTACCCGTCCGAGAACCAGCGCAGAAAACGTGCCGCCCGGTCATCAGCGGGTATGTGGTTCATCAGATGGTGATTTTTGGGGATAACCGAAAACTGCTTTATTTTTCTGTCCCGATCGTTGAACCCGTACAGAGCGAAATAATATGCCGTATCGCCCTCTGCGGTTCCGGCCCATACAATATTGTTAAAAATGGTCGGATTGGTGTAAATACGGGAATAATGTATGCCCTGCTCTTTCAGGGAAGCCTCAAAAGCATTAACCGCCGTCCACTTGTGCCAGAGTGTGTAAACCAGTATATACCCGCAAAACCAGGCTATTCCGATCCAGTTGATCAGGGCCCTCTTGCTGTTCTCCCGCCTGAAACGGGTTGCCAGGATCAAAAATGCCAGAAATGGCAGGGTAGCAATGGGATCCACTACTGATACGGTACACCATTGTACACGCAAATCGTTGAATGGCTGGAATACCTGTGTACCCCAACTGGTAAAACAGTCGAGAAGTGGATGTGTGGCAATACTCCAGAAAAATACAGCCACCCAGGTTTTGTAATCCGTATCGACGGGCGACAATTCCTTTTTCCAGTAATCGCGCCACAGCCTGTAGGCAAACAATGCACCCAGTACCAGTGTCGGAACCAGGATCTGCCAGCGAAGTCCCTCGCCGAGCGCCACCGGGATGAAATTGATCCCCACGGCTGCTCCCAGATAAAACAACAGCCATATTGCCATCAGCACTCCTTTGTAGCCCCTTCTCCGGTGTATCTGTTCGTCGTAGAACCATCGAACCATCCAGGCCAGTACCCACGGAGCCAGTACACTGAACAGGATGGAGTGCATAAAACCCCGGTGAAATGAGGTGCCGGTGATTTCGTCGGTAAACAACCCGGCCAGTACATCGAGATCGGGAATGGTACCGCCCACTGCCCCCCATACCATAGCCCTGTTGCCAATCTTTCTGCCTGCCACCGCTTCCCCGCAGGCCGCTCCCAATACTATTTGTGTAAGTGAATCCATGTAACTGAATAGTTTGCCAATGCAATGGCGGCGCAAAATACGCAAATTGATACTTGCACCGATGATAAAGCACACAGAACGTCAAAGGGCGACCAACGGTTTTCACACAGGGGTTAAAATGATGTTTATATTTGCCCCTCATCACAATCACCCGGCTCAATATGAGATTACTCGCCCTGCTCCTGTTTTTTCTTGCTGCCCACCTTTCTGCCCAGCAGAAACCAACTCCGGTTTACTTGGGCCCCGACGCGCCCGAATGGATGCAAATGATATTGTCTGATGCACCGAATGTATGGGAGATCCAGCAGTCTTACCGTGAATATTACGAGGAATATCCGTTTGAAAAAAACAGCTACACCCAGTACTACAAACGCTGGATGCATTGGGCCCGATCACGTACGCAGGGCGACGGAACTATCCATGAGCCAACGGTGGAGGAAATGAATGTTGCAGAGAAACAGCGCGTCCTCCTGCGCGCACAGGAGGCTCAGCAGAGGAGTAGCGCTGCCGGCTGGTCGTTCGTGGGCCCAAAGCAAACCTACGATACCGACGGCCAGACGGTGGTTACCTGGCAAACGAATATTTATTCTATCGCGGTGGCTCCATCCGATCCGAATGTCCTCTACGCCGGCGGAGAAGCGGGAGGGCTCTGGAAAACAACTGACAAGGGTATGAACTGGACCCTCCTGACGGCCGGTATCACACACGGAGCGTTCGGAGCGGTCGCCGTTCATCCGAATGACCCCAACACGGTTTACGCAGGAACCGGAGGGAAAATAATCAAAAGTACCAACGGTGGACTCACCTGGACGAATGCCTACACGGAAAACAATCTCTGGATCAATGAACTGGCTATCAGGGCCGACCAGCCGGATGTGGTACTCGCAGCTACCGACCAGGGGCTGATCAGAACCACCAATGGCGGCGCCAACTGGACCAAAATTCATGTGCAGCAAACCTGGACGGTCAAATTCAGGCCGGGAAATCCTTCCACGGTGTTCACTATCCGCAAAAGTGGCTCCGGCTCTGATTTCAGGGTTTCTATTGATGGCGGTGCTACCTTCACCAATTCCGGCACCGGCTGGTGGACACCCGGCACCGGTCAGTCGGTTACAGGCGCTATTATCGCCGTATGCCCCTCCAGTCCCTCCAAAGTATATGCATATTTGTGTGGCGAAGGTGGAAACCTGGGCGGATACATCGGTGTTTTCAAAAGTGCAGATGACGGCGCAAGCTGGTCGAATACCAACACATTCAATAATATCGGACAGCCTTATTCCATCCCCAATCATACCAATCTGATGGATGCCAACGGGGTAGACTGGTTTACGCAGGGCTTCTACGATATGGCCATCGTGGTAAATCCGAATAACGACAACCAGCTGATCGCTGGTGGATGCTCGTGGTTCAAAAGCAACAATGGTGGCCAGACCTGGGAGCCACTCGGTGGCTACGTCGGCGGACTCTCCTGGAGTCACCCGGACATTCAGGCGCTTGCAGCTATCGGGAACGACCTGTGGATTACCTCCGATGGGGGTATCAATTATTCTTCCAACTTCGGCGCTTCCATGGATGCTCGTATGAACGGTATTTCAGGATCCGATAACTGGGGCTTCGATGCCGGCTGGAACGAGGACGTACTGGTAGGCGGCCGTTATCACAATGGCAATATGGCCTGGCATGAGTCTTTCCCCGAAGGAAAATTCTACCGTATGGGAGGAGCCGAGGCAGCAACGGGTTATGTCAATCCGGGTGATGCCAGAAAGACCTATCACTCCGATATTGGTGGCTACCGTCTGAAGGGGGGCTTCAAGGATGGAGTCACTTACTTTCCGGTTGGTTTGTTCCCCAATGAATCCTATGCCTATTTCGCCAATTCCGAAATGGTATGGGATCCCCGCTGCTGGAATATTGTGTATCTCGGAAATGACAATAAAATATGGAAAAGCAATGACGGGGGAACGTCCTTCACGTCACTTTATACTTTCCCCGGGAACAGTGACAACAGAGTTTTTGACATAGAGGTGAGTCGCTCCAACCCGGAGGTTATCTATTGCTCACAGTGGGATGGAACTGACGATGCCATGTGGCGAAGCAACAACGGCGGCAAAACATGGACACAACTGACCAAACTTCCGTTGCCCAACAATAACGACCGGGTAAAAATGGCGCTGAGTGCCGAAAATGAAAATGTACTTTGGGTGTCGGTCAGCTACGGCTCCAATGGCAAAAAAATTTATAAAACTACCGATGGCGGTGTATCGTGGGTGAATCTGACCACCCCCATTCTCAATAATATCCGGATTGCAAATATTATGGCCCAGTATGGTACTGATGGCGGTGTATATCTGGGTACCAATGCCGGTATATTCTACCGCAACAATGGCATGAGCGACTGGCAACCATATAGTACCGATCTGCCTCTGTCTGCCGAGACAAACCGGTTGAAACCCTTTTACCGGGATGGCAAAATAAGAAATGGTACCTGGGGATTCGGTGTCTGGGAGGCGCCCCTGTACGAGCCATCCCAGATTATTGTACAGCCTATGGCCAGTGCACTGGAAACAGGATGCAGCAGAGATACGGTTTACTTCGACGATTATTCGGTGCTGAATCACGACGGCGCATCATGGGAATGGTCGTTTTCTCCCGCGCCCCGGTGGGCGAGTGATACACATGTGCGCAACCCCAGGGTGGTCTTCGGTGAGTCCGGTATTTACACAGCCACGCTGACTGTAAATGGTACCTATTCCAACTCGCTCAACATCCGTGTGAACGATGCCTGCCGCGCCGATACCATACCCGGTTCGGCTGTTTCGCTCGGTGGAAATGACGCCGAAGACTACGTGGCACTTCCGCCGCTCAACCTGAATACCAACACAATTACGGTTACTGCCTGGATCAAACCCGACGGGATTCAGCCTGATTACAGCTCCATCTTCATGCATGACGGTGCTACGGCAGGGTTCAACTTCCTTCCCGGGTCGAACCAGATCGGCTATCACTGGCCCAATGGCGCCTGGTGGTGGAACAGCGGCCTGACAGCCCCGGCCGGCCAATGGAGCCATGTAGCCATGGTAGCTGATCCAACCGGTATCACGATTTATGTGAATGGGAAAAGTGCAAAACACAGTTTCACGGTTCCAGCGGTCAATTTCGACTCCGGTAACCGGCTCGGTAACTACAAAGGGTGGGGCGGACGCTTTGTAAAAGGTTCTATTGACGAAGTCTGTATTTATAACAGGTCTCTGACCCAGGCTGAAATCAGAGAATTGATGCACCTGACCAAGGATCCGGCACAATTTCCCGAACTGATCAGTTACTATCAGTTCAATGAACCGGGCGGGCCAGTACTCGACAAGGTTGGTATCCGTCATGGATCACTGGTGGGGCCCACCATCAAAAGGGAGCGCTCCACAGCGCCTGTGGGCAAGGGCGTCAGCTTCCGGTCGAATGTGGCTGCAGGTAAAAAACGCTACGCTTTCGGTGCCACCGGTCTCACACTGGTATTTCCGGCACAGGGAACTTATCCTAACGGTGAGGTAGTGGTTTCGCGCCTGCGTGTAGCGCCCGATACGGTTCCCGGGGTGTCTGCCAATCAGTTTTCCGACTACTGGATACTGCATAATTTTGGCTCAAATGGCACTTTTGCAGCCCCTGCCGAGGTATATTTCGGTCAGACGGGCGGTTTGCCTGCTGATATAGGCAACAGCTGTAAATTATGGCGGCGCGATGCACTGGCACACGGCCCCGTATGGCAATATCTCGATAACAGCGATGAAGTTACGCCGGGACTGCAATCAGATCTGACATTTACAACGGGAAATCAGCTCACACAGTCCGGGCAGTTCTGGCTGGAAATTCCGGGTGCTGCCCGCGAGAGCAGTATTCAGACAAGGAACCCGGATAATCGGGAGGAATCGTTTGATTTCCGGGTATTCCCCAATCCGGCGCCTGCGCAGGGTACGTTGCAGCTCATGAGCGACAGACAGGAGCTCTGCACATTCCGGCTGTTCAATGAAAAAGGGCAGCAGGTGCGCAAGGTGGTGATGAATGGTACAGGAACTCTGAGCCTCGACAACCTGCCGGCGGGTGTGTACGCCTACCGGGTGGAAAACGGACAGTTCATGCGGTTGGGCAAGTTGGTGGTGGAATGAGCCACGGCGTCAGTTGACGCCACATTCCACCCCCAGCAATTCCATGGCAGCGATAAACTCATTGCCTACGGTTACCTTCCTGGCCTGGCTGGTGAAGGAGAGTTTCTCCTTGTTTTGCCGGTCAATAAATTCCATTTTCAGCGTGTGTTTGCCTTTATGGGCAACACACAGTTGCTCTATTTTGTCGAGCAGATCCCGGGAGAGCACCTCCACGGGTATCTTCAGGGTAATGGAACTGGTTTTTTCGTCGCCGATAGTTTCCAGCAACCTGACGTTATTCACTTTGAACTCGAACTCATCCGAGTTGTAGCGCTGCCTGAATTCCCCTTCAACATATACGCTGGTACCTTCTTCAAAAAAGGTTTTGAATTTGGCATAACTCTCCGAAAACATGGTGATTTCCAGCGATCCGGTGTAATCCTGTATGGTGAAACGGCCCCAGCCGGTACCTTTCTGACTGATCCGGTGTTCAGCTTTGGTGACAAATCCGGCTACGTTTACTTTCCGGCCCCGGTAATTCTCGACTTTTTCGAGGGGTGTGGCAAAATTTTCCCATTCATAGCGGAAGTCGTCGAGCGGATGGCCGCTGAGATACAGACCAATCACATCCCGTTCCTTCTGCAGTTTCAGAATAAGCCCCCATTCAGAAACTTTGGGCGCCGTGGGCTCCGGAATACTGACCGAATCCGACAGGTCGCCGAACAGGGAATTGGCCGACATCGTTTTGTCTTCCTGCCAGGCTGATCCGTACCTGAGCAGACGTTCGAGGAAAGGGGTATCTTTCTCCACTTCCGTAAAAAATGCCGCCCGCGCCAGTCCGAAACCATCGAATGCGCCGGCACAGACGAGGTTTTCCATGACGCGCTTGTTGATGGTGCGCAGGTTGCATCGCCGCATGAAATCGAAAAGATCGCGGAAAGGGCCATTTTTCTTTCGCTCTTCAATGAGTGATTCCACGGCGGCTTCACCCACGCCCTTGACCGAACCCACACCGTAGCGAATTTCGCCGCGTTTGTTGACGCCGAAATGAATGAACGATTCATTTACATCAGGACCTTTCACGTTTAACCCCATTCTTTTACACTCTTCCAGGAAAAAGGTGGTTTTTTCGATATTCCCCTGGGAGTGGGTGAGTACGGAGGCCATGTACTCGGAAGGGTAGTGCGCTTTCAGGTAGGCTGTCTGGTAGGCCACAAAAGCGTAACAGGTGGAGTGCGATTTATTGAAGGCATAAGACGCGAACGCCTCCCAGTCGGTCCAGATTTTTTCCAGTTTGTCGGCCGGATGGCCTTTGGCTACCGCTCCTGCGACAAACTGTCCTTTCATTTTGTCCAGAACGGCCTTTTGTTTTTTACCCATAGCCTTTCGGAGCACATCGGCGTCGCCCTTGGAAAAACCGGCCAGTTTTTGTGCCAGCAACATGATTTGTTCCTGATAGACAGATATACCCAGGGTTTCCTTCAGGTACTCCTCCATTTCGGGCAGGTCATAGGTAATGGCCTCGCGACCGTGCTTGCGCGCGATGAAGTTGGGTATATATTCGAGCGGCCCCGGGCGATAGAGCGCGTTCATGGCAATCAGGTCGTCGAACTTGTCGGGTTTCAGTTCGCGCAGATATTTCTGCATGCCGGCACTTTCAAACTGGAATGTGCCGTTCGTTTCACCCCGCTGATACAGTTCATAAGTTTTCGGGTCGTCGAGCGGAATCGCATCAATATCAATTCTTACACCGTGATTCTGCTCAATCATACGCAGGGCATCCCTGATAATTGTGAGCGTTTTGAGGCCAAGGAAGTCCATCTTGATGACGCCGGCATCTTCAATGGTGCTGCCTTCGTACTGGGTGACAAGCAGATCGGAGTCTTTGGCGGTACATACCGGAATGATTTCCGTGAGGTCTTTGGGTGCGATAATGATGCCGGCCGCGTGTATTCCCGTTCCGCGGACAGATCCTTCCAGAATAAGCGCCTCCCGGAGTACCGTACTTTCAAGGGTGCCGCCAGCGTCCATGTGTTCCCGCAGGCGCTTGCAGTTTTCCAGATCCTCGGTCACGAGACTTTCCTTGTCGGACAGAGATCCGTCTCCGTGCAGGGGGGCGGTGAGTACCCTTTTCAGGGAAATGCCCGGTTTGTCGGGTACAAGCTTGGCCAGTGCGTTTGATTGGTCGAGCGGCAGATCAAGTACACGGGCCACGTCCTTGATAGACATTTTGGCTGCCATTGTACCATAAGTTACGATTTGCGCCACCTGTTGTTTCCCGTATTTGTCCACCACATAGTCAATCACCTTCTGCCGGCCTTCGTCGTCAAAGTCCGTATCAATATCGGGCATTGATTTCCTGTCCGGATTGAGAAAGCGTTCGAACAGCAGCTGATACTTGATGGGGTCAATATTGGTAATACCGATACAATAGGCTACCGCGCTGCCGGCCGCCGAGCCGCGGCCCGGTCCTACAAATACACCCAGATCCCTGCCTGCCTGTATGAAGTCGGAGACTATAAGAAAGTAACCGGCGAATCCCATCGTTTTGATGGTATTCAGTTCAAAATTGAGGCGCTCTTCCACTTCTGGCGTGATTTCCCGGTAGCGTTCCCGGGCACCTTCAAATGTGATATGCCTCAGATAGTCGTCCTGCGTCAGGAATTCCCGTGGTATGACGAAATTGGGCAGCAGGATGTCCTGTTTCAGTTTCAGGTGTTCGCACTTGTCCACAATCTCGAGCGTGTTGTCGAGGGCCTGCGGGACATCGTGAAACAGCGCTCCCATTTCAGCCTGTGTTTTGAAGTAGAACTGATCGTTCCAGAAGGCGAAACGCCCACCCTTCATGACGGTGCCTTCATCAATGAACTCGCGGATTGGCGGTGTGGCCTGCTTTTCTCCGGTATTGATACAAAGCAGAATATCGTGCGCATTGGCATCTTTTTGATCAACGTAGTGCGAGTCATTCGTACAGATTGTCTTGACGTTGTATTCTTTCGACCAGCGCAGGAGCACCTCGTTTACCTGGTCCTGTTCGGCCATCTGGTGGCGCTGAATTTCGATGTAATAATCTTCGCCGAACAGATCGAGCCACCATTCGAACTCCTTTCGCGCCTCCTGTTCGCCTTTTTTCAGGATGGCCTGGGGTACCATGGCACCGATGCAGCAGGAAGTGGCGATCAGACCTTCGTGGTACTGGAGAATCAGCTCCTTGTCAATACGCGGATATTTACCGTACAAGCCCTCCATATAGCCGAGGGAGCACAGTTTCACCAGATTTTTATATCCTTCTGCGTTTTTCGCCAGGAAGAGCTGGTGAAAACGCTTGTCTTTGTCTTCTTTGGTGAATGTGCGCCGGTGCCGGTCCTGAACCACATAGAACTCGCAGCCCACAATAGGTTTTACCCCTTCGTGTTTGGCAGCCTCCGCCACGAATTGAAACGCCCCGAACATATTTCCGTGATCGGTGATGGCCAGCGCTTTCATGCCATCAGCAGCGGCTTTTTTGAAAAGGCCGGGAATGGAGGCGGCTCCATCGAGCAGCGAAAACTGCGTATGGCAGTGAAGATGGGCGAAATTCGGCATATAGAGAGGGATGTCTGTGTTGTGGACCCCAAAGTTACGTTGTTCTTTTTAATGTACTGACAAGCCTGACAACTTCTTCTGTTGTTACTGATAGCTTCTTCTGTTGTTACTGACAGCTTCTGTACATTACCCCCCCTTCACTTCACCGGCTCCAGTACAATCTGTGTCTCGTAAACCGGTTTTTCGGTTACAGCCTCAATCTCGAGGGTAACGGTGATGTCGTCTATCAGGTTGTCATTTTTGAGGGCAAAGAAATACGTACCCTCCAGCGGTGTATGTCTGCGCTGAACATCCACATTAATATTTCCCTGGTAAACAAATGCCTGACAGGGCTCTTCTTTCGAAAATTTCTGCCAGTTTTCCCAGTCGGTGATCGCGTAGGTTACGTCTTCTCCGGTGGTGGATATGGTCATGTCTATGGCTGCGCCAAGTGCAAAGGCGGCGAGTGCCGTTTCGGGCTGAAAGGTAATCAGCTTCATGGAGCCGCTGCGGAGTGCCTGACTGAGTTTCCGGGCATCAAGCTGCCTGGCCTCACTGGCGCCCTGTCCCACGGAAATCCGGTAGGCCCATTGCCTGGTACCGGGTGGTAATGTAAACTGCCATACATTTACCGGGTTGGTGGTGTACATTTTTCTGGCGCTTACGGTGACCTGACCGCTCATGGAAACCATAACCGTATCCATACCTGTCTGTACACTTTTGCGCACCTCCCGGAAAGAAGGGAATTCATTCAGATCCCAGGGGACGGCAGTAGAGAAACGGGTGGTTTCTTTGCCCGAAGGGGTGCGGTGCAGGGTGAAACGACATATTTTTTTTCCGGCGCCGCTTTCATTGAAACGCAGCTGATAAATACCTGTATGCGGAATACGGATGGTTTGCCTGGAGATGGAGTCGGTTTCATAGCCGCTGAAGATGGTACTCCCGGCAAATGGCAGAAATTCGACTGTTTTTATCTTTTTCCCGCCGAGTTCCGTGACACTCAGCTCCACAGCATCGCCCTCTGCAAAGGCATATACAAAGGTATGCTGCCCGTCCATCCGGAAAGTTTGATCGGCTACAGGAACTGTTTGCTGGGCCCCGCCGAAGAAGGGTAAATGAATGCACACAAGCAGTAAATATTGCCTCATAACAACTGTTTTCATTGTCCTATTCTTCTTTTTCAAAATGATAATCGCGCAACTTCGGCGCTTTCCACCAGGTGATGCCTACCACCAGCAGGGTCATCATTCCGCCGAATACAACGGAGGGTACTGTGCCCATCGCCCGGGCCGCTACACCACTTTCGAACGCCCCCAGCTCGTTCGACGAGGTAATAAACATGGAGTTCACGGACGATACGCGGCCGCGCATGTTGTCCGGTGTCTGAAACTGTAGCAACGCGGCCCGAATAAATACGCTGACCTCATCCAGCATGCCCGCCGCCAGCAATACGGCGAAAGAAAGGTAGAAATTGGTACTCAGTCCGAATATGATGATGCAGATGCCGAAACCGGCCACACAGGCCAGCATGATCTTGCCGGCCCCCTTTCCCAGCGGGCGGTGCGCCAGAAACAGGGCCATACTGATGGCGCCAATGGACATGGCCGCACGGAGAATTCCGGCTCCCTCCGGACCAACGTGCAGGATATCCTTTGCGTAAACAGGCAGCAGCGCAACGGCTCCACCGAAGAATACGGCAAACAGATCCATGGCAATAGCTGCAATAATCAACTGATTGCTGAAGGCGAATTGCAACCCCTCGGCTATTCGCTTTACTGCCGATTCGCCTTCCACCGGTCGGGGTGAAGGGCGTGGGGGTATCTGCATACAGAAAATGAGCGCCAGTGAGCAAAGTATGGTCATAACGGTAAAGGTGGTTTTTACCCCTGCAAAACCATAAATCAATCCGCCAATACCCAGGCCGGTGATGCTCGCCACTTCCCAGATGCTGCTGTTCCAGGAAATGGCATTCTGCAGTTTGTCGCGGTCAATTATCTGAGATAAAAAGGCAAAGTTGGTCGGACTGAAAAACCCGCGCGCAATCCCGGTAATGAAGATAATGACATACAAAATACCCAGTATGCCTGATTTAGTCAGGTGCTCACTCCAGTATGCGAGCGTCAGCAGCGAGCCCGAGCACAGTGTCAGTACGGAAAGGCATATCGCGAGTATGTTCCGCTTGTTGTGCTTGTCGGCCAGATGACCTGCCCACAGACTGATACTTATTGCCGGCACGGCCTCGGCCAGTCCGATCAATCCGAGCATCAGGGGGTCATTGGTAAGCTCATACACGTAATAGCCCACAGACACCGACATGATCTGTACAGTCAGGGTGGTCATCAGGCGCATGAGGAGGAACCAGCGGAAATCACGGACACGAAGTGCCGCGTAGGCGTCATTTTTTTGTTTTGTCATTATTTCAGTGTGCTCGCAAAAGAACAAAATTTTTGCCGCCCTGTTTTAACGCTATGGAACGAATCTCTGTATTTGAT
>JBDLWO010000085.1:0-23003 GCA_039804245.1 Bacteroidota bacterium
CATCGTGATCGAAATCAGCGATATTGGGAACGGAGTAACGATAACGGGGATGATAACCAACCTGGATGGTGCTGGTATATTTGAGTGTTCCGTCGTGTTCATAGCAGTAGAGGATACGGTCGAAACCGACTATTACGACCTCTCCATATCCATCGTGATCGAGGTCGGCAATAGCGGGCGCAGTTCCGCCCGGCCATACGGTGGGCGCCACGACGTGCACTTTGGTAAGTCCGGTAGCGCCGTCAATTATGAACAGATCAGGGCCTTCGATGGCTGTTGTTACCAGATCCGGAATACCATCCTTGTCCATATCACCTGCTACTACAGGCGAGTATGTGCCCGTGTTGGCATCACTTTCCCACTGGATACCCAGCGATATCTGCCCGCAGGGTGGCACATAATAGCAGTCGGCATTACAGGTAGTATAATAAAAATCGGCACACTGCCCGGTGCAGGTGCAGTCGGAATCAAAGCAGTCAATCAGGCCGTCACCGTCGTCGTCCAGGCCATTGGTACAGTCTTCTGTTTGCTGTGAGAGCACCGGGACGGCGAATGAAACAGAAAAAATGATAAAAAGCAGCTGTTGAAAAATTCTCGTCATCCGTAATGATTTGAAGGCAATTTGCGACCGTTCATGATAACAGTCGTGAAATAACAGCCGATTGGTCGGGAATGAGCGGATTATTTTTTACCGGCGATTTTCACCAGTTCGTTGAGTTTCCATAACGCATCCATGGGCGTCATGGTATTCAGGTCGAGAGAAAGCAGTTCCTCTTTGATTCGCATGGTAAATTCATCCACATCAAAAATATGCAGTTGAAGTGGCCCGGCAATGTTTTTGACCTTTTTCTTCATTTGTTCGCTGGAAACGGGCGGACTGCTCTCCCCTTCCGAAACCTCCACCGATTTGGCCTCCAGACTTTTCAGAATTTCGGATGCGCGTTCCACAACGGGCTGAGGCATCCCGGCCATACGGGCAACATGGATACCAAAGGAGTGATTGGTACCACCTTCCACGAGCTTGCGGAGGAAAATGACCTTTTGTCCTGATTCTCTGGTACTGACGTGGTAGTTGAAAATACGTTCGTGGCGTTCGGCCAGTTCGTTGAGTTCATGATAATGCGTGGCGAACAGCGTTTTGGGCTTCGCCCTTCCGTTGTCGTGCAGGTATTCAGCGAGGCTCCAGGCGATACTGATACCATCGTAAGTACTTGTTCCGCGGCCGATTTCATCGAGCAATATCAGAGAGCGATCGCTGATATTATTCATGATCAGGGCAGTTTCGTTCATTTCCACCATGAATGTACTTTCGCCTCCACTGATGTTGTCGCTTGCGCCCACACGGGTGAATACCTTGTCGAGGAGTCCGATATGCGCTTTGGAGGCCGGTACGAAACTGCCCATCTGTGCCATCAGGCTGATGAGGGCCGTTTGTCGGAGCAGGGCCGACTTGCCCGCCATATTCGGACCGGTGATAAGCATGATCTGCACGCCGTCGCGGTCGAGGCACACGTCGTTGGGCACATACGTATCACCCACGGGCAACTGAGTTTCGATCACCGGATGGCGTCCGTCGCGGATATCGAGTACAAGAGAATCGTCGGGTTCAGGACGGCAATATCCCTGTCTGACGGCCACCCTGGCGAAGGAAGCAAGACAGTCGAGACGGGCAATCTGCTGGGCATTGAGTTGTACAGGCTGGATATACTGCCCGATTTCCTCCACGAGTTCGCGAAACAGCCGTTCTTCCAGTTCCTGAATTTTCTCTTCAGCGCCGAGAATTTTGGCTTCCAGGACTTTCAGCTCTTCCGTGATATACCTTTCGCCGTTGGCGATGGTTTGCTTGCGAATCCACTCAGATGGAACGCGGTCCTTCCATTTGGACGTCACTTCGATATAATATCCGAAAACATTATTGAAGGCGACTTTAAGGGAGGTAATACCGGTTCTTTCTATTTCCCTCTGTTGTATTTCAAGCAGCAATTCGCGGCTGTTGCGCACGATATGGCGCAGTTCATCCAGAGCCGGGCTGCATCCGTCGGCAATGACGTTTCCCTTGCGGATATCGGCGGGTGGATCGGGGGCAATATCGCGTTCTATGCGTGCGCGCAGCGATGCGCAGGGATTCAGGGTTTCGGCCATACGGGCAATGACGGCCGTCAGTTCAGTATCAGCCAGTGCCTGTGCCCTGAGCAGATCCTTGAGTTGTTCAATGGCCAGCAATGCCCTGCGGAGCTGCATGGCTTCCCTGGGATTTATTTTACCGACCGATGTTTTGGCCATCAGGCGTTCCAGATCACCAATGGCGCGTATTTCTCTTTCCACTTCCCGTGCAAACTCCTGATTTTCGGTCAGAAGCTGTACGGTATCGAGTCTTTCCCGGATCATATTCAGTTGCAAAAGGGGCAAAAGCACCCATTTTCGCAACAGCCGTGCGCCCATGGGCGACACCGTATGATCAAGCACCTGCAGCAGTGAAACCCCGTTTTCATGGTTACTCTGCACGAGTTCCAGGTTACGGATAGTGAAACGGTCGAGCCAGACATAATTGTCGGACTGAAGTCGGCTCAGCGTGGTAATGTGGGATACGCGGGTATTTTCGGTGGCAGCGAGATAGTGAAGCGCTGCCCCGGCTGCGATTTGTGCCAGCTCGAGCTCTTCCACACCAAAACCCTTGAGTGTGGCAGTCTGGAAATGATTCAGCAGCTTTTCTCTGGCAAAGTCGGTGGTAAAAATCCAGTCTTCGAGCGTATTGGCATAGAAACGATCACCATACACCCCGGTAAACTCCCTGAACCTGCTTTTGGGCAGTACAATTTCGGCGGGTTTGAAACTTTGCAGGAGCTTGTCTGTAGTGGATGCATCTCCTTCTGTGACGAAGAACTCGCCGGTGGAGATATCGAGAAATGCCAGTCCGAAGCGCTCGTTTTTGCCATAGGCGAGCGTGGCGAGATAATTATTGTTGTTGTGTTCGAGGAGCGAGTCGTCGGTGGTTACACCCGGTGTTACTACTTCGGTGACAGATCGTTTGACCACCTTTCCCGGCACAGGTTTTTCCATTTGCTCGCAGATAGCCACGCGGTAGCCTGCGCGCACGAGGCGGGGGAGGTAAGTTTCGAGCGCGTGGAATGGGAAACCGGCCAGTTCTATATCGGAACCGCCATTATTGCGGCTGGTAAGGGTGATACCGAGGGCTTTACTTGATTTGATGGCGTCTTCTCCGAAAGTTTCGTAAAAATCGCCGACTCTGAAAAGGAGCAATGCATCAGGATACCGGGCCTTGGCCTGGAGGTATTGCTGCATCAGCGGGGTGACTGTGCTTTTTTCGGAGGAATTGTCCTGTTTTGTTTTCGCCATCAGGGTAAAAAGAAGTGCGCAAATGTAGAAAAAGATGATTGAAATCTGTCATCACCCTCGAAAGTAACCAGCATCAGTACGGAAGCTAACGCAGGTCAGAGCGCGGTGGGCCGGTCTGGCCGCACCTTTGCAGCGACAAAAGTACCCCGAAGCATTCTCTTTCACCAATACATCTTTTGCTATGAAAAATAATCTTTTTGCCCCGGTTTTTGCGATCGCTTTCTTCGCTTTTTATTCTCTCTTTTTGACAGGCTGCCAGGTTGATACGCTTCAGATCGGTCAGCTGGGCGTCGGCAAACAACTGACCGATGATCGCGGTCCGGTAGTGCCCACTCCTGTTTGTGAGTGCCTCAACAGTCGTTACGCCTCGGAGGCCCTGTCTGCAGAAGAGACCGCTACCCTGCTTTTTGCCCGCGAGGAAGCCAAAATGGCACGCGATATGTCCCAGTTATTGTATGAGCGCTGGGGTAGCCAGATTTTCAGGAATCTCTACGCTGCCGGGCAGGACAATTTTGATATGTTGGGATGTCTGATTGACAAATATCGTCTGCATGATCCCGCTTTTGCCACCCCGGGCGTGTTCAGTAACGAAATATTGCAGTCCATGTACAATAACCTGATCGGCCAGGGACTGAACAGCCAGCAGGATGCGCTTCGCGTGAGTGCGCTTGTACAGGAGTTCGGGCTTTACGACCTTACCAATCGCGGTAAACAGGCCGATAATGCGGATATCCGGGTGGTATTGGGCAGCATCATGCTCGATACACGGAATAACCTGCGTGACATATCACCATTGATGACAAGTGCAGGCGTCATTTACAACACTTCTTACATTAATCCCGGGCTTTACCATACCATCATCAGTTCCGGCCATGAAGTGAACCCCGGGATTTGTCCGGGCAACTGATTGGTCAGTTTGTTTATACCCGAGACGGATTCCGGTGCTGTGCCGGGATCCGTCTCTTCGTTTCGGGACGCTTTTGGCAGCCTATCCTATACTCGCCTTTACAAAGGCTACAAAAAGCGGATGCGGATTTTCCACGGTGCTCTTGAGTTCCGGGTGGAATTGTACTCCCACGAACCATTTGTGGTTGCGGAGCTCCACAATTTCCACCAATTTTGATTCGGGATTGATGCCTGTGGCCATCATGCCGGCTTTTTCAAAGGCCTCCAGGTAGCTGTTGTTGAATTCCCAGCGGTGGCGGTGGCGCTCCTGTATCTGAAGTGACTGGTATGCCTCGTGTGCAAGCGATTTCTTTTTGATTTCGCAGGGGTAAGCGCCGAGGCGCATGGTTCCGCCTTTCTGGCTGATCTGTTTTTGTTCGGCCATCATGTCAATGACGGGGTGCGGCGTTTTGGGATCCACCTCGGTACTGGCGGCGCCTTTGAGTTCGAGTACATTTCTCGCGAACTCGACGCAGGCAGTCTGCATTCCGAGGCAAATACCGAAGAAAGGCACATTGTTTTCCCGGGCGTACCGGATAGCCGTCAGTTTCCCTTCAATACCGCGCTCTCCGAAACCTGGTGCTACCAGAATACCGTTCAGGTTTGACAGGAGTTTGCTCACATCCTTGTAATTCCCTTCGAGTTCTTCGGAGTGGACAGGAATAACCTTCACCTTGCACTCGTTTATGGCTCCTGCATGTATGAAGGCTTCGTAAATGGACTTGTAGGCATCGGGCAGCTCGTTGTACTTGCCGATCAGGCCGATTTTTACCTCGTGGAGCGGATTTTTGAGTTTACCAAGGAAATTTTTCCAGGAGGTCAGATTGGGTTCCTTGGTATCTTTCAGATGCAGTTTGGAGATAACAACTGAATCGAGGCGCTCCTTCAGGAGCAGAAGCGGTACGTCATATATCGTTTCTGCGTCAATCATTTCGATGACAGAGGCCGTTTCCACGTTGCAGAACTGGGCCAGTTTGCGGCGAATGTCGAGGTTGAGCGGGTGTTCGGTACGGCAGGCGAGGATATCGGGTTGCACGCCGAGACTCAGCAGCTCCTTGACAGAGTGTTGAGTGGGTTTTGTTTTCAGTTCTCTGGCTGCTTTCAGGAAAGGCACCAGCGTGAGATGTATCACGAGCGAGTGTTCGCGGCCGAGTTCCCAGCGCAGCTGGCGAACTGATTCCAGATAGGGGAGCGATTCTATATCGCCTACAGTACCGCCGAGTTCAGTCAGTACGATATCAAACTTGCCGGATTGTCCGAGGAGGAGCATCCGGCGTTTTATTTCGTCGGTAATATGCGGGATGACCTGCACCGTTTTGCCCAGATAGGCACCTTCACGTTCCTGATTGATGACAGTCTGGTAGATACGACCTGTGGTTACATTATTGGCCTGTGATGTCGGAGTATTCAGGAATCGCTCATAATGCCCCAGATCGAGATCCGTTTCTGCACCATCGTCGGTGACATAACACTCGCCATGTTCGTAAGGATTGAGCGTGCCGGGATCCACATTCAGATAGGGGTCAAATTTCTGGATTGTTACAGAGAACCCCCTGGCTTGAAGCAATTTGGCGAGAGAGGAGCAGAGAATACCTTTTCCGAGTGAGGAAGTTACGCCACCCGTAACAAAGATATATTTGGTCATAGTCGTGCAGTCGTTGTTACGGGGCGTAAAGTTACATTACAAACGCGGAGGTCGGGTCATATCCGGCATAAAAAAAAGCGGCCCGGTGTCCCACACACCTGAACCGCTCAAATTAATCAAAAATATGATTCTGTGAATCATATACCGGGCCCGGTCAACCACCCTTGTCCCACAACCAGGGCAGTATTTCGAAGCCTGATACTGATTCAGTGCGAATTAATCTACATCGGCATGGAGCGAAGGATTTTCTCCAAGCGTTGGCTCTCCGGTTTCGCCGACTCTGATAGACCAGTTTGAGAGATGACTCTGACTGGAACCGGGCACATCATCCAGCTGGATATTCCTGCGCATGTATGCGGGCTGATTTTCCAGTTCCATGATAGCCTGCGGCGAGCTCAGTCTTACCACATTCAACTGACGATTCTGCAATTCCTGTTTTCTGCGTTGAGCCTCTTCGATTCGCTTACGTCTTTCTTCCGGACTTATATCGTCGGGGTTTTCCGTCCTGATAAATGGATCGCTATTGGCAGATTGGTTATTGCGGATGTTCCCCATCGTTTCAAGGATATTGTCGAATACAATTTCCATCGTATTGGCAGGTGTCTCCTCGACATTGTCAAACAGACTGCCGTAGGTGATCGACTCGATAGTAGGCGTTGGTTGCGTTGGCCTGGCCCCATCAGTTTCATCTTCGAGATTGACCCTTGTAACCGCTTCTGTCCTTGGCTGTCGCGCGCCCGCCTGACGTGAGGTATTGAATCGTTCATTCGATTCAAATCCGGTAGCGATAACTGTTACGGAGAGTTTTTCACCCAGCCTTTCATCATAGCAGTTACCCCAGATCAGGTTGGCATTTTCTCCTGCCTTTTCCTGAACGAACCTGGTAATTTCGAAGATTTCGTCCATGGTAACCTCTTTCACGCCGGAGGTGATGTTAACGAGCAGATTTTTGGCTCCGTAGATATCATTTTCCATCAGCAATGGAGAGCGCAGAGCTTCGTCGACGGCACGGAATGCCCTGTTTTCGCCTTCCACAGAGGCGGTACCCATCATGGCCACACCTGATCCTCGCATGGTAGTATTTACATCCTCGAAGTCAACATTTACATAACCGGGCACGGTGATAATTTCGGCAATACCCTTGGCTGCGGTGCAGAGGATGTTGTCGGCCTGCCCGAAGGCCTGTTTGAAAGTGAGGTTACCAAAGATATCGCGCAGTTTGTCATTGGAGATAACCACGAGACAGTCAACGTTTTTCCTCAGTTCCTCCAGTCCCTCGTTGCCGTTTACCACCCTTGTATTACCCTCGAAGGTGAAAGGGAGCGTAACGATTCCGACTGTGAGGATACCGAGTTCCTGAGCGGCCTTGGCAATGATGGGAGCAGCGCCGGTACCGGTACCTCCCCCCATACCTGCTGTGATGAATACCATCCGGGTACCATCGCCAAGAAAGCGGTTGATATCGTCAATGCTTTCCTGGCAGGCCTGTCTGCCCCTGCTGGGCTTGTTGCCGGCACCCATTCCCTCTGTCAGCGACTGTCCGAGAGAAATCTTGACCGGTACGGGGCTCAGGCTCATGGCCTGCGAGTCGGTATTGCAAATAGCATAATCAACCCCTACTATACCCTGCTTGTACATGTATGTAACGGCATTAGAGCCGGCGCCACCCACTCCTATTATCTTGATGATGCTGGGTTCATCCCTTAAGAGATCATGTATCATGTTTATGTTTCATTGAGGGCAGGTACCTGTTTGATGGAAACATGCCCGAGGTTAATCAATTGACAGGATTCCTCCTGTTGAAATCAAGATCCGGTTCAGCTTCAATCCACTGCATGAAGCGATAGACAGCTCTGTTGATCCATCCGGAACCGGTTTGTTCGGTTGCATTCGAAGGGGCCGGTTCATTACCGGCATTTTCCTGTTGAACTTCTGCCGGCGAAGACATGTTCATCTCCTCGAGTCCGAGCAACAGGAGGCCGATACCTGTACTGTAAATCGGACTGCCCACTGATTCGTGATAACCGTGAGCGAGGTTGTCGGAAGGCAAACCGATGCGGCAGGACATGCCAGTGTGATAGGCAGCCAGTTTTTCCATATTGCGCAAAAGAGCGCCTCCTCCGGTGAACACTATTCCACCGATCAGTTTGCGGTCATAACCACTGCGCCTGATTTCCCACAATATGTAATCGAGCAGCTCCTCCATGCGCGCCTGTATGATACGCACGAGGTTTTTCTCACTGATTTCCTTGTGCTCATGCCCCCTGATACCGGGAATAGCGATAATACGGTTGTCAAACACCTCGGAGACCATGGCAGAACCATACTTGATCTTGAGTTTCTCTGCCTGTGGCTGCATAACCGTACACCCCTCCTTGATATCCGAAGTGATAACATTTCCTCCAAAAGGTATAACTGCGGTATGCCTGATAAGACCTTCCTGAAAAACTGTTATATCGGTAGTACCGCCTCCAATGTCAACAAGTGCTACACCGGCCATTTTTTCCTCCTCACTCAGAACCGCATCGGCACTGGCAATGGGCTCCAGTGTCAGGTCGGCCACCTTCATACCCGCTCTTTCAATACAGCGCTGTATGTTGGTGATAGCCGTGTGCTGTCCTGTGACAATATGAAAATTCACCTCCAGTTTGACGCCACACATACCAACCGGATCAATAATGCCCTGTTCGGAATCAACGGTATACTCCTGCGGGAATACATGAAGGATCTTGTCGCCCGGCGGCAACACCAGCTTGTACATATCATTCACCAGACGGGAAATATCGCGTTGGCTGATTTCGCTGTGATCGTTGTCGCGCATGAGCATACTGCGGTGCTGGAGGCTTTTGATGTGCTGGCCGGCAATGCCTACATGAACCCGGCTGAATTTCATCTTTGCACTCTTTTCGCAAATTTCAACAGCCTCTCTAATAGCGCCTACCGCCTTTTCAATATTAGACACTACTCCGCGCAACACGCCGGCACTTTCTACCTTGCCAACGCCGATGATTTCAAGTCTCCCGTGTGCAGTTCTCCGCCCGGCAAGACAACAGACCTTGGTCGTGCCAATATCGAGGGCTACAACGACATCATGGGGTTGTGGGACTAATTCCGACATAATGCATTCGTTTTATTGGTGAGTTCCGATTTGATTTGAGTTTATTTTTGTTGCGTACCGAAACTCTTTCACGCAGCAAAAATAATTTATAAAATTTATTGTTTATTAAAAATGAAGCAATGAAACAAATTATCTTGAAAAAATAACTTTTCTGACCATCGTCCCGGCTGCGGTTTTTACGCGAAGAATGTAGCATCCGGGCGGGATCATACCGGGCACCTCTACATCAAATGCATTGGTTTCAAAAGTTTGAGTATGAATCACGCTGCCCTTCAGGTCTGAAATGGTCACTACCCCGTGCAGTGTTTCTCCCGTTCCCGCTCCGATGCTGACTGTCAGATAACCACTGGAAGGGGAAGGTGAAACATCCAGTCGGGCAGTTGAAGGTCTTTGCTCTCCGGTTGAAGATGACGTTCCCGCCACACAATTGTCGCCAACTCCCTCAAATACAAACAGGCCGTTTTGCATGTCGGCGATCAGGATATTTCCGGAGGGCAGAAACGGATTTACGCCCCATGCTCCCTTGTAACTCGGTCCGTCTGGCTCGGTGGACGTATCGTAGTACAGCACTCTTTCCACATTCAGCGGATCGCTGATATCATATACCTGCAGCCCGTCGTAGTAATAGGACACATACAGGTAATCACAGGCTACCAGCGGATTATGCGGTATCTGTGTGGGAGTCGAAGCGGCATTATAGCTGTCAACCACCTGCATATCCTCGAAATCCCGGACATCAACCGTTTTTACCGGAGAACCATGATTTTCATCTGCCATGAAGTAATATTGTCCATCTTCTGATAGCCAGCCGGAATGATTGTAGCCCTGCCCGGGATAATTGTTGAGTGATCCGAGCAGCTTTGGCTGTGAAGGAATGCTGAAGTCCGCCGCGCACATCCCTGCGTCTCCGGCATCCAGGAATGCCGTATCGCGGTTCACATACCCGTCGTGTATATGTCCGAAGCTGAATCCCTGTATGTTATTGAACTTGCGTATATAGGTTGGCTGCTCGGGATTGGCGAGGCTCAGTACCGCCATTCCGCCATAGCCGTAAGCCTGCCCGCCGCCGAATACAAATGCATACATGCGCGCACGCGCAGTGTCAACAAAGAGATTGTGCGCGGTAACAATTATCTGATCCGAGTTGTAAACCAGCCTGACGGAATCAGGCAGGGTGGATACATCCATGATCTGCAGGCTGCTGGCGCCTTCATCACACACACCATATATGTAGTGCTTGTAAGTCTTGAAATCGCGGTGAATAATTCCTGCTCCCTGCGCCTTTCCCGCAACGAAGTCGGCCTGAAACGGATTTTCCGGATCGGTCACGTCAATGAAGTGGGTGCCCATGGTAGAGCCCAGTACAGCGTATTCATGGCCATTAACCGCCACACTCCACACCTCGTTATACCGGTTATTGTACGCGGCAGAACCGATGATGGCGGGGTCGTCCCAGCGTCCCAGCAATGTTGCCTGTTGTGCCTGCGCCCGCACGAGTGCGGGTGCGAGAAAAAACAGGGTGATTTTAAAAATCTGACTCATTATTATGTTTTTGTGAGCGGTATCCGTTATTTACACACGATCTGCCCGTTGAATTTAAGATTGATGGAACGGTATTTTCTCCAGCCTGTAGCAGGCATACCCTCCCTGTAAAAAATTTTGAGCCGCCGAAACTTGTCATCCAGTCTTCTGACCGACCCGAGGATTATCTGTTGATCACCGACCAGGGGAGCCATAATGAATTCACCTCCGTTGGTCACGTGTATCTGTTGTATAAATCCGTCCAGAAACTCATCCGCTTTCAGTGCCTGTGCCAGTTTGAAGAGATCCTTCAGTGTGCTGTTTTTCTTTCTGGTAACAAAATCAGTCTGATACGGAGATATATTTCCTGTTGCCACCAGCGCTCTTGCAGCGAAGTTTTTACTCGGCGGCATTTTCACTCCGTTTTCATCCAGGTAATAATTGTTCCCGTTATTGTCAAGTACTCTCAAAACAGGCTCTCTCTGCTCTATCTTGATCCGCAGTATATTGTGCTGATCCACATAAACCTCAGCATTTTTCACAAACGGATCGTCTTCGAGGAGTGTCTCCACTCTTGTCACGTCAATTTCATCTAATCTGTACCGCTTCAGGTCACTGTCGAATGTGCGCAGCATAGCTGCTCTCACATCCCCCTCACTGATCAGTTTGTCGCCGCCTTCCAGCGGTGTGACTGTAATGATGGTATCCTCAATTTCGTTTTCCTTTTTCTCCTGTACAGCGATGAACAGTCCAAGTCCCACTATCAGGAGGAACAACAACCAGATAATTCGGTCGTACCGGATTTGGGGTAAACTGATCATTCAATGTACTTTTTTGGGTGTTTCAACTGGTTTTTATCAGATTTTTAATGGGTTCCACCATGGTATCAATATCTCCGGCACCCATTGTGATGAGTATTTCCGGCTGGCTGTTTCCGATCACCTGCAACAGATCAAGTTTCTGAACCAGCTGCCTGCTGTTCAGGGTCATTTTCTCCAGCAGCATTTCGGAGGTTACTCCTTCCATCGGCAGCTCTCTGGCCGGATAGATGGGCAAAAGCAGGCAGCTGTCCAGTTTGTCCAGTGCAGCAGCAAAGGCATCCGCGAAATCGCGCGTACGCGAAAACAGGTGTGGCTGAAATATGCCGGTAATTTTTTTTCCGGGGTACATCAGTCTTGCAGCGGCTATTGTTGCCTCCAGTTCGGCCGGGTGATGGGCGTAATCATCCACATAGACTGTCTTTTCTGTGCGCGCAATAACTTCGAACCTGCGTTTGGCGCCTCTGAATTCGCGCAGGGCTTCTGCTATTTCTCCGGGGTTTCCACCCGCCAGCAGGGCTGATGCAATGGCAGCTACAGCATTGCGTACGTTATGCAGCCCGGGATACGGGAGCTTCAGTGCCGGCAGCTCGGCAGGCAGTCCCGGATAATCGGTCTGAAAGTCGAACACCATGAATCCGTCTTCTGCCCGTATGTTCACGGCCCTGAAATCGCCCTTGCCGGTTCCGAAGCGCAGGGCGCCCGGTACTTCCATGTCAACATGGTTCTCGAGCAACAGCGCACCACCCTCTTTCACCTGTGTTGCAAACGACCGATAACTGTCCCGCACGCCTTCCTCGCTCCCGTAGATATCGAGATGATCAGCATCAATCGAGTTGATCACAGCAATTTCGGGATACAACTGCAGAAATGAACGATCATATTCATCAGCCTCCACGACCACCCACTCGCTTCTTCCCTCCACGAAATTGCTGCCGAAATTACCTGAAATACCTCCCAGGAATGCGGAAGCATCAACGCCAGATGCACGCATCAGCCAGGCGGTCATGGTAGAAGTCGTGGTTTTACCATGTGTGCCGGCCAGTGCCACACATCGCTTTGCCTTGCTGATAATACCCAGTACCTCGGCTCGCTTCCTGACCGGGTAGCCACGCTCAAGGAACCAGTTGAGTTCACTGTGATCTCCCGGTACGGCCGGTGTATAGATTACCAGGTCAATGCCCTCCGGAATATACGACACATCGTCTGTATAGTGTACCTGCATTCCCTCCTCAGCCAGTGCGCGGGTCAGCGGAGTTTCCGTACGATCGTAGCCGTGAACTTCCATGCCATGCAGCAGAAAATAACGCGCCAGTGCCGACATGCCGATGCCGCCGATACCGATGAAGTATATTTTGTTCAGATCGCTGAAGTTCATTTTTTAATTCTTTTGGCTTGTTTCAGGCTTTCGAGCACATTATTGAAAAAATCGAGATAGTCTGCTGCCGATTTTTCCCATGAAAATCGTCCAGCCCACTGCCTCAGCCTTTCCTTTTTTCCCGGATCATTATCGTATTCCCTGATTCCGTTCCGGTATGTTGAAATAATGGTTGCAGGTTCAAAGTCTCTGAAATAATACGCTTCCATTCCTCCGATTTCCGGCAGGCTGGTCAGGTCGGAGATGAAAACAGGTTTTCCTGCCGACATGGCCTCCAGCACCGGCAGTCCGAAGCCCTCGGCCAGTGAAGGGAAAACAAGTGCCCTGCAACCCGCATATAACGTATTCTTCTCGTCTTCCGTTACCGCCCCCGTAAACTCCAGTCTGTCGGCAACACCCATTTCCCGGGCGGTTTCTTCGAGTTTGGCCCTGTATCCATGTACGTCAGGCCCGGCTATCACCCATTTCAGCCCCGGCTCTGCCACCAGCAGCGGGAGTGCCACCGTATAGTTTTTCAGCGGGTGCAACCCGATAGAAAACAGGTAGGGAGTTACTTGTATGCTCTCAGAGGCATCTACAGGCGAGACACCGTTGAAAATAACGCGCTCACACACATACGCGGGCACGTGAAGGTGCCTGCTCACCTGCTCCCGAACAAATCCCGATATATACACCAATCCGCGGCATCGGTCAATTTTTCGCTGCAGTTGTCGTGTTTTCCGCTTTTTTTTCGAGGATGAATAGTCTGGTCGCTCCAGATAATTCAGATCGTGAACAGTCATGGTTACCGGCGTTCCGGTACTGGAGGGCCAGTAGGGCGAATCCTGGTGCATGCAATGCCACAAATCAGCTCTGGTATTTACTCCCAGCCATCGGTGGTACCACTTTGCCGGAATACGCTCAACGGCCGATTCTCCTTCAGTTTTTTCAGGCATATATCCACTGAAATGGAAACCCGTGCTGTCTTCCCGGGAAGACAACGCAGCACTCAGGCGGAGGCAGTATTGCCCCAGTCCGGAGTTCAGATTTCGCATGCGTTCCATTTCGAGTGTTATATTTTTCATTTTCAACAGTCAATTCCAGCCAGTCTCAGTGCCTCCCGGGCAATCCGGTCGGCGGCGTCAGGTCTTCCGAGCTGACGGATACACTCACCGAGACTGAAGGCGAGTGCATCATTTTCAAGTATGAGCAAGGCTTCTTTCAGCATTTTTTCCCCTGCTTCTGCATCTCTTACCAACCGGGCCGCACCTTTTTCCACCAGCGCGAGGGCATTTTTGGTCTGATGGTCTTCTGCTACATTGGGCGAAGGCACCAGCACAACCGGTTTCCCGACCAGGCAAAGTTCGCTGATGCTCAGTGCTCCTGCCCTGGAGATAATGACATCCGCCGCAGCATACAGCAAATCCATCCGGTCAATAAAAGCCGTCATTTTCACATTGGGCAATCCGGCCGTATCTGAATCCCGGTAAATTCCCTCGTAGAATTTGCCGCATTGCCAGAGTACATTCACCTGCTGTTCCCCCAGCGTCCGGAAAGCAGCAGCCATCGCCTCATTGATTGTCTTTGCTCCCAGACTGCCTCCGATCACCGCGATTGTCTTCCACTCCGGATTAAGTCCGTAATATGCCACTGCCTCTCCGCGCTTTTTTTCCAGATCGAGAATGTCGGATCGCACCGGGTTTCCGGTGAAAACGATCCTGCTTTGATCGAAAAACTGCTCCATCTGTTCATAAGCCACACATATCTTGCCGGCTCTTTTGCCCAGCAATTTGTTGGTAACACCGGCATAGGAGTTCTGCTCCTGCACTAATGTCGGTATTTTCATTCTTTGTGCGGCCCTCATGACCGGACCGCTGGCATATCCCCCCGTTCCGATGACCACATCAGGAGCATATTCAGCCACGATTCGCCGTGCCCTCCGCAAACTGGCAATCAGTTTGAAGGGGAAGGCAAGATTTCGCAGGCTCAGGCTCCGCTGAAGGCCTGCAATATTCAACCCTACAATCGGATAACCTGCCTTTGGTACGCGCTCCATCTCCATCTTCCCGTTGGCTCCCACGAACAGAAACTCCGCATCCGGTTCAAGCCGTTTTATAGCATCGGCCACAGCAATAGCCGGAAAGATGTGTCCTCCGGTACCCCCGCCTGTGATCATTATTTTCAATTTGCCGTCGTTCGACATATCTTGACGAGTTTGGGTGCAAACACCCGTGGTTAGGAACTTTACTTACTCCAGAGACTCAATGTACTTGCTCACACTCAGGATGATACCGAATGATACACAGGTAAACAATATGCTTGTTCCACCCATTGAAATGAGTGGAAGTGTGAGACCGGTGGCCGGAACCAGATTCACATTTACCGCCATATTGGCCAGTGCCTGTACCGTGAGCATCAGGCTGAGGCCTATGGAGAGGAATGCGCCAAATGCTTTCGGACTTTTTGAAACCATTTTTACACTCCTGAAAAAAAGCAGGCTGTACAGAAACAGTATGAGCGTGCCTCCCGCAAGTCCGTACTCCTCACAGATAATCGCGTAAATGAAATCGGCGTGTGCATAGGGCAGAAAATTCCGGATGATACTGTTCCCCGGGCCCTGACCGAAAATACCGCCTCTTGCGATGGCTATTTTGGCCTGCTGCACCTGATAGCCGCCGTCACTGGCATTGGCAAATTCATCTATTCTCGACATCCAGGTATCGAGGCGCACGAATCCGCTGTCGGGATAGAGTTTCCCTATGGCAATCAACAGGGCAAGTACCACGATTCCCATGACTCCGAGCAGAAAGATATACTTCCAGCTGACTCGCCCTATAAACATCAGGGTAATGGACGTGGCAAAAAGCACTGCTGCCGTACTGAGGTTGGCCGGAGCAATCAGGCCGCAAACAATCACTACAGGCACCAGCAGGGGCATGAATGCATCTCTGAAACTGGTAATATACTCCTGCCTGCGGGTGAGCTCGCGCGCCAGATAGATAATCAGGGCCAGCTTGGCGAACTCCGATGGCTGGATACTCACCCCTCCCACGCTCAGCCAGCGCGAGGCATCATTGATGTTCCGACCGAAGGCCAGCGTCACCATAAGCAGAGGAATAACGATCAGGATGAATACCGGTGCAATACGTTTGTACTGCAGATAGTGCAGCAGGTGGCACAGGTAGATCACCACGAGTCCGAAAGCTATGATAACCAGATGTTTGACCAGAAATGCCGTGGTATCACCGTCGCGGGAACGCCACGCCTCCCAGCCCGAGGCGGAATACACCGCCACGATACTGAACAGACTCAGCACGGCGATGATCATCCATATGGTACGATCGCCTCTGAGTTCTGCTTCTATGCGCGCTCCAAGTGACATAAATCAGTTAGTTATCAAGTTTCATGACAGCGGCCTTGAACTGCCTGCCGCGGTCTTCATAATTCAAAAAAAGATCAAAACTGGCGCATGCCGGGCTCAGCAACACCGTATCGCCCTCCTGTGCAAGTCCGGCTGCCGCTTTCACAGCCTCCTCTGCACTTGCCGTTTCGATCGTTGGTTTGCTCAGGCCGCCGAATGCCGCCTTGATTTTGCTGTTGTCGAGCCCCATACAAACGATGGCCCGCACTTTTTTCTTCACCAAAGGCATCAGCAGCGTGTAATCATTGCCCTTGTCCTGACCACCAACAATCCAGACCGTTGGTGTTTCCATAGCCTGAAGTGCATAGAATGTGGAGTCCACATTGGTGGCCTTCGAGTCATTGATCCAGGTGACACCACCGGTGACCGACACTTTTTCAAGGCGGTGTTCGGGGGGCGTGAATGTGTCGAGCCCTGCCTGGATTTTTGCGGGATCGGCCTTCAGCAGGGTGGCCACGCGAATGGCACATACTGCATTGAACATATTGTGAGGGCCCCTCAGATTACCGGTTGTCATATCAAATCGGTTCACCCCCACCCGAATACTTCCGTTTTTGCAGAAGCCCTTCCGGATGGGAGTGGATTTTAAACCTGAGGCGGGGGCCTCAAAATATTCAGCGATTATCGGGTCAAACCCGTTATAAATGAACTTGTCACCCCGCTTCTGATTCATACAGATTCTGAATTTGGCGCGGGCGTAGTTTCCCAGTTTGTAATCGTACCGATCGAGGTGATCGGGTGTTATATTGAGCAAAAGCGCGATCCGGGGCCTGAACTGCTGAATATCATCTAGCTGAAAGCTGCTCACTTCCAGTACAAAAACGCGGTCAGGAGTGGCTTGCGACGGATTTCGGAGATCGTCGAGCACCATGGCAGCAAATGAATTGCCCACATTGCCACCCTTCCTCACGTTGAGCCCGGCAGTGTGCAACAGGTGATAAGTCAACTCTGTGGTGGTGGTTTTTCCGTTTGTACCGGTAATGGCAACAATGCTGCATTTGCCTGCGTGGCGGTATCCGAGCTCTATCTCTCCGATGACGTTGATTCCGCGTGCGCGTACGGCCTTCATCACGTCCGAATTTTCGGGGATACCCGGACTTTTGACTATTTCACCGGCGTTGAGAACAAGATCATGGGTATGGGTTTTCTCCTCCCATTGAATTCCCGCCTCATCGAGTTCCTTCTTGTATTTTTCCTGAATAGCCCCCCTGTCTGACACGAATACGTCGTACCCCAGGTGATTTGCCAGCAAGGCCGCACCTGTTCCGGATTCTCCCGATCCCAATATGACGATTCGTTTTTTCATCCTGCCAGAGACTGTTTATCGTATTTTAAGGGTTATTATAGTGGCTGCCGCCAGCAAAATCTGGACGATCCAGAAGCGTACGGAGATCGTTACTTCATGGTAGCCCTTTTTCTGATAGTGGTGATGCAGGGGCGCCATCAGGAACACCCTCCGGCCCTCCCCATATTTTTTCTTTGTCCGTTTGAACCACCACACCTGTATGATGACCGAGAGGTTTTCAACCAGGAAAACACCGCATAAAACAGGTATTAGAAGCTCCTTCCGCAAAACAATGGCCATGGCGGCAATGATACCACCGAGTGTGAGACTGCCTGTGTCGCCCATAAATACGCGTGCAGGAAACACATTGTACCACAGGAATCCGATGCAGGCGCCGAGGAGACAGGCTGCATATATCACCATTTCACCCGTATTGGGCAGATAATAGATATTCAGAAAATCAGCAGCGACCGAGTTGCCACTTACATAGGCCAGGATACCGAGTGCCAGACATACAATGGCCGAAACCCCTGCCAGTTGCCCGTCGAGTCCGTCGGTGAGATTGGCTCCATTACTTACTGCGGTAATGACAAATATGGACATGATGACGAACAGAACCGAGCTCAGGTCGCGTGCATTGTCGCCGAGGAACCACATCAGCCTTGAATAGTCGAGTTCGTTATTTTTGACAAACGGCACATTGGTGATGGGCGCCTTGGCATATACCATGGTAGTGAAAGCCTGTTCACTACCCGGATTTTTCACCAGAATGGTATCAGTAACCGTGTAACCGTGTTCCGCAGCGGCCCGTGGGGTCATTCTGACAACCACGTTGTCGTTCATCAGCATGGTGAGTCCTACAATCAGTCCGAGCCCTATCTGTCCCATTATCTTGAAACGGCCTTTCAGTCCCTCCTTGTCCTTCTTGAACACCTTGATATAATCGTCAATAAACCCGATGATAAACATCCAGACGGTACTGACAATCATCAGAATAATATATACATTGTTGAGACGCGCGAACAGCAGAACCGGCAGCAGCGTGGCTGCCACGATGATGATGCCGCCCATGGTGGGTGTTCCGGCCTTGATATTCTGTCCGGACAGTCCCAGATCCCGTACTGTTTCGCCGATTTGCAGTTTCCGGAGTTTTGCAATGATTTGTTTGCCGATAATCATGGAGAACAGCAATGCAATCAGCATGGCAGCGCCTGCCCGGAACGAGATATACCTGAACAGGCCTGCGCCGGGCAGGTCGTAGTATTTTTGCAGGTATTCGAACAAGTGTACTAACATGCTTTGTGAGTGTTGTTTACATGATGATTGTTTAAATCAGTTTTTTGGTTGTCAGTTCGGATGGGAAAGTGGTGTGGGGGCGATGTTTCATCGCCCCGCAACCTCTTCACAATAATAGTCCCTCCACTATTATATTTTTGGCGTCAGGTCTGACGCATGCAGTTCATCAGAATCTGTTTGTCGTCGAACGGATGTTTCACACCGTTGACGTCCTGGTATTTTTCGTGGCCTTTGCCAGCTACCAGTATGATATCGTGTTCACCGGCCAGTCTGACGGCTGTTTTGATGGCCTGTTCGCGGTCCTGGATCACGAGTGTTTTCATTTTGTCTGTCTCTTCGAGGCCTGCCTCCATGTCCCTGAGTATAGCGGCCGGGTCTTCCGTTCTCGGGTTATCGCTGGTCAGGATGACCTGATCGCTGAATCGGGCGCACACCTGCGCCATGACGGGTCTCTTGGTTTTGTCTCTGTCGCCGCCTGCACCGGTCACTGTGATGATCTTCGACTGTTTGTTTTTCAGCCTTTGAATCGTTTCAAGTACCTTCTCGAGCGCGTCGGGTGTATGCGCGTAATCCACTATACCGATACATCCGGCTTTTGCTGGGTGTTTGACGTAGTCGAACCTTCCCTCTGCACCCGGCAGATCGCTCAGAGCCGTCAGTGCCTCCATTTTATCCACACCGAGCAACCGTGCCACCCCATAAGCTGCAGTCAGGTTGGCGGCATTGAATTCGCCGATCATCCTGGCGTGTACCCGGCTTCCATCGAGATCGAGTACCAGTCCGTCGAGGTTATTCTCCATGATTCTGGTTTTGTAATCGGCAGGCGACCTGAGGGCGTAGCTGTATTTTGATGCAGCGGTGTTCTGCAGCATCACCATTCCGTTCCGGTCGTCGGTGTTGGTCAGTGCAAACGCAGATGCCGGCAGATCGTCGAAGAATTTCTTTTTGGCATCCCGATAATTGGCAAAAGTGCCGTGATAATCGAGGTGATCGTGTGTCAGATTGGTGAATACAGCACCCGTGAACATGGCTCCTGCAATTCTGCGTTGGTGTACAGCATGACTGCTGACTTCCATGAATACGTGTGTACATTGATTGTCCGCCATTTCACGCAGCAGTTCGTGCAGCCTTACCGCATCGGGGGTGGTGTGCGTGCTGGGTACGATCTGCGAACCGATTCTGTTTTCAACCGTGCCAATAAGACCGCATTTGAATCCCATTCGGGTGAAAAGCTGCCAGAGCAGCGTCACCGTGGTTGTTTTTCCGTTTGTGCCGGTGACCCCCACCAGATTCAGGGATGAGGAAGGATTACCGTAGTATCCGGAAGCCATGATGCCGAGTGTTTCGGCCGAATCGGCTACATATACGGCAGTAACGCCCGTTGGCACATCGGGAAGCACCTCCGCCACTATGGCAGAGGCACCGTTAGAGACAGCCTTTTCAATGAACTCATGTCCGTCGGTCGAGACGCCGCGCACTGCCACGAACACATCGCCGGGCTGAACAGCGCGCGAATCGAAACGGATCCGCCGTATTTCGACATCGGGGTTACCCTGAAGGGCCACCACCGTAACATGTCTGATTAATTCGCTGAGCGTCATTCTGATTAATATTTTGATTATTCAAGATAAAGAATGCAGGTTGCACCGTGGGCAACGGTACCTGGTTCGAGGCTCTGACGCCTCACTTTACCAACACCTACCACCTTCACCTTGCAGTTTCTGTTCTCGAGCAGATAAAGAGCATCTTTCAGCCCCATTCCCGTTACCGAGGGTACACTATTATTGCTGATGCTGCGCCGTTCCAGCCTTGCGGAATCGTTTGCTGCAATCAGTACCGACCAGTCGCCGCCGCTTTCACCGGGGTATTTATAGTTCATTCCAAGCCAGTCGAGCGCCTTTTTCAATTCATTCATCGTTCCTGCATCGCCATTGGGCATCAGAGAGGCCTGAAGACTTTTTCTTTTGCCGGCGTTGACGGGCGTTTGCAGTTCGGCCTTCATGGAATAGCATCTTTCTGCAATTGCCTTGAAAACAGGGGCCGCCACCTCAGCGCCGTGATACCCTCCGATCTGCGGCTCGCTGATAACCACAATACAGGAATAAACAGGATTATCTGCAGGGAAGAACCCGCAGAACGCAGCCTGGTGCCCGATACCGTCGCCGATCTGAAAGTGGTGATAGTTCAGCTGCGTGGTTCCTGTTTTGCCTGCCATGGAGAAATATTCAGAACGGATTCCGGCAGCAGTACCCGACTGTACTACCTCTTTCAGCAACTCCCTGGCCTTTCTGATAGTAGTTTCGGAAGCGATACTCCGGCTGATTACCTTTGGTTGAAACTCCTTTATAGTTTCTCCATACCGCTCCGTGCGCTGAACCAGCCAGGGCTTCATCATACGGCCGTTATTGGCTACTGCATTATAAAATACGAGCATTTGCAGGGGCGTAACGAGCAGCTCATAGCCGATACTCATCCAGGGCAGCGTTGTACCCGACCATCTGGTTTTCACTCCACGCGGATCCTTTATAAAAGGCGGATCTTCGCCGCCTATTTCTATATCTGTTGCCTTGTCCAGACCGAATTTGACGAGGTGGTCGTAAAATGCGGCCGGATTGGCTCCGAATGCCTGTTCAACCAGCGTGGCGGTACCCACGTTGCTCGACTGTGCGAATACCTGCTTCGCTGTCATTTGGTCGAGTCCGTGCTGGTGTGCATCTTCCAGCACCTCACCGTGAAAACTCTTCTTTCCGCGGAAAACAGGCACACTGGCGTCGAGTGCGGGCAGCTTGCCTTCCTCCATCATCGCCATAAATGAGGCCAGCTTGAACATCGATCCGGGCTCTACCTTTTCGCCCACTGCGTAATTGTACGTCTCCCACCATTCGCCCTTTTCCGTTTTGCCGATATTGGCTATTGCCCTGATTTTTCCTGTTTTTACCTCCATGACAATGGCACAGCCGTGATCAGCATTATGCGTCTGGCAAGCTTTGAGCAGACTGTTTTCCGCTACGTCCTGAATATTGATATCCAGTGTAGTGACAATATCATCACCTGCTTCCGGTTCAATTTCCGCCAGATCACTGACTGGCAGATACACATCGCCCGACACCCTGATAACGAGTTGCTTCCCTTCTTTCCCCTCCAGCACACCGTTGAAAGCGCCCTCCAGTCCAACTGGCAGTGCACCCTCGCGTGTGTATCCGATCGTGCGCTGCGCGAGCAGGCGGAAAGGCCTTTCGCGCCGGTTTGTCTGTTCAAGAATAAACCCGGCTTTGCGCCCCTCCCTGAAAATGGGAAATTTTTTGATCTGCATTGCTTTGGCGTACGGCAACTCCTTTGCAATCAGTACGTAGCGGGCCTTTGAATCGGGCGATCTGAGCTCCCTGAGCCAGTTGGCATAGGCGCCCGGCGATTTTTGCCTGTCCACATAAGTTGAAAGCAGCCATCCGAGGCTGTCCACTGCCTGATCGTTGAAGATCCTGTCGGTAAGCCCTTCGGCTTTCGGATCAAAATGGATGTCAAAGAACGGCAGCGAGGTGGCCAGCAGCGATCCGTCGTCGGCCAGGATATTACCCCGCTGGGAAGGAGCATCCACCCATTTGACGTACAGACTGTCGGCCTTGGCCTCCCATTTGGCTGCATCACGTACACTGATCTGGAACATCCTCAGAAATATGGCAAACGCCACCATCACCAGGCCGAGAGCGACCAGGTATGCGCGGACAAGCACCTCATTTTTGATGTTCAGCATACGATCTAATCAGGTTTGACTTGAATTACACTTACACCCGACGGGGCCAGATCCAGTCCCGCCGACTCAAGGCTCACATCAATCTGACTCTGCATGGACTTGTACATCGTTTCACTTTTGATAGCGGTGTACTCCCACTTGAGTTCTTTCATTTGTTTCTGGAGCGACTGAATACGCCTTACACCCTTCTCTGCATAGTGCGCATTGGCTATATAGACAATAACCAGAAAACCCAGAAACAGCAGAAACTGGAAATTGCCAAACACCAGGTTTGTGGTGTGTTGGCTGACATTCAGTGCGTTCAGTATTTTATTGGCCATTCCCTGCGTATTATTGTTTTACTGCCACACGAAGCCTCGAACTTCTGGCCCGTGCATTTTTTTTCAATTCCTCTCCGCCAGGTTCTATCGGTTTTCGGGTAAGTACGTCCCACGGACGTTCGATGTTTCCGTAGAAATCCTTCACCGGTTCGCCCGATACATTCCCCGA